>JAEDJB010000014.1 GCA_016296565.1 Oscillospiraceae bacterium
CCTGGTTGTGGGGGGAGAACAGCTGACCGTCAATCTCCGCCGGAGTCAGGTGCTCGTAGAGAAGAAAGCCGCCCTCTCCCAGCAGTTCCTCCAGGTCGGCAAGGGCATACCCCGCCGTCATGGCCTCTCCCGCGCCCTGGGCCAGCTGAATCTGCCGCTGGGAGGCGTCCCCCAGTTCAGCGTCCTGGTCGTGGTAGTCAAAGACCAGGGCGCTGCCCGGGGGCAGCAGGTCCCCCAGCCGGGCGACCAGATCCCGGAAAGCCTTCTGGGGAAGATAGTAGGTCAGTCCCAGCAGGGAGCAGAGGGTTCTGGCCTGGCTGTCATAGGCAGGGTGCCGGAGAACCTCCTCTGCCCACTGGGAGTCGGCCAGGTCCGCCGGGATGTAGTGCACCTCCGGGGGAATGGCAATCTCCGCCTTCTCCAGCCGCCGGGCCTTGTCCGCCAGAGCCTCCGGCCGGTCCAGCTCCAGCACCGTCAGGTCTTTGGCCCAGTCCGGGCGGCGGTAGGGGAAGGTGTCGTACCCCGCCCCCAGCATCCAGTACTGCCGGGTACCCAACTGGATGGCGTTTTCCAGGGCCCGCTCCGCAAAGACCGCCCGGCCCAGGGGGGAGGGGGCCAGCTGGCGGTCCACCACATGGCGCAGGGCCTGCTCCGGCGTGCCCTGAAACCCCGGGGCGAAAAAGCCGATACCCTGGGCCATGTTCTCTCCAATGCTGTGGTACTCTTCATCAGACAGCAGCCGCCGGGCCAGAGGGTCCCGGTGCACCGGCGCGGCGCTGTGCTCTGTGTGATAGGCCCGGGCAAAGGCGCTGACCAGGGCCGTCATGGAACTTGTCATAGCAATCACCTCGCTATTCTTAATACCCCAAGCCCGAAGCAATGACAAGACTTGAATTTTTGCCCATTTTGTGGTAATATAAGGACAGAAAAAAGCACGGAATTTTTAAAATTCCGTGTTTTTTTGCGTTTTCATTGGTCAGTCATCAGGGGGATGGTCAGACCTGGGCCGCTTCACCACGAAGCGGTCAAAGGTGGCCAGCATCCCGGGCAGGACAAAGAGAATCAGCAGAATGGCCGACAGGGCGCCCATGGAGATGATGAGGCAGATGGGGGCAACGGAGGGGTCGGTGGAGAAGGTGCCGAGAATCCCGGTGACGATCACGATGATAAGGCCGGAGGTGAGAATGGTGTGGGTGGAGTTCTCATAGGCGGCGGCCAGGGAGGCCCGGATATCCAGGGTCTGGCGGAACTCCCGGTAGTAGTTGGTGTAGAGAATGCCGTAGTCGATGGTGGCCCCCATGAGGATACACTGCACCACAATGTAGGCCAGGTAGAGGATGCTCTCCCCCCGCAGGCCGCTGACGGCCACCGTCAGATACACGCCGCACAGGACGATGAGCACCAGAAAGGCGGGAATCAGGAGGGAGCGGAAGGTCAGAGCCACAATCAGGAAGATGGAGATTGCGGTGAGCAGGGTAATGAAGAGCATCTCATGGCTGAAATCGCCCTGCATTTCCCGGTACATGGCGGAGGTGCCGATCAGGTAGTAGTCGTTCTTCAGGTTGGTGTCGCAGGCCTGGACCAGCGCATCCAGAAAAGCGGTGGTTTCCTCCGACTCATCCGGCAGAATGGTGGCGATCAGCAGGATGGAGTGGTTGGTGCCCTTCAGCTGGGCGATTCCGTCAATGAGCTGCTGGCGGGTGTCGGCAATCTGGCTTCGGAAGCTGTCGTCCAGAAATTCCGCAAACCGGGCGTCGTTCACCACGTTTTCGGCCAGGTGGTTGAACAGGGTTTCTATGGACATGGCCCAGGTGGGGGAGTAGTCATACTTGCTGCCGTAAAACAGGCACAAAAGCTCCATTTCATTTTCTGAGACCTCCGTCCCGAAGGCGCTCAGCAGACCGGCCAGCTCCTGGGCGCTGTACTGCCGGCCGGAGAGCACGGCGTTGATCAGCGCCTGCATTCCCTTCAGGCTGCTGGCCATCTCAGCGTCCACCGCGCCGGCCAGGCTGGGGTTGGTGAGCACGTCGGAGACCAAAAAATCCACCAGGGTCTTCACGGAAATCTTCCACCCGCTGGTGTCCCCGTGCCTGCTGATGTAGAGCAGGTACAGGCTCTTCATCTGCCCGGCGTCCATCCCAAAAAGCTGGGCCATCTGCTGGGGGGTGTAGGCGGTCCCGGCAACGGAACCGTTGACAATGGCCCGGGCCTGCTCCAGCTGGGCCAGGCTGTCCTTGTCCATCATGATGGAAAAGATGGCGCTGTTCTCGGAAATAAAGTTCAGCATCTCCTGGATGCTCATCCGGTAGCTGTCGGCGCCGGTGGGAAAGTCGTGGTAGGCGAACAGCACCTTCATCTGGGTCTCGTCCATCCCCAAAAGCTGGGCCATCTGCTGGTAGGAGTAGGGCGTTTCCGTCAGAGCAGCCTCCATCAGCTCCAGCAGGAGGGCCACCTGCTGCACCGTTTCCTCTCCCAGGAGAGCGGAGAGAGAATCGCAGGACAGGATGAACGCGGCGATCTGCTGGGGGGATATGGTTTTGTCCTCAATCAGCGAGCCCAAAAACAGGGCGTACAGCTGGAGGACCTGGTCCTCGTCCATGCCCAGGATCCCAGCCATTTCCGACGGAGAAAAGCCCTGGCCGGAGGCCGCGGCCATCACCAGCTGGTACAGCTGGGTGAGCCGCTCCCAGGTCCCCTCATCGAGCATCCCACTGTAGGTCTCGCAGGGCATCACGGTGTTGACCAGATAGTCCGTAAAAGCCGGCAGGCTCATGGTCTTGTCCTCCAGGTCCGTGGTGCCGTAGTACAGGGAGCAAAGCTGGGACACCGTCTCGGTGTCCAGGCCGGTGAGGGACGCCAGCCGGGCCAGGGGACAGGGCTGGCCGGAGGCTGCCGTGGTCATAATCTGGTTCATGCCGGTGAGCTGCTGCGTGTCCTGGATGCCAAAGAACCCGGCAAGGGCCTCGTTGGAGAGAACCTGGTTTACCAGGAAATCGAAAAAGTCCGGCAGGGTCATGATTTCGTTCTGGGCGTCGGCGATTCCGTAATACAGGCAGAGCAGCAGCTCGGCCATGGCGGGGTCTATGCCCAGGGTGTCGGCCAGCTCCTGGGCGGTCATCTGCTGCTGGACGGTGTCGGGATTGATAAAGGCAGCCAGCAGCTTTAGCTGGTTCAGAGATTCCTGGTCAATCTGGCTGGAAAAAATCGGGTTGGCGGCCACGTCCTCAATCAGGAAGGAGACAAACTCCTGGAGGGTCATGGCAGCCGGCTCATAGCTGTCATCCAGGGCGGCAGCGTACACATACAGCAGCTTTACCTCCTCCGGGTCCATCCCCAGCACCGCGGCCATATCGTCGTAGGTGCGGGGGCGGGTCACCGCAGCCACGTTGGTGTAGGTTTCCAGGGCGCTCAGCTGGGAGAGGGCGTCCTTGTCGAACATAGAGGCGTAGTCCGGGTCCTTTGCCACCTCGTGGATCACAAAGCTGGCAAAGGCAGGAAGGGTCATGGTGCCGGTGTCCACCCCGCCGTGCTGGATGAAATAGAGCAGATACAGCTGCTTCATGGTGTTCAGATCCAGATTGTCCTGCCCCAGGAATTTGGTCATGGAGGCGGCGGTCCTGGGCTGGGTGAGCTGGTCCGCGTCCGCCAGGTTTTTCATCACGTCGATTTGATCCAGCATCTCAGGGTCCAGCTGCCCGGCGAAGGTCTCGTTTGCTGCCACATCGTCTGCCAGGAAGTTCAGCAGCTGGGACATGGTCAGCTTGGGCGCCTGCCCGTCCCGGAAGTAGTGGTAGTAGAGAATGCGCAGGGTTTCCTCGTCCAGGTCCAGGTCTTCCTCCGGGGCCATGGCCTGGATCAGATCTACCATTTCCCCGGCGGTGCAGTTTTTCCCCAGGGTGGTGGGGTAGCTGACCAGGGCGATCACATTGGGGTCGTCCTCAAATTGTTCGGTTAGGGTCTCAATGCTGCCGCTGTCCTGGTTGTTGTACAGGACAACCAGGTCATTTTCCTTGGTGAAGATCTGGTAAATTTCGCTGTTGGCCCCGGTGCTGAAGGAAATGGGGGTCAGCCCCTGAAGAAGGTAGGAGCCCACCATCAGCACCAGAAACAGCAGAGCCAGGGGCCGGCGGAAGCGGTAGCTGACAGCGGCCACGCCCTTCATGGGAATGTTTGGCTCCCGCTTGGCGGTTTTCGCAATGATCCTGTGGGACATGAGAATGAGGCCGGGCAGCACGGTGAAGATGCTGAACAGGCTGCAGAGGACCCCCTTGGCCAGCACAATGCCCAGGTCCCGCCCGATCTTGAAGCTCATGAACACCAGCATCAGCAGGCCCACAAAGGTGGTAAAGGCGCTGCTGGTGATGGTGGAGAAGGCGTTTACCATGGCGGTTTTCATGGCCTGCTTGCGGTCGTCGGTGTGTTGAACCTCCTGGCGGTACCGGTTCATCAGGATGATGGAGTAGTCCATGGAGAGCACCAGCTGCAAAATGGCCGCGATGGAGAAGGTGATGGTGGACACGCTGCCCATGATCAGATTGGTGCCCATGTTGATGACCACGGCGATTCCGATGGTGAGCAGGAAAATGATGGGCTCAAACCAGGAGGCGCACATGATGAAGAGAATCACCATCAGCAGGGACAGGGCGGTGAGCAGCAGAGCCGGGGTCACGCTGTCGCTGCTGTCCGCGTCGTCGGTTTCGATCACCACGTCGTACTGGGCGTAGGTTTCCCTGATGGCCTTTTCGATGGCGTTCTCCTCGTCAGAGTCGTATTCGTATTCCGTGGTCAGATCGTAAAGGGTGCAGCCGTCCCTGTTGTAGTCCTCGCTGTCCTTGTCGTAGTCCACGTCCGCCACATAGGGCAGCCGGGACAGCTCCCGGGCTACGGTCACCCGCTGCCCGGCGGGCAGATCCCGGAACATCACGTGGATGGCCTGGAAGCTGTCCTGCTCCTCGAACTCCTCCTCCATGATGTCCAGTCCCTGCTTCATGGGGGAGCTGTCCGAAAGGTATTTGGTCATGTCGCCGTTAATCTCCACCTGGGGGATCATCAGCCCGCATACCGCAGTAAGCACCAGCATCAGCACCAGCACAAGGTAGCGCCGTTCTACGATGAAATTGGCAAATCGTTTCATGGTACCTGCTCCCTCGTTCCAGCGTTCCCAAATCCGGGGTGATCCGCAGCTGGGGCCTGCTTGACAGCATGCTGTTTATATGATACGCTCATTATAAATCAACACCTGTATAGGTTACAATCGACAGATGCTAAAAAAGTGTTGAAGTGACGGAAGGAGTCGGTTTATGGGAGTGAAATCCAACCAGCGGGTTGCTTTGACCAAGCAGCTTATCTACCAGGCGTTCTTCACCCTGCTGAAGAAAAAGAGCATCCGTCAGATTTCCATCCGGGAGCTGTGTGAGATTGCCGGGATCAACCGGACCACGTTTTATAATCACTACGGCAGCCAGTACGATGTGCTGGCGGAGATGGCGGACAACTACCTGGGGGAGATCGCCAGGGCCATTGAAAACACGGATGTGGAGAACCGGGAGAGCGTCCACAGCCGGGTGTCCCTGGTGCTCCATGTGATCCAGGACAACCTGGAGTTTTCCACCATGCTGATGAACAACACGCTGGACGAAAAGTTTGCCCAGCGCCTGTTCTCCCTGCCGGAGATTGAGGAAATGATGAACGCGGCCCTGGCGGAGATCCAGGACGAAAAGGAAAAGGCCGCCACCATCGCCTTCGCCATCTATGGCAGCTACAAGGTCCTCCAGGACTGGATCAACGACCCGGAGCGGGTCAGCCCCGAGGAGGAAGCGGAGCTGATCCTCACCCTGGCCGGTCGGGCATGCGGCTGGAAACGCTGAACAAACCGCACGGAATCCTTCTTCGATTCCGTGCGGTTTGTTCTTTTACGGTTCCGGCCGTCTGCACCGGTCCAGCAGGGCAGAAAATCCGGGCGCTTTGTGAAGAAAGCCGTACTTCGGATGCCGGGGGTCCGACAACTCCGTTAAAATTTTAGGCAGGAGCAGCGCCTGTACCTGCTCCCCGCTTTCTTTCCTGGGGATGTGGCAGTAGAAGGGGGAGTCCCCGGGTTCCCAGTCCCGCTCCAGGCTGGTGATCAGCTGGTCCAGGGCGGCGATTGCCTTGTCCGGGTCCTGGAGCAGAACCGCCAGACGGAACAAAGCCGCGGGACCGTTGTAGTCCCAGAGGTCGAACCGGCGGGAAAGGTCCTGGATGGCCGCCGCCATGGCCTCTGCCCGCGGGACGTCTTCTTCCTCCACGGCCAGATCCAGCAGGGTGCTCAGGGTGGAAAGACAAATGCTCAGATTGCGGAGCAGGGACTGCTCGGTGATCCGGGCTGCCTCCTCCCACCGGCCCTGGGCTGTGTAGATGCTGGCCTGAAGCTGAGGCTTGTCAAAGGGTGGGGCATCGGGCAGGGTGTCCAGCAGGATCTGGGCCTCCTCCGGCTCCTGGCGGGCCAGGTGCCGGCTGATGAGCATGGCTTTGGCCTGGTGGGCAATGCCGCTGTCGCTGCTGTCCGCTGCCTGGCGGTAGAGCTGCTCCACCCTCTGCTGCCAGGCGGGCTCCTCCGGGGGACTGCCCAGCATGGAGACCAGCCCATCCAGGGTCATGGCAGTGCTCAGAACGAGCAGGTCGCAGGCAGGGTACTCCCGGAGCTTTTCTCTGGCCAGGTCAAAGGCCGCCTGCACCCCCTGGGCGGTGCCCAAAGCGCTCAGTTGGTTTAAAAATTCCCCCACCTCCTGGGGGGTCAGGTCCTCCCGGAAGGACAGCAGCGTGTTCAGGTCGGTCCCCAGCAGCCGGGCCAGGGGAGGCAGCAGGGTGATGTCCGGATAGGACACGCCCCGCTCCCACTTGTTCACGGCCGGGGCGGTGACTCCCAGGCGGGCGGCCACCTGCTCCTGGGTAAGCCCCTGTTCCAGCCGCTTCTGCCGGATGATCTGGCTGATCTTCATAGGAAATCCTCCTCCAATGGTGGTGTGATTCCATGATATCAGCTGGGCCCCGGAGGGTCAATTGAGGCGTGGTTTTCCCAAGGGGCGGTTTTCTTAACCGGCGGTTAAGCCCTCTGACCGGCCAGAAACCGCCGCTGGTATTTCAGGTTGGCGTACCCGCTGATCTGCTTCATGTACACCAGGTCGAACACCCCGCCCACAGCGCCCACCAGGGGGATGCCCTGGAGAAACTTCATGTACAGCAACTCCTTGGACAGGCCGCCGGCGGTGCGCTGGATCTGCACCTGCTTGTTGTAGTCCGGGGGGAGAGCGGGGGAGCGGATGTAGTCGTTCACCAGATGGTCGGTCGCCAGAAATTCCTCCCCGTGGGAGACCGCCCCCTGGATGAGCAGGAGGATAAAGTACTGCTCCTCCTGGCTGTCGTAGTCAAAGCCGTACTCCAGGGCAATTTTGTAGACCGTGCGCAGGGCCATGGCGGTGAAGAGGGGAATGTCCGGCAGGCCGATGCCCAGCAGGCCCATGCCCACCCCCGAAGCCCCGGAGAGGAGCACTCCCTTGGCCCCGGTGGACCTGGCCCCCTTGGAGAAGGTGCGCAGGGTCTTTTTGCTGGGGGAGAGCTGGTGGGCGTACTGGTTCACCTGGTAGGTCTGCCGGACCTGGTCCCGGCGATAGGTCTTTTCGATGACGCCAGTGCCCTTTTCAAAGATCAGGTGGAAGGCCTTGCAGAAGGCGGCGTCCAGGGTGCCCTGGAGGCCGTCAGGAACCTTTTCTGCCAGCAGCTGGTTCAGGCGGCTGTCCTCCTTTTCCGTCCGGCCAGCCAGGAACCGGGCTTCTTTCTTTTCCAGGGCGGCCCATTCTTTTTCCAGTGGAGTCTTTCGGATGCCCATGGCGGTTTCCTCCTATGATTTGATACGTATAGTATACGGCGGGGAAGGCGGGGAAGTCAACGGAGCGGGAAAAACAGAAAATTTTAGCCAAATGGGGACAAAAGCAATTCTTTCTCTCGCAATTTTTTCAGATTGTGATATAATACACCCATTCAGGGGGTTTTCCTCCCTCCAGGAGGGGAACCTAAGGACAAGAAACTTTGGAGAGGAGAACGATATATGAAGCAACTCTACGATGGAAAGACCAAGACCGTTCTGCTGGACGAGGCCACCGGCGTGGTGAACCTGTTCTTTAAGGATTCCGCCACCGGCGAAAACGGCGTGTTTGACCCCGGCTCCAACTCTGTGGGAGGCAGCGTGGAAGGCAAGGGTAAGATCGGCCTGAAGATTTCCAAGCATTTCTTTGAGATCATGGAGAAGAACGGCATCCCCACCCACTACCTGGCAGCAGA
Source organism: Oscillospiraceae bacterium (assembly GCA_016296565.1). Taxonomy (GTDB): domain Bacteria; phylum Bacillota; class Clostridia; order Oscillospirales; family Oscillospiraceae; genus Evtepia. The sequence goes on from JAEDJB010000014.1 coordinate 8,317, forward strand.
CATCGACCAGAACCTGATGCAGGTGCGCAAGCTCACCGTGCCCAAGCTGGAGTTCGTGCTGCGCTACTTCACCGCCGGCAGCATGTGCCGCCGCTTCGACCTGGAGGAGGGCATTGTCTTTGATCCCCCCTACACCGAGGTTACCCTGAAGAGCGATGCCCAGGGCGATCCCCTCATCAGCGAGCGGCTGTGCATCATGAAGGGTATGCTGGCTCCCGGTCAGTATGACGAGGGCCTGAAGATTCTGGCCCAGGTGGGCGAGGTCCTGAAGAAGGAGCTGGCGCAGATGGACCTGACCCTCATCGACTTTAAGATCGAGGTGGGCTACGACGAGAACGGCAAGATGTACGTGGTGGACGAGATCACCCCCGACATCTGGAGAGTCCGTGACAAGAACGGCAACATCCCCAACCAGATCGACTGCGCCAAGATGATCCTGGAGAAAATCTGAGTTTTAACACCCTGAGGGGCGGCACAGCGGCTTGCTGTGCCGCCCTGCTGCGTCTGAACCTCCAAAGAAGCAGAAATAAAAGATGCGCTGCGGTTTTCCGCAGCGCATCTTTTGTTGCTCCTTCATTCCGGGGTCACAGCACCCTGCTCGCACCGGTTGCCCCAGGCGTCGATCAGGCGGCTGCCCTGGTAGACGCAGATGATCTCGCAGTTGTTGGGGCAGCGGCCGCAGGTGGCCTCCCGGGTGTGAAACTCCAGGTCCTCCACGGCAAAGTCGAAGGCCTTGCGGACCTTGCTCCGGCGGGCCAGAATGGCCGCTCCCAGCGCGCCCATCAGGTGGCCGTTCTTGTCCACCAGCACCTTGCAGCCCAGGGCGTCCTCAAAGGCGGCCACCACACCGGCGTTCTTGCTGACGCCCCCCTGGAACACCACGGGGGAGAGGATCTTCTTCCCCTTGCCCACGTTGTTCAGGTAGTTGGCCACCACCGCCCGGCAGACCCCGGCGATGATGTCCTCCCGGGGGTGGCCCATCTGGATTTTGTGGACCAGGTCAGACTCGGCAAAGACGGTGCACCGGGCGGCGATGGGGGTGGGGTGCTGGGAGCGCAGGGCATAGTCCCCGATTTCCTCCACCTCCATGCCCAGCCGCTTGGCCTGGCTGGAGAGGAAGGCTCCGGTGCCGGCGGCGCACAGGGTGTTCATGGCGTAGTCCACAGCCACCCCGTTTTCCACCAGAATGATCTTGGAGTCCTGGCCGCCGATTTCCAGAATGGTGCGCACGTTGGGGTAGAAGGTGGTGGTGCCCACCGCGTGGGCGGTGATCTCGTTTTTCACAATGGTGGCGCCCACGATGGTGCCCACCAGCTTCCGGGCGCTGCCGGTGGCTCCGGTGCCCATGACGGTGTAGGTGTCCTTGGGGAAATCCTGCTCCAGCAGCCGCAGCAGCCGCTTCACCGCGCCGATGGGGTCCCCTTCGGTCCAGATGTAGGAGCTGCTGAGAATCTGGTTGTCGTCGTCGATAATGACACCTTTGGTGGAAATCGAGCCCACGTCGATGCCAAGGTATGCTTGCTTCATCGTCTCACCCTCTTTTTCGCGTCGATCATGTCGTAAAAGGCTTCCAGCCGGGTCATGAGGCCCACGTCGCTGGTCTGGGAATCGTAGGTCAGGCACAGCAGGGGGATTTTGTAGTCGCTGCTGATGTTCTGGAGCACCGGCATAATGTCGATCTCCGGGGTGCAGTTGGCGGACTTGATGTGGATGAGCCCGTCAAAGCCCTGCTGGGCGTACTTTTTGGCGCACCAGATGTTGGCGGTGGAGGTGGGGCCCATTTCGTAGGTGCACAGGTCCCGGATCTCGGGGTTCAGGTTGTTTTCCCCGGGGTAGTGGACCAGCCGGTTGGTGATGGACATCCACCGGTGAATTTCCACCCCCATGTCCGCCAGCTTCTGCTCCAGCTCCAGGTTGGAGAAGGGGTCCATCACCGTGTAGAGCTCGCCCACAATGCCCACCCGCAGGGGACGGGCGGGCTTGTCCAGAGGAACCCGCTGGAACTTGTCCATGGCCCGCTGGTAGACCACCTGGATATCCTGCTTGGAGGCTGCCGTGTACATGCCGGAGATGAACTGCTGGTAGATCTGCTTGTACTGGCCGCCGGTGGCGTCAAAGCCGCAGTTCTGGTAGTAAAAGTCGGTGACCTGGTCCAGGTACTGGGCCATTTTGATGGTGTCCCAGGCCCGGAGGGTGAGCTTGCCCAGGTTGGGCTTGGGGTTCACCCGCTTGATGGCCCGGAGCCAGTCCCGCTTTTTGCCGGTGCTGTACTCGGAAAGGTTCACAAAATCAAAGGTATACCCCAGGTCCCGGAGGATCTGCTCCTGGAGCTCCCCGAAGTATCCCAGGCGGCAGAGACCGTGGGTCATGAAAATGGTGTCCGCCCCGGCCTCCAGGGCCTCGATCATGCTGCCCAGAACGGTTTTGAAGGGGGTGCAGACGAAGTCCGGGCTGTACTTGGCCCCCAGCTCCTCCGTCCGCCGGGTGAGGGCGGGCTGGAGAATGTAGGTGGCGTCCAGCCCCTGCTCCACGAAGTATTTCAGGGCGCAGTTATATTCCGCGTACCGGGGGAAGGCAACGCGTTTGGCAATCTTCATTACAGGCTCCCCTCCTTAAAGCGGATGATGTCCACAAAGCTCTCCAGCCTGGTTTCCACCCCGGCGGTGCCGCTCTGGCCGTCCAGGACCATGTTCAGCACGGGGATGCCCTTGAGCCGTCGGACCAGCAGCTCGTTGACCATGGCGTCGGGGCCGCAGGGGAAGGCGCTCAGGAGGATAATGCCGTCCACCTGGTCCCGGTGCAGGGCGATGCTCCCCACCAGCTCCCGGCTGTACTCCCACTTGCAGGTGGGGGAGAGCTTGGGGCTGGCCTTCAGGGCAGCGTTCCGGTCCACAATGTCCGCCCGGATGGGGGTGACATTGGACTGCTTGAGAGCGTCGATGATCACCTTGCCCACGAAGGGGTCGTCCAGGATGTAGCTGTGGCCCACCAGGAGGATTTTCAGCCCCTGGGCCCGGTAGAGCTGGTCCTGGGCCCGGAGCTTGGCCTTCCACACCTGCTGCTCCTGCTTTTTGGCGGCGGCGTAGGCCTTTTTCACCTCTTTCGGGGGAAAGCCCAGGGACTGGCCCAGGGTGAGGAAGGCGGCTTCCTCCTCCAGCTCCTGGAGCACGTCCACATTGTAGGACAGAAATTCCTGGCCGGAGCCCCGGAAGACGTTGCGGGTGGCGTCATACAGCCCCTCGAACCGGGTGCACATGTTCCGCCACCGGCCGAAGTTGCTGATCCGGGGAATCAGGATGTAGTCGCAGGTGCCCACAAGCTCCTGGACGTGGCCCAGAAAGATCTTGGCGGACAGACAGGTTTCGTCCTGGGCCAGAGCGGTGCCCTGGTCCAGAATCTTCCGGCTGGTGGGGGGGCTCACCACGGTTTTCAGGCCCAGGGATTGGAAGAAGGTCCGCCAGAGGGGACCGTAGCGGTAGTAGAGAAGGGCTCTGGGCAGCCCAATGGTGGCGGGAGTGGATGCAGTCAAAACAATCACCTCAGGAAACAGGGCGGCCGTCGTCCCGGTCGGAGGACGGCGCAGGGGGTTCGGCTTTCTTTTTGGTTTTCTTTTTATACAGATAGTAGAACAGGGAGGAGGAGACGGCAATCAGGATGGTAAGCAGCAGAGACAGGACAAACTTGGGGGAGAGGGGGTCGGAAATGCTGCTGCCCAGAACCGTTGCGCAGATGGTGCTGGGCAGGCTCCCCAGCATCTGTCCGGCCAGGAAGGTGAAGTAGGGTGTTCCGGTGGCTCCCAGGTACATGCTGATGACGTCTCCGGGCAGGCAGTTAATCACCCGCAGGAAGAAGGAGAGGAAGAAGGTGTTGTTCTGCTGGATGCCCAGCAGCCCCTCCAGCTTGGGGAACCGCTGGGTCAGCTTCTGGATGAGCCCGGAGCCGGAGGCCCGTCCAATCCAGAAGGGGATGGTTAAATCCACCACCAGGCCCAGAAGGTTCACCACCAGGGCGACCCCTGTGGGGAACAGGTGCCCCGCGGCCACCTGGAGCAGGAGAATGGGGAAGACAATGGTTAAGCTCTTGACTCCGTACAGGGCCAGCATCAGCAGGGCGGCCAGCACCGGGTTCTTGGGGGTATAGGACAAAATGGTATCCACGGAGATCCCGTCTCCGGCAGCCAGAAACCAGATAACCAGCAGGACGCAGACCAGAATCGGGGCGGCCTTGAGCAGGGTTATCCATCTTGGGCGAGAAGTTTCTTTCATCGTCTCATCCTTCCATGGTGAGAATTGCACGACAAATTCGTGCGGTATGTTTACGAAGAGGGGAACCTGACAAAGAGACTTTTCCGGGGCAAATCTTGCCAGAACCCCACAATTCTGCTATAATTACTAAAGTGTACCTGAAAACGCTGCCGGGGAAAACGGTGCGGCGCGGAGAGAAAGGAGCTGGAGCTTTGCCAGATTCACACATCACAAAACGGGCCCTTGCGGCTGCGCTGAAGGAGCTGATGGAAGAGCATCCCTTCCAAAAGATCACGGTGGCGGATATTTGTGAGCGGTGCGATATGAACCGAAAGAGCTTTTACTATCATTTCAAAGATAAGTACGATCTGGTCAACTGGATCTATGATACGGAATTTATCGCGGCAGCCCTGGGCAAGACCTACGACAGCCAATGGACCCGCATGGAAGATATCTGCAAGTATTTTTATGAGAACCGGGGCTTTTACCGCCGGGTGCTGGACATCGAGGGGCAGAACTCCTTTTCCGAGCACTTCCGGGAGATGATCCTCCCGGTGGTTGCGGAGGAACTGCGGGAGGAGCTGCAGGGCATCCTCAGCGATCAGAAGGCGTTGGAATTTCACGTCATCTTTTTTACCGACGCGTTTATCTGCAGCCTGAAGCGGTGGCTCCGGGACAAGGATTGTATCCCCCCAGAGGAATTTGTGGCCCTTCTTCACTCCTGCGTGAACCTGGGGGGAGACCTGTAAAACGCGGACCAAAACAGAACACAAAGAACCGGACGGTTAGGGAGAACATCCCGGACCGTCCGCTTTTTATATCCTGCCGGGGTTATCCCTGGGGGAAGGCCTCCCGGAGCAGGGCGGAGAGGGGGTGGTCAAACAACGTGTGGGTGGTGAGCACCCGGCCGTCCGCCATGGAGCGGAGCTGGCCGGCGGCGTCGAAGTACACCGGGACGGTGTCCCGGGCCACCAGGCGGTCCACCGTCTGGCCGTCCTGGAGCAGATCCCAGGGGATGGTACGGCCAGGCTGGCGGCAGCGCAGGGAGGACATCCGGTCGTAGACCTGCTTCCGCACCGTGGGGGGACAGCCGGGCTGGGGGAGAAGAAGGGTCAATGGGGCGTGTAAGTTCTCCGCAAAGCAGAGCAGATCCTCCCCAGGACCGGGGCCGATGTCCGTTCCGTAGGGGTAGTAAAGGGCGTAAAGAAATCGTCTGTCCCGCAGCTTCTGGCAGGCCTCCTCGGCCTCTTCCCGGCAGCGGATGGCGGGTACCAGGTTGGGCAGGGCTTCCGCTTCCTCCAGAAAGGCGGTGGTGATATCCTCCGGCTGGCAGAAGAAAACAAAGGCGCAGTCCGGGTGGGCCTCCGCCAGGGGGAGAAAGGCCCGGGGGGCGCCGCTGGGGAGCAGGGCGTAGGTGGTGATCCCCAGCTCTTTTCCCTGCCGGATCAGGTCCTGATAGGCCTCTTCCTTGTAGGAATCCGTCTGCCCGCCGGTGTCCAGGGTCAGAAACCAGGGCACCCGCAGACCCTCCTCCGCCAGCGCCCGGATGGTTTTGGACCCGGCGATGCAGCCGTTGTAGCCCAGCGCCATGCCGAAGGACACCAGCCGCTCCTCGTCCACGTGGAATAGAAGATCCCGGACCAGGGAATAATAGGCACTGTGTTCATCGCACAGAATCTGCCGGGCCGTATCAAAAAAACGCTCCTGGGCGGGGCTCACGGAAAAGTGCAGCGCCAGATCCACCACATTCCGGAGACTGCGCTCCGGGGAATCCTTGGCGTCCCGCAGCATTTTTCGAACCACGGTCTCGATCAGGCGGGGGGACAGGGTATGAGACATGGAATGGCCTCCTTAATATATTCAAAGCCTGGGCACAGGCACGGGCCTTTAAAAAAGGACTTTTGTTACAAAAGAACGGTGCCGGTAGGGTGCCCATTCGATAGTTTAATGTTCAAAAAGGAGACGGGGCAAGGGACAAACTTCCAAAAGTGTCCCAAAAAGTAACAAAAATTTTGTTTGTCAAAAAATATGACAATTTAAAAAAGGTGTCCCGTGACAGTAAGGGCTCTTTTTTTTATACTTTTCTTAAACATAATCCCCTGGGCTCCCCGGGACCGGAGGGGATGCTCAGCATAACAGCAAAGGAGTAATATGAAATGGGAAATCTTGGCCTTAAAGAAACGGTGCGGGCCTTCGCGGTGAACCAGGCCCTGAATTATTTGGAGAACGACCCGGAGACCAACATCCCCAAGCTGATGGGCCTGGTGGACAAGCTGGTACCCGACGACTGGTATACCGGCCAGAGAAATGCCATCCGCGGGGCCATTGAAAAGAAGGACAACTGGTATCAGCTGATCCTGCGCCTTTATGAGCTGGAACCCGGCGTGCGCAAGGCTTTCTTCCGCAACTTTATCGTCAACGCCAGCCTCAACGGCAGCTCCATCCAGCACGAGATCTCCGAGAAGGAAAACTGCAACGTGCCCTGGGCCATCCTGCTGGACCCCACCTCTGCCTGCAACCTGCACTGCACCGGCTGCTGGGCCGCAGAGTACGGCAACAAGCTGAACCTGAGCCTGGAGACCATCGACTCCATCGTCAAGCAGGGCAAGAAGCTGGGTACCTATATGTACATTTACACCGGCGGCGAGCCGCTGGTGCGGAAAAAGGACCTGATCAAGATCTGCGAGATGCACCCGGACTGCGAGTTCCTCTCCTTCACCAACGGCACCCTCATTGACGAGGACTTCTGCCAGGAGATGCTGCGGGTGAAGAACTTCGTGCCCGCCATCTCTCTGGAGGGCTTCGAGGACGCCAACGACGGCCGCCGGGGCGACGGCGTGTTCCAGAAGGTGAGCCATGCCATGGAACTGCTCAAGTCCCACAAGCTGCCCTTCGGTATCTCTGCCTGCTACACCAGCAAGAACTACAAGGACCTGAGCAGCGAGAAGTTCTTCGACTTCATGGTGGACAGCGGCGCCCTCTTTGTGTGGTTCTTCCATTATATGCCCGTGGGCAGCGGCGCAGCCCCCGAACTGCTCCTCAACCCCCAGCAGCGGGAGGAGATGTACCACAACATCCGCGCCATGCGCCAGAAGAAGCCCATCTTCATGATGGACTTCCAGAACGACGGCGAGTATGTGGGCGGCTGCATCGCCGGCGGCCGGCGCTATCTGCACATCAACGCCAAGGGCGACGTGGAGCCCTGCGTGTTCATCCACTATTCCAACGCGAACATCCACGACTGCACCCTGCTGGAGGCCCTGAAGAGCCCCATCTTCCAGGCCTACCACGACAACCAGCCCTTCAACGACAACATGCTCCGCCCCTGCCCCATGCTGGAGAACCCCCAGCGGATCAAGGACCTGGTCCAGCAGACCGGGGCGGTGAACACCGACTACGAGTCTCCCGAGACCGTGGAAGCCCTTTCCGACAAGTGCGTGTCCTACGCGGAGAACTGGGCTCCCACCGCGGAGAAGCTGTGGGAGGAAAGCCACGGCTGCGCCCACTGCGCGGGCAAGTGCGCCGCCCAGTAATACAAACGACAGAAACCATCGTTCCCTCCTCAACCCTCAAACCCCCGAAAGGCCGCCCATCCCGGGCGGCCTTTCGGGGGTTTGCTGTATCAAAGAAGCTTGATGAGAATGGTAATGCACCCCAGGGCGGCAAGAACCAGGCCCACCACCCGGTTCAGGCGGACGATCTCGCACCGGTTGGCAAACCGGGCGGAGACCACTGCCCCAACCATGCAGGCCAGGACCACCAGGGCCAGAGGACCTGGTGGCACCGACGCCCCCAGGCAGAAGTGGCTCACCGCGCCGGTGAGGGCCACCGCCGACATAATCATGGTGCTGGTGCCCACAGCCACCTTCAGGTTGTAGCCCAGCACCAGGGTGAACACGGTGAGCATCAGCACCCCGCCGCCGCTGCCGGTGAAGCCGCAGACCCAGCCGATGCCGCAGCCCAGGACCATGGCCAGCAGGGTTTTCTTCCAGGTGAGCAGCGCGCCCCCCTGGGCGGCGTCCGCCCCCTTGGTGATGGGCCGGAGAAGAAATTTAATGCCCAGGAAAATGGTGGTGGCCATGGACAGGTACCCCAGGCCGTCGGGCTGGGCCTGGCTGAACAGGTAGCCGCAGTAGCTGCCCACCACCGTCCCCAGAAAGGCGGTAACGGTCACCCGGGCGCCGTTTTTCAGGTCAATGTGCTTATTTTTGTAATAGGTGTACGCGGACAGCAGGCTGGCCAGCACGTCGGCGGACAGCGCCACGGTGACCGCGTCATAGCTGGCCCAGCCGCAGAGGCTGACCAGAATGGGGGTAATGACCACGGCGGCGGAGAGACCCGCCAGTCCCGTGACCACCCCGGCCCCCAGACCGGCGATGAGATAGAGAGCAATCTGCATGGAAGGATTCCTTTTGTTCGGGGAGGGATCAGAGATTCAGCGGACCCGCAGCTGCCAGAAGGCCACGGCGCTGGCCGCCGCCACGTTCAGGGAGTCCACCCCGTGGTACATGGGAATGCGCACCGTGTAGTCGCATTGAGCAATGGTGGCGGAAGCCAAACCGTCTCCCTCGGTGCCCAGGACGATGGCCAGCTTGTCCTCCGCCGCCAGCCTTGGGTCCTCCAGGCTGACGGAGGTGTCGCTTAGGGCCATGGCGGCGGTTTTGAAGCCCAGGGCCCGGAGCCTGTCCAGCCCGGCCTGGGGCCAGTCCGAGGGCTGGCTGCCGATGCGGGTCCAGGGAATCTGGAAAACCGTTCCCATGCTCACCCGGGCCGCCCGGCGGTATAGCGGGTCCCCGCAGGAGGGGGTGAGGAGCACCCCGTCCATCCCCAGGGCCGCCGCCGACCGGAAGATGGCCCCCACGTTGGTGGAGTCCACAATCCCCTCCAGCACTGCCAGGCGGCGGGCCCCGGCGCACAGCGCCTCCGCGGTGGGGAGCTTTGGACGGCGCATGGCGCAGAGGATGCCCCGGGTGAGGGGATAGCCGGTGAGGGAGGCCAGCAGATCCCGGTCCGCGGTGTACACGGGGACCTCCCCGCACCGGGCCAGAATCTCCTTGGCCTGCCCCTGGATGTGCTTGCGCTCCATGAGCAGGGAGACGGGGGTGAGCCCCGCGTCCAGGGCGCACTGGATCACCTTGGGGCTTTCCGCGATAAAAACGCCCTTTTCCGGTTCCAGCCGGTTGCGCAGCTGGGCCTCTGTGAGCCGGGCGAACACGTCCAGCTCCGGCTGGGCCAGGTCAGTGATTTCAATGATGTGGGGCATGATGGGTTCCTCCTGACGGTTCAGCTTGGGTGCGCCTGTCCTGAATCAGGGACACAAACCGGCGCACATCCTCCGGCGGGTCCTTGGCGTAGAGCAGGCCATAGGGAATGGCGTGGTCCCAGTCCACGGGGATGGTGACCAGCCCGGGGTGAACGTCCCGCCAGCACTCCAGGGTGACCATCACGTGGCCCGTCCGGGCGCAGCGGTTGAACACCTCCATGTCGTAAAACTGGGGGGTGTCCTCAATTTGAATCTGAGGATGGGCCTGGATCTCCGCCCGGATGCTGTCCACCACGGCGGAGTCCCCCTGCTTGACCATCATCAGGGTCTGGCCATAGAGATCCTGGATGGTCAGACGCTCCTTTTGGGCCAGGGGGTGCTCCCGGGACACGGCGCAGCAGTGCTGGAAGGTGCCCAGCTGGTAGAAGTTGCACCGGTCCAGCCACAGCCTGGAGTCGCAGACCCCCACCAGAAAGTCAAACTTTTCTCCCAGGGCGGCGATCTCGGTCAGAATGCCCTGGTGGTTGTCCTCAAAGGGAACGATGTGCAGCTTGTAGCCGGGGAAGGCCTGGCTCACCTGGTACCACAGGTCCATAAAGGGCTTGCAGGGGTTCAGGATGGAGCTGCCGATGCAGAGGGTGTTCTCCGCCTGGACCGACGCCCGCCGGGCTTCCTCCAGCGCCCCGGCGGCAAACCCGGCCAGCTCCTTGGTGCGGCGGTAGAGGACCTGGCCTGCGGCCGTCAGCTGGATGCCCTGGCTGGTGCGGGTAAACAGGGTCAGCTCCAGGTGTTTTTCCAGGGTGTTGATCTGTTTCATCACCGAGGGAGGGGAAATGTACAGCCGTTCCGAGGCCCTGTTGAAGCTGCCGCAGTCGGCCACGGCAAGAAAGGTGGTCAGGTTTGGGTTGAGCATGGGGGCACCTCCGGAACAAGGGTTTTGTTTTGCCTTTTGGTTCATACGATGTTACCATATCTGTTCTTCCGGGTCAAGCGGGGAGGGGGTACAATACAGGCAGAAAAGGAAACAAACCCGCCGACACTGGGAGGTGCTATCGTGGAATAGGTCGCACTGAACAACGGCGTAAAAATGCCCATGCTGGGCTACGGGGTCTATCAGGTGGACCCTGCTGAGACGGAGCGCTGCGTGCTGGACGCCCGGCAGCGGAGCAAGGAAAGGAGCGCGAACCATGAAAGAGAATCATTCCCCCCTGTTTCCCATGGGCGGCCCAAACGACGCCTATGCCCGGTATTTTGTGGGCCAGAGCTATCTGAACATGCTCACTACCCAGGGGGTTCCCATCGGCAACGTGACCTTTGAGCCGGGCTGCCGGAACAACTGGCACATCCACCAGGCGGAAACCGGCGGCGGGCAGATTCTGCTCTGCACCGATGGCCGGGGCTGGTACCAAGCCTGGGGGGAGCCCGCCCGGGCCCTTCGTCCCGGGGACGTGGTGGTGATCCCTCCGGGGGTCAAGCACTGGCACGGGGCGGCAGCGGACAGCTGGTTTACCCACCTGGCGGTGGAGGTCCCCGGGGAGCACACGGCAAGTCAGTGGATGGAGCCGGTGGACGAGGCGGCCTATCGCGCCCTGGAAACGGAAGCCAACGGATGAGACGGATAAGAAGGAAGAAACACACAAAACCCACAGGATTTTGCGGCAGATTCTTCGTCATTAGGGATATTCTGTCCTTCGCCCGCCGGTTTCCCTTGACGGGGCCCGTCCTCCGGTTTTATAATGAACGCACAGAAAAAGCATGGCAACGGCGTCAGCAGGACGCCGGTGCCATGCTCTTTTTTTACAAAGGATGGTGAGCAGAAATGAATGATTTAATCCGGCACGAGCAGCAGATCAACCAGCAGCTGGCCCGGTACGGGGTAAAATTCGGGATCTATAAAAATGGGGAATTTCAGGAGCGGCTCTTTCCCTTTGACGCCATCCCGCGGGTCATCACGTCCCAGGAGTGGAGCAGCCTGGAGCGGGGACTCATCCAGCGGGTGAACGCCCTGAACCTGTTTCTGCGGGACGTTTATGGGGACAAGCGCATCATCGCCGACGGGGTGGTGCCGGAGGACTTCGTCTACCGATCTCCGGGCTATCTGCCCCAGTGCGAGGGGATTCTTCCGGTGAAGGGGGTGTACAGCCACATCTCCGGCATCGACCTGGTGAAGGGCAAGGACGGGGTGTGGTACATCCTGGAGGACAATCTGCGCATCCCCTCCGGGGCCTCCTACCCCCTCATCGCCCGGGAGCTGTGCCGCCGGTGCAGCCCGGACACCTTCCGGCACAACAACGTGCTGGACAACCGGGACTACGGCCAGCTTCTTCGCCGCACCATGGACAGCGTGAACACCGGCGGCATCAACGTGGTGTTCACCCCCGGGCGGTACAACGCCGCCTATTTTGAGCATTCCTACCTGGCCGAGCAGGCCGGGGCAGTGCTGGCAGAGGCCGGGGACCTGTATGTGCGGGACAGCGTGCTCTATTTCCGCTCCACCAAGGGGGACCAGCGGGTGGGCGCTCTCTACCGCCGGGTGTCCGATGAGTACATGGACCCCCTGGCCTTTGTGCCGGACTCCCTCATCGGCATCCCCAACCTGATGGCCGCCTACCGGGCGGGGAATGTGGCGGTGATGAACGCCTTCGGCAACGGGGTGGCCGACGACAAGGGCATCTACTACTTCGTGCCCAAGATGATCCGCTATTATTTAAAGGAGGAACCAATCCTCTGCAACGCCCCCACCTACCTGCCCTTTTACGAAGAGGACCGGAAGTATGTGCTGGAGCACATGGACACTCTGGTCATCAAGGACGTGGCAGAGGCCGGGGGCTACGGGGTGGTTTTCGGCAATAAACTGACCCATCAGCAGCTGGCGGACCTGCGGGAGACCATCCTGGCCCAGCCCCGCCGGTTCATCGCCCAGGAGGTCATTGATTTCCAGGACCTGCCCATTGTGGAGGGGGAGACCCAAGTGGAGCGAAAAGCGGACCTGCGGGCCTTTGTGCTCTCCGGCGGTGAGGAGACCAAGGTCTGGCCCAGCGGCCTGACCCGGTTCTCCCGGAACCCGGACAGCTTTATCGTCAATTCTTCTCAGGGAGGAGGCTTCAAGGACACATGGATACTGTCACACTGAGCAAACAGAACCGCCTGTTCTGGCTGGGCCGGTACGCCGAGCGGGTGTACACCACCACCCAGTACATGATGAAGCAATACGACCGTCTCATCGACGGCAAAACGGTGGATTACCAGACCTTCTGCGAAAAGATGGGGATTCCCTGCGACTATACGGACGGCGACGACTTCTGCCGCCGGTATTTCTTCGACACCCTTTCCCCCTGCTCCATCCAGTCCAGCGTGGAGGCCATGCTGGGCAACGGCATGGTCCTCCGGGAGACCATCACCAGCGGCACCCTGGCCTATCTCCAAATGGCCCACAGCGCCATGGATCTGGCCTCCCGCAGCGACAGCCCCGGGGTGGAGCTCCAGTGGGTGCTGGATGACATCATGGCCTTCCGGGGCAGCTTCGACGACTCCGTGGAGGTGGAAACCGCCCGGAACATCACCAAGGTGGGGGGGCTGGTGGAGCGCATCAGCCTGATGCTCCGCCTGGGCTGGCAGGCCGAGCGGCTGGACCTGGAGCTGCAGAAGCTCCTTAACCGCCTGTATAAAACCGACCTGTCCCCGGAAAAGGATGCCCTGGAGGTCATCGCCCGCCGGACAGTCCAGGGGGAGAAGGTGGACCACGCCACCCTTCTGCGCAGCGTGGAGGGCCTGTTCCGGGTATGAGACGGGACCTGCACTTTTACTATGACATCTCCCTGACCTTCGGCGGGCCGGTGACCCAGCACGCCTTTGTCCTGCGCTGCCTGCCCCCCACCTTTCCTGGCCAGGAGATTCTGGACGTGACCCTGGATCTGGACCCTCGGGTTCCCTATGCCCGGCAGCGGGATGGGTTCGGAAATTTGCTGCAAGTCGGTCAGGTGGAAGAACCCCACGACCACTTCCGCTACACCGTCCGGGGCACAGCCCGGCTGGATCTGGACCGCAGGGCAAAGGAACCCTGCCACCCGGTGTTCCGGTACCCTTCGGCCTACACAGCGGCAAACCCGGCCATGGAGGCTTATCTTCAGACTCTGGACCTGCCGGAGGACCCGGCGGAGCGGGCCTGGGCCCTGGCCCAGGGGGTGCGGGACCACATGACCTACGCCCCGGGGGAGACCGGGGTGACCACCACGGCGGCCCAGGCCTTTGACACCGGGCGGGGGGTCTGCCAGGACTTTGCCCATGTCTATCTGGCCCTGGCCAGACGCGCGGGGCTGGCGGCCCGGTATGTAAACGGACTGCCCGAGGGAGAGGGGGCCAGCCACGCCTGGTGCGAGGTCTGGCTGAAGGGCTTCTGGGTGGGCATTGACCCCACCCGGAACCGGTGGACCGACGAGAGCTACCTCCGCTTCGGTGTGGGCCGGGACTATTGGGACTGCCCCATGGAGCGGGGGGTGTTCTTTGGCCCGCCGGAGCAGACCCAGCGGGTGTTCATGCGGGTCAGCCGGCAGCAGTGAGAGAGAAAGAAGTTGGTAGTATGATTGAAAACGTGGTACAGCTTCCCCTGGCAGTGGGGGAGGACCTGGTGATTCAAAAGAACCGCATCGGCAGCGGCGGCAAACGGCTCTGTGTGGTCACCGGCACCCACGGGGACGAGCTGGAGGGACAGTATGTGGCCTGGCGGCTGGCCAGACTTCTGAAGGAGCACCCGGAGCATCTCCAGGGTACCGTGGAGATCTATCCCGCCCTGAACCCGCTGGGCATCAGCACCATGACCCGGGGGATTCCCCTGTGCGACCTGGACATGAACCGGACCTTCCCCGGCAGCGAGGGCGGGTCCATGTCGGAGTATGTGGCGGCCAGGCTCATTCAGGATCTGTCCGGGGCGGATGTGTGCGTGGATATCCACGCCAGCAACGTGTTTCTCCGGGAAATCCCCCAGGTGCGTATCAATGAGGATACCGCCCAGCGTCTGGTGCCCCTGGCCCGGCGGCTGAACATGGACCTGATCTGGATTCACGGCGCAGCAACCGTGCTGGAGTCCACCCTGGCCCACAGCCTCAACGCCCTGGGCACCCCTACCCTGGTGGTGGAGATGGGCATCGGCCTGCGGCTGACCCGGACCTATGGGGACCAGCTGCTCCGGGGGCTGCTCTCCCTCATGGCCCACCTGGGTATGTGGACCGCCCCGGTGATGCCGGTGGCGCCGCCCATCGTCAGCAGCGACGGCA
>JAEDJB010000142.1 GCA_016296565.1 Oscillospiraceae bacterium
TAAAGGGGAGGCATTGCGCAGAGGCTCTCCTGCAAAAATTTTAAAATCCATTGACCAAACGGCTTTGTGAGACGTGTTCATAGTGAAAGGAGGTTGATCAGATGCAGGATTCATCGGAGCGGCCGGCCGATGGGATGGAACGGGTTGTTCAGACGTACGGCAACATCCTGTACCGGTTATGCTTTGTCATGCTGGGCAGGGAAAGCGACGCGGAGGACGCGGTGCAGGAGACCATGATCCGCTATCTTCAAAAAGCCCCCCGGTTTGAAAACGCCGGGCATGAAAAGTCGTGGCTTCTCACCGTTGCCGCGAACCAATGCCGGGACCTGCTGCGGGCGAGAAAGCGGCACCCCCAGGTCAACCTGGACGAGGTGCGGGAGTCCCCAGCGGACCCCCCCGACAGCGGAATTCTCGAGGCCCTTATGGCCCTGCCGGAAAAATTTCGTCTTGTGCTGGTCCTCTACTATGTTGAGGAGTATCCCATAGCGGACATTGCGCAAATCATCGGCAGGACCCCTTCCGCGGTGAAGATGCGGCTCCAGAAAGGGCGAAGGCTGCTGGAGGAACTCTATCGAAAGGAGTATCTGTGAGATGGACGACAGAGAACTGAAACGATGCGTAACCGGCATAGAAATGCCGGAGGAAATGCGGGCGCGCATCCTTAAAACTTGTCAGGCTGAGCATGTGAGGACGGAAAAGAACACGCGGCCCAAAAAGACGGCTGGAAATCTCGGGAAAATTGCCGCGATTGCAGCGGCGGTCTGCCTGCTTTCCGTCACAGCCTTCGCGGTGGGCATCCATCTGTTCTATAACCCCACCATTGTGGAGGATCGGGACGATGCCTTTGCCCAGCAGGCAGACCAGGCCGGTGATTCCGGCGCAGAGAGCGGGGTCGGGATCATTTCGCCGGGGTCCGGCACGCCGCCCACGCTGGAAGAAGTGACAGAGTCCTATACCTACAAAGCAAGGGGCTGGACCTCCGAGGATACCATGGGCGGCGCGATCCGGCCCGGGTATCAGTGGGTGTCCATGGAGGTGGCCGAGGCGGATGGGCCCATCCGGTCCCGGTATGTGTACGGGGAGAGCGGCGCCGTAAAAACGGAGTATACCGCGGAAAATCCCGCGGATCTGAACGCGGTGGAGTCGGACAACATCCACATGGATCTGTCCTGGGTGAATGAGAATTACAGCTATATCCCCAACGCCAACTTTTTCTATACCATTGCGGACGAAGAGGGGGAATACGCAGGCGAGTGCTTCGAGGCGCTGTACGCCAAGGAGGACGAAAGCGCCTGGTTTACCCTGTGCTACAGCCGGGACCCGGGCAGCAGAAACGAGGACGCCAACACCTATCTGGTGAAGGGCGACTATGACGCGGTTGATTCCTATACGACCGCCGATGGGTTCGAATTTGTCATACAGGTTTATGGAGATTGCAGCTGGGCGCTCTGCGCCACGAAGTACAGCACCATCAGCTTTTTTGGGGGCTATATGAGCCAGGGGGAAATTGAGAACATTCTGGATCACCTGGATTTGTACGCTGCGGAAAACGCGGGATAAAGAAAAAAGACTGCTCCGGAAGGAAACTTCCGGGGCAGTCTTTTTGGTTTTGTCGTCAGAAGGGGTCCGGGGCATCGGGCTTCTGGGGCTCCTCCGGCTCCTTGCCGTGGAGGATTTCGTCCGCCTCCCGCAGGCGGCGGGCGGTTTCGGCCTCCTGCTCGGCCTGGAGTCGGGCCTGTTCCTCGGCCTCCTCCCGGGCCTTCCGCTCCCGCTGGACCCGCAGCTGGGCCTCCCGGGTCTCCAGGGCCTGGGGATCGTCAAAGACCAGGGCGAAGTCCTTGGCGGGCATGGTCTCAAACTCCAGCAGGTACTGGGCGGTGCGCTCCAGCTCCTCCCGGTGGGAGGAGAGGATCTCCTGGCAGCGGCGGTAGGCCCCGTCCAGAATGGCCTTGATCTCCTCGTCGATGAGCCCGGCCACCTCTTCCGAGTAGGCCCGGGCCTGGGACATGCTCCGGCCGATAAAGACCTCCTGCTCGCTGTCGTAGCAGATGGCCCCCAGCCGGTCGCTCATGCCGTACTTCATCACCATGCTCCGGGCGATGGAGGTGGCGGTCTGCAGGTCGCTGGACGCGCCGGTGGAGATATCCCCCAGCACCAGCTCCTCGGCCACCCGGCCGCCCAGGCAGGTGCAGATGCGCTCCTGAAGCTCCCGGCGGGACTGGTACATCCGGTCCTCCTCGGGCAGGGAGATGGTCATGCCGCCGGCAGGGCCACGGGGGATGATGGTGATCTGATGGACGGGGTCCTGGGTCTCCAGCTCGTGGATCACCACGGCGTGGCCGGCCTCGTGATAGGCGGTGAGCTTCCGGGCCAGGGGGGAGACCACCCGGCTCTTCTTCTCCGGGCCGGCGATGACCTTCAGCATGGCCTCGTGGAGGGTGTTCATGCGGATGAAGGGCTGCTTCGTCCGGGCAGAGAGCAGAGCCGCCTCGTTGAGCAGGTTCTCCAGATCCGCGCCGGTAAAGCCCACGGTGGCCTGGGCCACGGTGTGCAGGTCCACGTCCTCTGCCAGGGGCTTGTTCCGGGCGTGGACCCGGAGAATTTCCTCCCGGCCCTTGATGTCCGGCAGGCCCACGTAGATCTGCCGGTCAAACCGGCCGGGGCGCAGCAGGGCGGGGTCCAGAATGTCGGCCCGGTTGGTGGCGGCCAGGACGATGACCCCCTCGTTGGAGGCAAAACCGTCCATTTCCACCAGCAGCTGGTTCAGGGTCTGCTCCCGTTCGTCGTGACCGCCCCCCAGGCCGGTGCCTCTCTGGCGGCCCACGGCGTCGATCTCGTCGATGAACACGATGGCGGGGGAGCTCTTTTTGGCCTGGTCAAACAGGTCCCGGACCCGGGAAGCGCCCACGCCTACGTACAGCTCCACAAAGTCGGAGCCGGAGATGGACAGGTACTGGCAGCCCGCTTCCCCGGCAACCGCCCGGGCCAGCAGGGTTTTGCCGGTGCCGGGAGGGCCCACCAGCAGCACGCCCTTGGGGATGCGGGCGCCCAGCTGGGTGTACTGGGCGGGCTGGCGGAGAAAGTCCACCACCTCGGCCAGCTCCTCCTTCTCCTCGTCGGCCCCGGCCACGTCGGCAAAGGTGACGGGGCGGCCGCTCTCGGCCAGGGTTCTGGCCCGGGCCTTGCCGAACTGGTTGGCGTTGGGGCCGCCCCCCTGGTTCCGGCGGACAAAGAGGAAATACCACAAAAGCCCCATGATCACCAGCACCACCGCCCAGGTGAGGATGGTGCTGATCCAGGCGGGGGAGGGGCTGTCGGGATACTCATAGTCGGAGATGATGCCCTTCTCCCACTGGTCCACCACGATGTCGTTGAAGTCGTCGTAGAACAGCTGGAAGCTGTAGAGCTGATAGGTCACGGTGCTGGCGCCGTCTTTGGGCTCCTTCAGGGTGAGGGTCAGGGTGTCGCCCTCCACCTTAACCTTGTCCACCTGCTCCTCCTGGAAGAGCGCGCGGATGTCAGCGTAGGAATACTCCGGGCCGGTGCCGGTGTTGCGGAAGATGCTGGCGGCGCAGAAGACCAGGGCCAGCAGGCAGATCACCATAACCAGTCCGCGCAGGGGATTGCTGGGGGGTGAATTTTTGTTCAACGGTGCTCAGCTCCTTTGTGGGCCGGAAGGGCCTTCCGGCGGGGATGGGATCGGGGAGCGGGTCCCCGGCAGGGTTCTTTTACTTTATTCGTAGATCTCGGGTTTTAGGACCCCGATGTAGGGCAGCTGGCGGTAGCGCTGGTCATAGTCCAGGCCGCAGCCCACCACAAAGGCGTCGGGGATCTGGAAGCCCACATAGTCCGCCTGGATGGGCTGGGTCCGCCGGTCGGGCTTGTCCAGGAGAACGCAGAGCTTGATGGAGGCGGGGTCCCGCTTTTTCAGCTCGGCCACCAGCTTGGACAGGGTGTTGCCGGTGTCCAGAATGTCCTCCACCAGCAGCACGTCCCTGCCGGTGATGGGCTCGGAGGTGTCCAGCTTGATGTCCACCAGGCCGGAGCTCACGGTGCCGGAGCCGTAGGAGGAGGCGGACATAAAGTCCAGGGTCAGGGGGAGGTTCAGCTCCCGCACCAGGTCCGCCATGAAAATAAAGGAGCCCCGGAGAATGCCGATGACTGCGGGGGCCTTGCCTTCATAGTCCCTGGTGATCTGGGCGGCCATCTCACGGATGCGGGCGGCTACTTCCTCCCGGGTGAAGAGGATCTCTTGCATATCCTGTTCCATCATAGTGCGTTCAGGTCCTTTCATCTCTGTCTTTGGTCAGGGCCACGGAGAGGGCCGGGGTTCCCGGCCCGGCAAGGAAACGCTGGTCCGGACCCAGCCCGGCGGCGGCCACCAGGCCCTTATCGTCCGCCAGCACCGGGAGGGTGTCCCGGGTGAGGCGGGGGATTTTCTCGTCAATATACCATTTCTTCAAAGGCTTCTGCCGCCGTCCGGGCAGGCGGAGGGTGTCTCCCGTCTGCCGGGTCCGGACTTTCAGGGGGAAGGTCAGGGCTTCCCGGCGGAG
>JAEDJB010000015.1 GCA_016296565.1 Oscillospiraceae bacterium
CGGTGGCCTTGCAGCTGTACTGGCCGTCGTTGGCCACAGCGGCGGCTGCGTCGAAGGTCTGGCCGCCGGTCAGGCTGGCGTTGTCCGCCACGGTCAGGGCGGCGTTTTCCAGGGGAGAGTACCAGGTGAAGTTCATCTGGCTCTCATCCGCGCCCATGGACAGGCTGATATTGGTCTGATAGACCACTTCCTCGTCGGAGAGGGAAAGGTTGGTGAGATGGAACCACACGTCAGAGCTGGACTGACGGCCCTGATGCAGCTCCACGGCGATGGTGTTCGTGCCGGTGTTCAGTACGCTCAAGTCCAGCAGCTCAAAAGAAACCGTCTTGGGCGTACCCGCGTTGGAACCGCCGTACTGGAGGTTGGCATCAAAACCCTTGTTCAGGGAATTGCCGCTGGCATCGCAGGCGTTGTCGTCAAAGGCAGCGACCCGCTGGCCGTTGATGTAGACGATCACGCCGTCGTCATACTGGAGAGTACCGACCAGCTTGGTCATACCTTCAAGAGAGGTGACGTTGAAGGTCGTGCGGAAGAAGTAGGTGGGGGTATCGGTGGAACCGTTGCAGCCAGTCAGAATGGTATTGGCGGTGTAGCCGGTTTCTAAGGTGGCAGCATCCTTCTTGGAGCCAAAGGGGCCGATGGCGGTTCTCCAGTTGTCGGATATTTTAAAGGTCTCGCTGGTCCAACTGGTGCGGTTGTCAGAACCAGCGGCGGGGTCAGTGCCGTTGTCCAGATAAGACCACTGAGCTTCACCGTCCAGCAAGGTGTTGGTAGTCGGCAGCGCCTCGGTGGAGAAGGTCATGTCGGACATGGCAAACCAGATATCGGAGCTGTTTTCATACTGGTTGTGCAGTTCCACGGCCACGATGTTATCGCCGTCCGCCAGCGCGCTCAGAACAGCGGCGTCAGTGATGGTAAAGGTCTCGGTGGTGTTGGCCTTGTTGGTGCAGTAGCTGTCGTTTCCGGTGATGCCATCCTCGTTGAAGGCGATGGCCTTGACGCCGTTGATGTAAATAATGGCGGCGTCGTCATAGGAGATGCTGCCGGTGATCTTGGTCACAGCAGAGGCGTCGGCCACGTTGACCGTGGTGCGGAAATAGTAGGTGGGAATGTTATCGGCTGTGCCGGGGCAGCCTTCCAGCTGCACGTTTGTGCTGCTGTTGTAAGCGCCGCCGTTCTTGGCACCAAAGCTGCCGGAACCGGTTTTCCACTTGCTGTCGGTCAAATCAGCGGTGGTCCAGCTGGTGCGATTATATCCCTCTGCGGTGGGATCTCCCGCAGGATCGTCCTTATCGTCCCAATAGGACCATACCGTGCTGGCGCTGATGCTGTCGGGAGCCTGGACTGCTTCCGGTTCGCCGGCGGCAAAGGCCGTGGGGACCAGGTTCAGCAGAAAGAGCATCACCAGCAGTAAGCTTGTGATTCGTTTCATTCTTTTCTTGTGTCTCCTTTCGCTTGTCAATGGATTTCTGTGCGCCGGAGCGCACGCACTCACGAAGTAAAGTATAGAAATCCATTGTAAAAACCGCGATACCAGAAATGTTAAATATCCGCACAGGAAAAGAAAAAGCCGGCACGGCCCAATGGGCCGTGCCAGCTGCTGCCAGTCAACAGGTTATGTTTCTGCCGGGACCTGCTCGTTCTTGCCGTGAAAGACCAGCTTCAGCAGGATGGGGGTGATGATGGTGGTGACCACCACCACCACAATGACCGGGCCGAAGAGCTCCTTGCTGATGAGCCCCAGGTCCGCGCCCTTGGTGGCGACAATCAGGGCAACCTCACCCCGGGAGATCATGCCCACGCCGATCTGTAAGGACTCCTGGTTGGTGTAATGGCACATCTTGGCCCCCAGGCCGCAGCCCACGATCTTGGAGAGAATGGCCACAATGGTCAGAACGATGGCGAAGAGGAGAATGTGGGTGTTCATGGCGGTCAGCTCCACCTGCAGGCCGATGCTGGCGAAGAACACCGGGGACAGGTACAGGAAGGAGATGGTCTCAAAGTTGGTGGCCAGATACTGGCTGCGCTTTTCCGAGCTGGTGTTGGAGAGCACCAAGCCGGCAACGAAGGCGCCGGTGATGTCCGCCACCCCGAAGACCACCTCGGCTACGTAGGAGAACAGCAGGCAGAAGGCAAAGGCCACAATGACGTGCTGGGTCCGGTTCTCGTCGGTTTTGCAGGTCCACCACCGGTAGAACCGGGAGAAGCCCACGCCGGCCGCCAGGGCAAAGACGAAGAAGAGGACGATTTTGATCAGCACCCACGCCACGTTCACCGATTCGTCGGAGAAGCTGGTGACGATGGTCAGGGCGATGATGCCCAGCACATCGTCGATGATGGCCGCACCCAGAATGGCGCTGCCCGCCGGGCTGCGGAGCTTGCCCAGCTCCCGCAGGGTTTCTACGGTGATGCTCACGGAGGTGGCGGTGAGGATGATGCCCAGGAAAACGTTCTGGAGGAACAGGCTGCCCTCAGGCCCGGCGGCGTTGTTCACCAGCAGCTCCGGGTTGTTGAAGTAGCAGCCCACGGCAAAGCCTCCCGCCAGAGGCAGGAGCACGCCGATAAGGGCAATGACGAAGGCGGCTTTGCCGCTTTTTTTCAGTTCGTGAATGTCCGTCTCCATGCCGGAGGTGAACATCAGGACGATGACGCCCAGGCTGGCAGTGGTTTTCAAGAAGTCGGTCTCCTGGATGATGCCCAGCACGGCGGGACCCAGAAGCAGGCCGGCGATCAGCGCGCCCACCACATGGGGAAGCCGGAACCGCTGTGAAAACAAGCCCAGGACTTTGGTGCTCAGAAGGATGAGAGCCAGGTCTAAAAGATACTTATACTGCATAGACAGACACCTCGTTTCTGCCCGGGATTTTCAGAACAGGGAAATCCAAGGGACGCAGTTGTTACAATGCGTATTTCCACTGGAACGCTGCGGCGCTCCAGTGGAAGGTGTAAGTTTTTGGACAATTTTAGTCCCAAAACTTACACTTGAACAAAGCCAATGGTCCTTGAAAGCCGTGGCTTTCAAGGTGTGTGGCTTTCTTCAGTACGCATTATTATAGAGCGGCTTTTTCCAAATATCAACCGTTTCTTTTCAATTTTGACAAAAAAAGAAAAAGTGAGCACGCAAGAAAAGTGGAGGTTTCCTTGCGTGCTTCTTTGGAATCTTGTGAACTTTTAAAAGTTGCTTTGGGAAGAAATGAAGTATTGCGCAAAAGATCCTGCAAAATGAGTAGATTTTACTTGTTTTTAGTAGGCGAGGAGGGGAAGTTTGGGGCGAAAAAATTTTCCAGTTTTGGAAACGCGGGTAGGAACTGAAACCGGGCCTCCAGACGGCGGTTGAACCACCCCACGCAGGTGCCGGTGACCAGGGCGCAGACCAGGGTGCCCCACCCCAGCCCGCGCAGCTGGGACAGGCCGAAGAAGGCTGCCGTCATAATCAGGGACACCACAAGGCTGGAGCAGTCGTAGACGGTTTTGACCCGGTGGCTGGGCAGATGGTACCGGACAGAAACCTCCTTGACCACCAGTTCATAGACCTCCGGGGACAGATAGGTGTGCAGAACGAAGGAGACCCCCAGGGCGACGGACAGAACCCCTGCGGCAAAGATCAGAATCCGGGGGAGCATGGTCAGCGCCGGAACAAGGGACCAGAGGGCCAGAAAGCCGTCCAGAATCCGGCCATAAAGCAGGGCGGTGCAGAAGGAGAAGAGATAGTAGGGCCGGAACCGGCGCATGGCCAGGGAGAGGACCAGGAGCAGAACCGCCTGGACGATGTACTCTGCCACCCCGAAGGTGATCCCAGGCCAGATGGGGGAGAGCTTCAGGTGGATCAGGTAGGCCGGGGCCACCACCATGGACAGACCGAAGCCGGCGGCGCTGGCGCAGCTGGTGCCCAGGGCCAGCAGGACAATCCCAGCCAGATAGGCCAGCTCCGAATAAAAGGTGCGAAGCTTCAAAACAGAACCCTCCTTTCCAGAGGGAAAAAGATCAAGGAATATTGACTCAGTATAGCATGAATCCCCTAAAAAAGAAACAGCCTGCTTGACGCAGGCTGTTTCTCAGCGGGTAAAAACCTCATAGAGTTTCGCCGCCGCAGCTCTCCCGTTTGAAAAGGCTTGCCTTTTCAAACGTTTTTTATGCGCTTTCCGCGGCTTCCAGCATGCGCTGGGCGAAGATGCCGTAGCCCCGGTCCGCATGGTCGATGAGCACATGGGTCACAGCTCCCACCAGCCTGCCGTCCTGGAGGATGGGAGAGCCGCTCATGCCCTGGACAATGCCGCCGGTCTGCTCCAGCAGCCGGGAGTCCGTGACCTTCAGCACCAGGTCCCGGGTGTCCGAGGCATCGCGGCAGACCTTCTGGATCTCCACGGAATATTCCTCCACGGTGCTGCCCACAATATTAGCCAGAATGGTGGCGCTGCCCTCGTGAACTTGCTGGGGTGTGGCCACGGGAATGGCCGTACCGGTGAGGGACTGGGGGTCGTTGAAACGGCCAAAGACCCCGCATTCTGTGTTGGCAAAGAGGATCCCCAGGTCCTCGCCGGAGGCAAAGGCCCCCCGCAGTTCCCCGGGGCGGCCGTCCATGCCCTTCACGATGGTGGAAACGGAAGCCGGGGTGATGGCCCCGGACTGAAGCTTCATAAGCACCGCTGTGTCCACGTCGCTGATGCCGTGGCCCAGGGTGCCGAAGAGGCCGGTGGAAGGCTCCACAAAGGTCAGGGTCCCGATGCCGGCCATGGAGTCCCGGATCCAGGCCCCCAGCTTATAGGCGCCGTCGGCGCTGCACTGGGCGGCTCGGGCGGTCACCTCCAGGCACGCCTGGTCCCGGAGGACGGACAGCTCCAGCTCCTGCCCGTTGGAGTCCTGAAGGATGGTCTGAACCTCCTCAATGGAGCTGACCTTTTCGTCGTTGATGTGGGTGATAACGTCACCCTCCTGCAGCCCGCAGGCCTTGGCCGGGGAGGCCAGCCCCTGGTCGGTGGAGATGTCTGACAGCCCCACCACCAGCACGCCCTGGGCGAAGAGCTTGATTCCCACCGCCTGTCCCAGAGGGATCACGCAGCGGGTGTCTTCCGTCCCGGCGGCCCAGACCTTGGGGGTCAGGGCTCCGGCGGCTACCACGGCGGCCAGCAGCAGGAGAACGGCGCGAAAGAGCCGGGCCAAGGGGGCGGACCCATGGCGCTCTTTGGTGTCCTGCAAAAGATCACCCCCGTTCGGTGAAAAATGGATCATACTATATCACATACCGCGCGCCAAATGGCGCACGATTAGTTATGGCCGGTTTGACGAAAAAAAGACGAGGCAATGATACACAGCGTTTCCTTGGAAGAGTCTGCTTGCTTTTTGCGCCTTGGTTTGCTATGATACCTCTCGACACCACAGATAGAAAGGAAGGGTTCTTTTTGACCATTCAATATAAGCCCAAGGGCGTGTGCTCCCAGCTCATGAACGTGAAGGTAGAGGACGGTATCATCCAGGAGGTCCAGATCCTGGGCGGGTGCAGCGGCAACCTCCAGGGAATCTCCAAGCTGGTCCAGGGGATGAAGGCGGAGGACGCCATCGCCCGCATGTCCGGCATCAAGTGCGGCTACAAAGCCACCTCCTGCCCCGACCAGCTCTCCAAGGCCCTGAAAGCCGCCCTGGCCGAGGAAGCCAAGCGGGCCAACGCATAAATTTTGGCAATCAAAAAGCCTGAGACGGTATCGTCTCAGGCTTTTTTCATGGTAACAGGGCTTGCCCCAAAGGGCATAACTCACTGGGTGCGCGCCCCCGCTGGGCAGGCGCTCACTCTGCGCCCACCTGCCGCCGGCGGGCCAGATGCAGCGGCCCATCCTGACGCTTGGAGAGGTGGGGAAGGGTCATCTCCAGCCCCAGCACCACGCAGGTCTCCGGCTCCTGGGAGGCGGAAGTGTCAATCCCTGTGGACTCTGCCAGCAGACGGTCCAGCCCTCGCAGCAGGCTCCCGCCACCGGTGAGCAGGATGCCGTTTTTGGCCACGTCCGCCGCCAGCTCCGGGGGCGTGCGCTCCAGCACCCCCTGGACGGCGGAGACGATCTCCCGGGCCACCGGGGCGAAGGCTTCGGCGGTGTCCGCCGGGGTGAGCGGGGCCTCCCGGGGCAGCCCTGTGGTCAGGCACCGGCCCTTCACCGCCAGGCTGGGGCTGTCCTGGGCCTGTCCCACCTGGCCGATGGTGTGCTTCACCTGCTCGGCAGTGCGCAGGCCCAGAAGCAGGTTGTGCTTTTGCCGGACGTACTGGATGAGGGCCTCGTCGAACCGGTCCCCGCCCACAGGCAGGCATCCGGCTACCACCACCCCGTCCAGGGTGATCACCGCCGCGTCGGTGACGCCGCCTCCGATATCCACCACCAGCCGGCCCTCCGGCAGGTTGGTGTCCAGCCCGGCCCCCAGGGCGGCGGCCAGGGGAGCCTCCATGAGATAGACCCGCCGGGCCCCCGCCTGAAGCCCGGCTTCCACCAGGGCCCGCTCCTCAACCTCGGAGATCCCCGTGGGCACGCCGATGAGCAGCCGGGGCTTTACCAGGTGTCCCCCCAGGGCTTTCTTGAGAAAGGCCTGGAGCATGGCCTGGGCAATGGTAAAGTCGGAGAGAACTCCATCCCGTACCGGCCGCACCGCCACCAGCCGGCCGGGGGTGCGGCCCAGCATCTGCTGGGCGGCCTCCCCCACCTGGAGGACCTTGCCGGTCTGTCGGTCCACCGCCGCCACCGACGGCTCCCGGAGGAGAATTCCCCGTCCCCGGGCGGCCACCAGCACCGAGGATGTGCCCAGGTCCATGGCCACGTCCCGGGCCAGCCCACCGGATGGAAACTGCTTGCCCATATCCATTCGCCCTTTCTCCAAAGTATTGAAAAATCAGTATGGTACAAGCATAGTACAAAGAGCGGGAGAGTTTCCCACGAACGGTGGGGAAACTCTCCCGATTTTATGATCTGCTTTATTAGTCCTGGGGCGTCCGGCAGAAGGCGGCGGCCACCACCTGAGAGGCCCCGGCGGCCCGGAGGGTGCGGGCAGCTTCCTCCAGGGTGGAGCCTGTGGTGAGAATGTCGTCAATGAGCAGCACTCGCTGGCCGGAGACCTGCTCCGGCCGGGGAACGGCGTAGACTCCCTTCACGTTTTTCCGCCGCTGGGCCGCGCTTTCCAGGGAGGACTGGGCCGGGGTAGCCCTGGTCTTTTCCAGTAAGGGTACCGCCTTGCGGTCCAGGGACTTGGCAGCCTCCTCCGCCAGCAGGCGGGCCTGGTCATAGCCCCGTTTTTTCAGGGTCTGGCGGGAGACCGGCACCCAGGTAATCACGTCGTAGGCCCCGGGCAGAAAAAGCCGGACCTGTCTGGCCAGCACCGGCCCGTAGGCCCGGGCGTACTGGGGCCGGTCGGAAAACTTAAAGGCCAGCACCTGGTCCCGGAGGGCGCCCTGATACCACCCGGCGCAGACGCACCGGGCGAAGTGCTTGCCGTAAAACACCCCCTGAGCGCCCTGTAGCCAGAAGGGCGCGTTTCGGCACTTGGGGCAGGGTTCCCAGGACTCCCGCTCCAGCGGGGCCCCGCAGAACTTGCACTTGGGCGGGTAGATCAGGTCCAGGAAAAAACCGGCGATGGACACGAAATCCCTCCTTATCCCTTGGCCAGCCGGGCCCGCAGGCCGCTGTACCGCCGCTGCTGGCGGTCGTTGGCCGCCATGCGGGCGACCACCTGGTCATCCCCCACCAGGATCAGAAGCTCCTTGGCCCGGGTCATGGCGGTGTAGAGCACCCCCCGGGTGAGGAGCATGGGGGCGGCCTCCACGGCGGAGAGGATCACCGCCCGGTACTCGCTGCCCTGGGCCTTGTGAACGGTGATGGCGTAAGCAGGCTCCAGCTGGTTCATCATGTCGGGGGTGTACTCCGCCCGGTGGCCGTCAAAGTCCACGGTGACCACCCCGCTGTGCAGGTCGATGGACTCCACCCGGCCAATGTCCCCGTTGAAGATGCCCATGCCTACCCCATTGCCCTGGGTTTCCTCCCACATTACGTCGTAGTTGTTCTTCACCTGCATCACCCGGTCGCCCACCCGGTAGAGGGCGGGACCGTAGGCCTTTTCCGCTTTGTCCGGGGCGGGGGGATTTACCGCCGCCTGAAGGGCCCGGTTCAGAGAGGCGGTTCCGGCGGTTCCCTTCCGTGTGGGGGAGAGGACCTGAATCTGGTCCGGGGAAATTCCCATGTTCTTGGGCAGGCGGGTGCGGCAGAGCTCCACGATGGTTTCCACGGCGGACTCCGGGTTCAGGCGGCGGAGGAAGAAAAAGTCCCCGGCAGGGTCGTTGACCAGCACGGGACACTCCCCCTGGTCCACCGCCCGTGCCCCCCGGATGATGGCCGAGGCGGCGGCCTGACGGAAAATTTCGGTAAGGCGCAACGTGGGCAGCCGCTGGGACCGGAGCAGGTCGGAGAGCAGATTGCCCGGCCCCACGGAGGGCAGCTGGTGGGGGTCTCCCACCAGCACCAGGCGGCAGCCCCCGGGAAGGGCCGCCAGCAGGGCCTGCATCAGGACAATGTCCACCATGGAGGCCTCGTCCAGGATCACCGCATCGGTGTCCAGAGGGTCCCGTTCGTTGTGGGCGAAGGACAGGCCGCCGCTGGCGCTGTCGTACCGGGTCTCCAGGAGCCGGTGGATGGTAGCGGCATCGGCCCCGCAGGTTTCGGACAGCCGCTTGGCCGCCCGGCCCGTGGGGGCGGTGAGGGAGGTGCGCAGGCCCAGGTGGTCAAAGAGGGCCAGAATCCCCCGAAGGGAGGTGGTCTTGCCGGTGCCCGGGCCGCCGGTGAGGAGCATCACCTGCCGCTGGGCGGCGGTTTTCACCGCCTCCACCTGAAGTGGGGCGTAGGTGATGCCCTGGTCCCGCTGGATGCGGTCGATGAGCTTGTCCAGGTCGTCGGGGGGGCACAGAGGCTCCCCATCCATTTTCAAAAGCTGCCGGGCCACATAGGTTTCGCAGTCGTAGAGCTTGGCCAGGTAGCAGGCGTCCTGACCGGCAATGTCCTCCCGGATTACCTTCTGCCGGTCCAGGAGGGTGTCCAGGCAGCCGGTGAGGTTCTCCGGCTCCGTCCCCAGCAGCCGCCCGGCGGCGGCCAGAAGCTTGGCACAGGGCAGAAAGACGTGGCCGTTGTCCAGGTTGTGGGCCAGGGTGTAGAGAAGCCCCGCTTCCAGCCGGAGGGGATCATCGGCCTCAATCCCCAGGTCCAGGGCCAGCTTGTCCGCCGAGGGGAAGGGGACGAAAAAGGGGTCGTCCACCAGCAGGTAGGGGTCCGCCTTCACGGCGGTGAGGGCCATTTCCCCAAACCGGCGGTAGAGGGGCATGCCGATCTGTAAGGGCAGGCCGTGGGCGGAGAGAAAGTCCAGCAGCCGCCGCATGGACAGCTGCATGCACAGGGACTGGCGGATGGTCTCCGCCCGCTTGGGAGTGATTCCTTTGATCTCTGTGAGCCGGTGGGGGCTGTCCTCAATGACGGAGAGGACGTCCTCCCCAAAGGCGTCCACCAGTCGCCGGGCGGTGACGGCGCCCACCCCCTTCACGGCGCCGGAGGCCAGGTATTCCACCAGGGCCTTCTCTCCCACGGGCAGGCGCCGCTCCACGATCTCCGCCTGAAGCTGCTCGCCGTATGTACTGTGGCGCTTCCACTGGCCATGCACCGACAGCCCCTCCCCGGGGCTGATGCCGGGCATGGTGCCCACTACGGTGACCTCATCCCCGTCGGGGGTGTCCAGGTGCAGGATGGTATAGCCGTTCTCCTCGTTCCGGTAGATGACAGAGGAGACGGTGCCTTCCAGAAAGATCAGTTCAGAGGGAGAAATAGCCATGGTCGTCCTTCCTTTTCAGGATGAGAGTGGCCTCCTCCGCCGGGCAGAAGAGCAGGGAGGCGTCCTTCTGTTTCAGGGCCTGGACGGTTTCCAGTCCCGCAGGGGTCAGTCCCGCGTCCACCACCACCACGGTGAAGGCGGAGAGTTTTTCCGCTTCCAGCCAGCGGAGATGGCGGAGGGTCTGCTCCAGCCCCTCTCCGTCCCCGGCGGCGGGAATCACCGCGAAAACCGGGACGGTACCCTGCTGGGTGGGGGAGAGCATGTGGGAGAAGAGGGAGCGGCTCAGGCAGAGCAGCAGCGCGGCGCAGAGAAAGGCCAGCAGAAATTCAACGGCCAATGTCATACGACCACCTCCAGCCCATTCTATGCTGGCAGCGGCCAAAGGGTTCCCCAGCCCCCTTGGCTCTCCCTCTGGGAGAGCTGGAACGGCGAAGCCGTGACTGAGAGGGCGGGTGCTTACTTCAGCATCTTCTTCAAATACTGCCCCGTATAGGACCCTTCACACTGGGCCACTTCCTCGGGGGTGCCGGTGCAGACGATGTGCCCGCCGCCGGCGCCTCCCTCGGGACCCAGGTCAATCACATGGTCGGCCCATTTGATCACGTCCAGGTTGTGCTCGATCACCACCACGGTGTTCCCTGCCTCCACCAGCTGGTCCAGCACCTCCAGCAGCTTGTGGACGTCGTAGGTATGCAGGCCGGTGGTGGGCTCGTCCAGAATATAGATGGTCCTGCCGGTGGACCGGCGGGCCAGCTCGGTGGCCAGCTTCACCCGCTGGGCCTCGCCCCCGGAGAGGGTGGTGGAGGACTGGCCGATCTTGATATAGCCCAGCCCCACGGAGGAGAGGGTCTCCAGCTTCCGGCGGAGCTTGGGCAGGTTGGCGAAGAACTCCAGCCCTTCGTCCACGGTCATGTTCAGCACGTCGTAGATGTTTTTGCCCTTGTATTTCACTTCCAGGGTCTCCCGGTTGTACCGCTTGCCCTTGCAGACCTCGCAGGGGACGTAAACGTCGGGCAGAAAGTGCATCTCGATTTTCAGAAGGCCGTCCCCGGCGCAGGACTCGCACCGGCCGCCCTTTACGTTGAAGGAGAACCGGCTGGCGTTGTAGCCCCGGGACTTGGCGTCGGGGGTGGAGGCGAAAAGCTCCCGGATGTCCCCGAACAGCCCCGTGTAGGTGGCGGGGTTGGACCGGGGGGTGCGGCCGATGGGGGACTGGTCAATGGCGATGACCTTGTCCAGGAATTCCTCCCCCTCCAGGGCCTGGTGCTTGCCGGGACGGACCTTCATCCGGTTTAAGTCAGCCCCCAGGCGCTTGAAGAGAATCTCGTTTACCAGGGAGGACTTGCCCGAGCCGGAGACCCCCGTGACGCAGGTGAAGGTCCCCAGAGGGAAGGTCACGTCGATGCCGTCCAGGTTGTTTTCCGAAGCGCCCCGGACCACCAGGCTGTGGCCGTTGCCCGTTCTCCGGCGAGTGGGGACGGGGATTTTTTTTGCCCCGGAGAGGTACTGACCGGTGATGGAGGCGGGCTCTGCCATGATGTCCTCCACGGTGCCGGCGGCCACCACCTGGCCGCCGTGAACCCCGGCGGCGGGGCCGATGTCCACGATATAGTCAGCCGCCCGCATGGTGTCCTCGTCGTGCTCCACCACGATTAAGGTGTTGCCCAGATCCCGCAGGTGGCGGAGGGTTTCCAGCAGCATGTCGTTGTCCCGCTGGTGCAGGCCGATGGAGGGCTCGTCCAGGATATACAGCACCCCCATGAGGGAGGAACCGATCTGGGTGGCCAAGCGGATGCGCTGGCTCTCCCCGCCGGAGAGGGTTCCCGCCTGGCGGCTGAGGGTCAGGTAAGAAAGCCCCACGCTCTGGAGAAAGCCCAGCCGGGCCTTGACCTCTTTCAGAATCTGCTGGGCGATCTGGGCCTGGGTCTCAGAGAGGGCCAGACCGTCCACAAAGTCCAGGGCGTCGCTGACAGACTTGTGGCAGAACTCGTCAATGTTCAGCCCCCCCACGGTGACTGCCAAAGCCTCTTTCTTCAGGCGGCGGCCCTGGCAGGTGGGGCAGGGGCACTGGCTCATGCACTCCTCCAGCTCCTTCCGGGAGGCGTCGGACTGGGTCTCGGTGAACCGGCGCTCCACGTTGTTGAGGATGCCCTCAAAGGCCTGGTTGAAGGTGCCCATGCCGTCGGCCCGGTTGTAGGTGAGCTTCAGCTTCTCCCCCCGGGTGCCGTTGAGGATGACGTCCTGAGCCTCCGGGGACAGATCCCGGAAGGGGGTGGTCAGCTTGAAGCCGTACTTTTTCCCCAGGGCCTCAAAGTACATCCGGGAGATGGAGTCACTCTTCACGTTCTGCCAGCCGGAGACGGCAATGGCCCCCTCCAGAATGGACAGGGAAGGGTTGGGGATCACCAGCTGGGGGTCGGCTTTCATCTGGCTGCCCAGGCCGGTGCAGGTGGGGCAGGCCCCGAAGGGGCTGTTGAAGGAGAACATCCGGGGGGCCAGCTCCTCAATGGAGATGCCGCAGTCCTCGCAGGCGTAGTTCTGGGAGAAGGTCAGGTCCTGATCCTCCTTCACCAGGTTCACCAGGATCAGCCCCCCGGTGAGGGAGGCGGCGGTCTCCACCGAGTCGGTGAGGCGGCGGGTGATGTCCGGCCGGATCACCAGCCGGTCCACCACGATCTCGATGCTGTGCTTTTTGTTCTTTTCCAGCTGGATTTCCTCCGCCAGCTCATAGAGGGCGCCGTCGATGCGGCAGCGGACGTAGCCGGACTTCCGGGCGCTCTCCAGCACCTTCACGTGCTCGCCTTTTTTCCCCCGGACCACCGGGGCCATAACCTGGATGCGGGTGCCCTCGGGCAGGGCCATGACCTGGTCGATGATCTGGTCGATGGACTGCTGGCGGATCTCCTTGCCGCACTTGGGGCAGTGGGGGGTGCCCACCCGGGCCCAGAGCAGGCGGAGGTAGTCGTAGATTTCCGTGACGGTGCCCACGGTGGACCGGGGGTTCTTGCTGGTGGTTTTCTGGTCGATGGAGATGGCGGGGGAGAGCCCGTCGATGTAGTCCACGTCGGGCTTTTCCATCTGGCCCAGGAACATCCGGGCGTAGGAGGACAGGGACTCCACATACCGCCGCTGGCCCTCGGCATAGATGGTGTCGAAGGCCAGGGAGGATTTGCCGGAGCCGGACAGGCCGGTGATGACCACCAGCTTGTCCCGGGGGATGGCGATGTCGATATTTTTCAGGTTGTTGGCGCGGGCGCCTTTCACGTAAATATGAGATTGCATATCGTGTTACTCCAATGATCGGGTTGGACACGCCCCAAAGGGGCGCGGGGTTATCGTTCTGCGGTCAGGTCCGCCACCTGACCGCCCACAAAGGCGATGAGGTCGTCGGGGCGTATCTCCACCTGGTGGCCCACCTTTCCGGCGGAGCACACCATGGTGTCCACCAGGATGACCTCTTCCGCGAAGAAGGTGGGGAAGGGCTTGCTCATGCCCACCGGGGAGCAGCCCCCGTGAACGTAGCCGGTGAGGGGGAGGAGCTTCTTCTGGGGCAGCATGGCGATGGATTTGACCCCGGCGGCCCGGGCGGCCTTTTTCAGGTCCAGGGTCTCGGCCACGGGAATCACATAGACGAAGTGTTCCCCCTTTGGCCCCTCGGCCACCAGGGTTTTGAACACCTCCTCCACGGGCCGCCCCACCAGGGCGGCGGCGGTGACCCCGTCGGGGACCTCTCCCTTGGGCAGGTCCAGAATGTGGTGGGTGCAGGGAATCCCCGCTGCCTCCAGCAGGCGGATGACGTTGGTTTTCTCTTCTTTTGCTTTTGCCATAGGGCTTCACCTCAGAATGTAGACAGAGATCAGGATGCACACCAGCCCCAGGACCACTCCCAGGTTCATGGGCTCCCCAAAGGCCAGAATGCCCACGATGGAGGCCACCACCGGCTCAACGCTTGCCAGGATGGAGGCCTTGCCGCTGTCCCCCAGGTCGTTGAGACCCTTGGTGTACAGCAGGTAGGGCAGAACGGTGGCGAAAAGCATCAGCCCCAGGCACAGAAGAAAGGCCTTGGGGGAGGTGGCAATGGTGGTTATGTCCTCCGTGTCCAGAAAGAACAGGGAGCCGATGCTGGCGATCAGGAAGGTGTAGAAGGTGACGGTGAAGGGCTTGTAGTGCTGGAGGGCGAACCGGCCGAAGATGGAATAGGTGGCGTAGAAAAAACCGCTGCCCAGACCCAGCAGAAGCCCCTGGGTGGAGATGCTCAGCCCGCCGCCGCTCCAGATGCCGGTGACGAAGGTGCAGCCCAGAAAGGCGATCACCAGGGCGGCCAGCTTCTTCCTGGTAAACTTGTCCTTAAAGAAGATGGTGGACATGATGACCACGAAGGTAGGGGCGGTGTACAGCAGGATGGCTGCGATGGCCAGGGAGGAGACCTGCTGGCTCTTAAAATAGCACAGGGTAAAGAGCAAAATGCTTATCAGTCCCGTGGCCAGAAAAATGGGCAGGTGCCGGAGACGGATGCGGAAAACGCTGCGGTCGGTGATGAGAAAGAACAGGGCCAGGAGAACGCAGGCCCCCAGGTTGCGGACGAGGACGATGGAGGAGGCGCTGATGTCAAAGGCGGCGATGTTCCGGTTAAACAGGCCGATGCACCCCCACATGGTGGCGGCGGCCATGATGCAGGCCATGGCCTGGTGGGATCCCTTCCGGGAGGGAGCCGTAACGCCGGGGGCGGCAGCGGTTTGTGCAGATGTATTCATAACGACAGTCCTTTCTTCAGGGAACAGACAGGTTGCTGCCCGCTCTCATGATACGTTGTGTTTCATAAAAGGGGACAGCGGCTCCGCCTGGCCAGCGAAGGGCTTCGTAAAATAACGTGAGCAGAGAGTCCTGGTGCAGCAAAAACAACACAAGAGCCTCCTTCCTGAAGGGTTTAATCCTTGGTTTCCTTCCCTCGCAGCTCGATGATTTGATCTCTCAAAATTGCGGCATACTCGAATTCCAGGCGGCGGCTGGCCTCCTTCATCTCCTTTTCCAGCTGGGCGATGAGGTTGGCCTTTTCCTTGGCCGAGAGGGCCTTGGCCCCCTTGCCCTTGCCGTCCTTGCCGTCGGGGGTGTGGGAGATCTCGATGAGGTCCCGCACGGATTTTACGATGGTCTTGGGGACGATCCCGTGGGCCTGGTTGTAGGCGTTCTGGATTTCCCGGCGGCGCTGGGTCTCGCCCATGGCGGCGGCCATAGAGGGGGTCACCGTGTCGGCGTAAAGGATGACCAGACCCTGGGCGTTCCGCGCCGCCCGGCCGATGGTCTGGATGAGGGAGGTTTCGGACCGGAGGAAGCCCTCCTTGTCCGCGTCCAGAATGGCCACCAGGGAGACCTCCGGCAGGTCCAGACCCTCCCGAAGCAGGTTGATGCCCACCAGCACGTCGAACGCTCCCAGGCGCAGGTCCCGGATGATCTCCATCCGCTCGATGGTGTCGATGTCGTGGTGCATGTACCGCACCCGAATCCCAGCCCCCTGAAGATAGGCGGTGAGATCCTCCGCCATCTTTTTGGTGAGGGTGGTCACCAGCACCCGCTCGTCTCTGGCGGCCCGGTCGTTGATCTCTCCGATGAGGTCGTCGATCTGACCCTCCACCGGCCGCACCTGCACCAGGGGGTCCAGCAGACCGGTGGGGCGGATGACCTGCTCCACAATCTGCCCCGAGCGGGTCTTTTCATACTGGCCCGGGGTGGCGGAGACGTAGATCACCTGGTTCAGCCGCTGGGTGAACTCCTCGAAGTTCAGGGGCCGGTTGTCAAAGGCGCAGGGCAGGCGGAAGCCGTAGTCCACCAGGGTGGTTTTTCTGGCCCGGTCCCCGGCGTACATGGCCCGGACCTGGGGGAGGGTCACGTGGCTCTCGTCAATAAACAGGAGGAAATCCTTGGGGAAGTAATCCAGCAGGGTCATGGGGGGCGACCCGGCGGGGCGGCCGGCGATCACCCGGCTGTAGTTTTCAATGCCCGAGCAGTAGCCCAGCTCCTGCATCATCTCAATGTCGTACAGGGTCCGCTGGGAGATCCGCTGGGCCTCCAGCAGCTGGTCGTTGGCCTTGAAGAAGGCCACCCGCTCCTCCAGCTCCTTGTAGATTTCCTGGATGGCGGCGGCCATCTTCTCCTTGGAGGCCACATAGTGGGAGGCGGGGTAGATGGCCACGTGGTCCAGCACCCGGGTGGGGGTGCCGGTGACCACGTTGATTTCGCTGATCCGGTCGATCTCGTCCCCGAAGAACTCCACCCGGATGGCGTGGTCCTTGGCGTAGACGGGGAAGATTTCCACCGTGTCCCCCCGGACCCGGAAACGGTTCCGGTCGAAGGCCACGTCGTTGCGCTCGTAGCGGATCTCGATGAGCTTGTTCAGCAGCTCGTCAATGGGCTTCTCCTGGCCGGTGCGCAGGGAGATCACCATGTTGGCGTAGTCGATGGGGTCTCCCAGACCATAGATACAGGAGACCGAGGCCACCACGATCACATCCCGCCGCTCAAAGAGGGCGGAGGTGGCCGAGTGGCGCAGACGCTCAATCTCATCGTTGATGGCGCTGTCCTTTTCGATGAAGGTGTCCGTGTGGGGGATATAGGCTTCGGGCTGGTAGTAGTCGTAGTAGGACACGAAATACTCCACCGCGTTGTTGGGGAAAAACTCTTTAAATTCAGCGCACAGCTGGGCGGCCAGGGTTTTGTTGTGGGCCAGCACCAGGGTGGGCCGCTGGACCCGCTCGATGACTTTGGCCATGGTGAAGGTCTTGCCCGAGCCGGTGACCCCCAGCAGGGTTTGCTCATCCAGTCCCAGCTCCACCCCCCGGGCCAGGGCGTCGATGGCCTCCGGCTGGTCGCCGGAGGGGCTGTAGTCGCTGATTACCTGAAACTTCGGCATAGCATCCTCCTGTTAAAAGGCCATAAAGTATCCGCTGTCCCGCATGGAGACCATGTCGTCGTCTGCCAGGATCACATGGTCGTAGAGGACAATGCCCAGGCCTCTGAGGACCTGGAACAGGTAGCGGGTGGTGGAAATATCGTCGTCGGAAGGGGAGGCCAGACCGCTGGGGTGGTTGTGTGCCAGCACCACAGCGGAGGCGTTGTAGGACAAGGCCGCGGCGGCAATCTGCCGGGGGCCGATGTTGGTTTCGTTGGGGCCGCCCTCGCTGATCTTCCGCACCCCCAGGAGCTTCAGCTTGCTGTCAAAGCAGGCCAGGAAGGACAGCTCGTTCCGGGCGCCGAAGAAATAGGGGGCGAAGAGGTCGTGCAGATCGCTGGTGTCCCGGACGATCACCTCGGCGGAGGTCCGGGAGGCCAGATACTTGGCGGCCAGGGCGGGGACCAGTTTTAAAAGAACGGCGGTGTTTTCTCCCACCCCGGGCACGGACATCAGCGCCTGGGGGTCCGCGTCCAGCACCCCCGCCAGGGAGCCGAAGGTGTCCAGCAGGGCGTGGGCGGTTGGGTTCACGTCACCCTGCATCCGGGAGTAAAACAGCAGCAGCTCCAGCGCCCGGGTCTCGGAGAAATGGGTCAGTCCGCCCTGCAAAAATTCCTGCTTCATACGGCTTCGGTGGCCGTCGTGGATACCCATAGAGTCCCTCCTCTCCCATGGCGTCTGCAGTGGATGTCGTATCAATTTATCATACCGCGTTTTTCGCCCTTCTACAAGAGTAAGATGGGGAAGGAAAGGAGAATTTCCGGAGAAAGCCGCTGACAAACAGTCCCGTTTATGGTACAATAAATCCAATTTTTGATGTCCCCGGCAAACCGCCGTTGGAATAAGGAGGAACCCCCGTTATGCGCATGAGAAGGAAGAAGAATTTGATCCCCCGGATGGAGCGCTGCGCCGCCTGGCAGATCAAGGACCCCAAGGCCCTCCGGGGTAGCTGGCGCTCCCTGATGCCCCAGGCCAAGGAGCTTCGCCTGGAGTTGGGCTGCGGCAAGGGCCGCTTTACCTGCCAGACCGCCGCCGCGGAGCCGGAAATCCTTTTTGTGGCGGTGGAGCGGGTGCCGGACGCCATGGTGGTGGCCATGGAGAAGGCCCGGGACATGGGGCTGACCAACGTGTTTTTCGTGGATGCGGACGCAGCTATCCTGCCGGAGCTCTTTGCTCCCGGCGAGGTGGACCTCATCTACATTAACTTCTGCGACCCCTGGCCCCCCAAGCGCCACGCCAAACGCCGCCTGACCCATCGGAACTTTCTGCTGCTCTACCGGCAGGTGCTGAAGGAGACCGGACAGATCCACTTCAAGACCGACAATGCCCCCCTCTTTGAGTTTTCCGTCCTGGAGTTTCCCGCTGCCGGGTACCGGCTGGAGGAGGTCACCCGAGACCTGCATGGAGGGGGCATCCAGGGGATTATGACCGACTATGAGGAGAAGTTCCACAACCTTGGCACCAAAATTAACCGCTGCGTGGCCATCAAGGACGCGCTTCCCCCGGAACCGGAACAACAAGAGGAACCGACCGAAGAATAAGAAAAAGCGGCCCTGTATGCTGTGGCATACAGGGCCGCTTTTTCTTTCAGTTACATCCGCCGCAGAAACTGCTGGAAGGCGGCCACCAGGGACAGGAACAGGTCCAGCAGGTTCTGGCAGAGCCGGCACAGCTGGCCGATCAGGCTGTCGGAAGAGGAGCCGGCGGCCTGATAGCTCTGGGGACCCTGCCCCGGGCCGGGGCCGAAGGGACCGGGCTCGTTGGGGTCGGTGCTGTAGCCGGGGCCCCGCTGATAGCCGTCGCTGCCTTGGGTGGGGCCGGAGGGGCCGCTGTCCGGGCCGGGACCGCCAGAGTTCCGGGGACCGTCCTCCTGGTCGTCCTCGCATTCCTCCTCGTCGTCCTCCAGGTCCCGCTCCATCATCTGCTCATACCACCGGGAACCCGGGCGGTGCCAGAAGAGGAAGGGGTGGAAGTAGGTATTGGCGTTTGAGCCGGAGGGGTGCCTGGCCAGGAACCGGTCGAACCGAACCCGGTCCACGATGTTCAGCACGATAAACAGCAGAATGATCCACCACAGGTTTGCCAGCAGGGTCAGCAGAATACCGCTGAGAATGCCCCCCAGGGAGATGGTCTGGATGGTCCCGTCGGACTGGGAGAACATTCCGTCAGAGTGGCTCTCCTGGACAGGCAGGGTCTGGGCGTACCAGTCCTTCAGGTCGTCCATCAGGGACAGCATCTCCTGGTCCCGGTCGATTTCCTCAGACCAGAAGGTAGCGCTCAGGTGCTGGCGGAACAGATTGGGCAGGGAGGAATTGCCCTCCACATAGGGCTGAAGTTCCCCGCCATAAACCACATACCAGTTTTCGCCGCTGGCATCCAGCAGCAGAAGCAGGTCCCGGTCCCCCAGCTCAATCTGGTCGGCGGTGTTTTTTGCATAGGTCTGGATATCCATGCCGTTGAGGTGGTGCACGGTCTTCAGGGCCATGAGGCTGCCGTAGCTGCCGTCCAGGACCAGGTTGGTCCGGGCGATGGTGTCGATGGTGTCTGCGGAGAAGAGCCCGGCGCTGTCGCTGGTCCACCGCAGGTAATAGTTCAGGTTGCTCTCTCCGGAGACCCGGTCGGAGCCGATGTTGGTCTCCGGCGTCTGGGTGGAAAGGTACACCCGGGTGTATCCCCAGACGCAGGACAGGGCGATAATCAGCAGGGTTAGGATGACGGCAACGGCTGGTTTTTTGAAAAATTTCATAGGAACCTCCCTGCGCCGTAGGCGCGGTTCAGAGTTATCCTGGGCCAAAGAGATTCATCCGCGAAGCTCCAGAAGCTTCTGCTTCAGTTCCCCTTCGATTTTTGCAAGCTCTGTCTCCGCCTCCCGGCGCTTCTGGGCCCCCTCGGACTGGATGCGCATGACCTCGTCCAGGGAGTCCACCAGCTGCTGGTTGGTGTGGCGGAGGGTGTCCAGGTCCACAATGGCCCGCTCGGCCTCCCGGGCGGTGTCCACGGTGCCCTGCCGGAGCATGTCGGCGTTTTGCTTGAGCAGGGTGTTGGTCACTTCAGTTACCGCGTTCTGGGCGGCGGTAGCCTGCCGGGCGTGCTCCAGCCCCAAGGCCAGAACCATCTGGCTCTTCCAGAGGGGGATGGTGTTCACCAGGCTGGACTGGATCTTCTCGATCATCAGGGTGTCGTTGTTCTGCAGCAGACGGGTCTGGGGGCCCATCTGCAGGGAGATCATCCGGGTCAGCTCCAGGTCGTGGAGCTTCTTTTCAAAGCGGGTGCAGAGGTTGGCCAGGTCGTTGTAGGCCTGGGCGTCCTCCTGGCTGCCGGAAGCGGCGGCCTTTTTCTCCAGCTCGGCCAGGTCGGTGCTGCGCACCTGGGTCAGCTTCTTTTTGCCGGCGATGATGTACATGGTGAGCTCTTTCTGATACTTGGCGTTGAGCTCCACCATCTGGTCCAGGTTGGCCACGTCCTTCATCAGGGTGAGCTGGTGCTGCTCCAGGCTCTCCACGATTTTATCCACGTTGGCGGAGGCCTTGGCATACCCTGCCTTCATGGACTCCAGCTGGTTCTTCTTTTTCCGGAAGAAGCCGGACAGGCCCTTTTTCTCTTCTCCCGCCTCAAAGCTCTGCAGCTCCTTGACAAGACCTGCCAGGGTGTCGCCGATTTCCCCCAGGTCCTTGGTGCGGATCTGCTGGAGGGTGCTTTCGGAAAACTCCGACACGTTCTTCTGGGCGGCGGCGCCATATTGGAGCACCAGGTTGCTGTCGGTAATGTCGATGGTCCGGGCAAACTCCTCCACCGCCTTCCGCTCAGCCTCGGAGAGCTTGGCCTCGTCCAGGTCGCTGGCGGGCAGGTCCTGCTGGACGGGGGCCTCCTGCTGTTGCTCCTGGGCGGGAGCAGGGGGAGCTGCCTGGGCAACGGAACCCAGGGGAGAGTTGGGATACAGGGTCAGTTCGGGAATATAATCCTCTGCCATAGAAATGTCCTTTCTTTGGTGTGGTTTGGGTGATCAGGCATCCATCTGGGGGCCGCCCAGACCCTCCTGGGCCAGCATGTTCTCCATAACGGTAATGTCCGAGGCGATGTCCATGGCCTCGTCCCGGAAGAGGGCGTCCAGCTGCTTCTGGAAGGAGAGCACGATGGTGCCCATCATGGTTTCGATTTTCTCCATGGTGCCGCCGATGTTCTCCCCGGTCACGCCGGTGGAGCCCATGCGGTCGTAAGCATTGAGGATTTTCAGGGTGGTGGGCAGGTAATAGATCAGGAACTTGCGGATCTGGGGCTGCTTTTCCGGGTGCTCGATCACCTGGTCGATGATCTTGCCGGTGATGTCCTCCAGCTGGTCGATCTGGGCGGAGATGGTCTCGTCGGCGATGGCGTCGTTGAGCCGGCGCATTTCGCTGATGGCCCGATCCTTTTCCTGAATGAGGGCGTCAATCTTGGGATCGCCGGTGGAGGCCTTCTCCTGGGGGGCTTCTTCCGGTTCCTCCTTCTCCTGGGCTTCCTCTGCTTTTTCCTCCGGCTGGGCCGGCTCGGGGTCGGGCAGCTCATATTCCACGGTGGGCCAGATGCCCTTGGCCACCAGGAAAACCACTGCCGAGAGCAGGATCACGGACACATAGTCGGACACCCGGTACAAGGGGTGAACCAGGGTGAAGATCACCCAGACCAGGGCAACGGCGTAAATTGGGGCGACGGGATGCTTCTTCAGTTTCGCCACGGGCAGTCAGTCCTTTCCAATGAACTCCGGTTGTGTATGAAATGTAGTATATGCAGGATTATGTACATTATATTATTCTACCCGCAGGAACATGCCCTGTCAAGGATTGCTTTCCATTGACAGGGAGGAAAAAGACAGATAGAATAGAAAAAAGCCGCTGCGTTTGGAGGGGTTCCCCGGACTTTCTCAGGAGAAAAAGCCGGAAAACCCCTTGCCAAACGGGTATATTTTGATGCGGCGGGCCTTCCGGGTCGTCGCCGTGGGGGCCGGTCCGGGGAGAGGGGAGACCCACTGCGGTCCCGGGGCTCCTGGGCGGGAACGTGTTTCCGCCGCCGCTTGCCGTATCCTATGCGGCGGGGGAGGGGTTTGTGCCCTCGCCGGGAACCGACCGCCTTCGGCAGGGCGTGCCGGCCGTTTTCGAGGAAAGGAATGATAGCTCGTGATTAAAATCGCACCTTCGATTCTCTCTGCGGACTTTGCCAAGCTGGGCCAGGAGGTCCAGCGGGTGAAGAGCGCGGACTGGCTCCATGTGGACGTGATGGACGGGATGTTTGTCTCCAACATCAGCATCGGCGTGCCGGTGGTCAAGTCCCTGCGGAAGGCCACTGATATGTTCCTGGATGTCCACCTGATGATTGAAAAGCCCGTGCGGTACATTGACGCCTTCGCGGACGCCGGGGCCGACCTGCTCTCCGTCCACCTGGAGGCGGACATGCCCCCGGGCATCCGGGCAGCCCTGGAGGCCATGGACCGCCGGGGGGTGAAGAAGGGCATCGTCCTGCGGCCCATCACCGCCGCCGAAGCGGTGCTGCCCTATATTAAGGATGTGGACCTGATCCTGGTGATGACCGTGGAGCCGGGCTTCGGCGGCCAGAAGTTCATGGCCG
>JAEDJB010000143.1 GCA_016296565.1 Oscillospiraceae bacterium
GCCCTGCGCAAGACGGCAGCTCTATCTTGCCTTTATTTTTGGTTTTTGATATAATTAAATTAACCTGTTAAAAAGGAAGGTATTTCAATGGGGAAGCGGATACGGCTGGTGGCCCTGGATCTGGACGGGACCCTGCTGAACAGCGAAAAGCTCATCTCGGAACGAAACCTCCAGGCCCTGGCAGAGCTGCGGGCCCGGGGCATTCTCATGGTGCCGGTCACCGGTCGCCCCGCCCAGGGAATCCCCCAGCCGGTGCTGGATCTGCCGGGGCTGCGGTACGCGGTGACCTCCAACGGGGCCACCATCCGGGATCTGGTCACCGGGGAGACCCTTCTGGAAAAGCACCTGGACGCCGGCCGGTGCCTGGCGGTGCTGGAGGCCAGCCGGGACTTTCCCATGGTCCGGGAGGCCTTCCGGGCCGGGGTGGGGTACCTCTCCCAGGCCGATTACGACATCCTCTGCGCCCGGTACGCGGGCACTCCCATGCTGCCCTACCTCCAGAGCACCCGCCAGGTGCTGCCAGGGAGCGTGGAG
Source organism: Oscillospiraceae bacterium (assembly GCA_016296565.1). Lineage (GTDB taxonomy): Bacteria > Bacillota > Clostridia > Oscillospirales > Oscillospiraceae > Evtepia. The sequence goes on from JAEDJB010000143.1 coordinate 535, forward strand.
GACTTTCTCCGCCGGGACGGCAGCCCCGTGGAAGAGCTGTTCTTCCTCACCGACAGCGTGGAGACCAAGAGCCGCCTGCGGAAAACCCTCTCCGTCCTGCCGGGCATCGGCTTTGCCGACCCCTTTCCCAACGACCTGGAGGTGATCGCCGGGGACATTGACAAGGGCACCGCCCTGGTCTTTCTCCTGGACAGGCTGGGCATCCCCCGGGAGGAATGCCTGGCCATGGGCGACGGGGGCAGCGACCTGCCCATGCTGAAGGCGGCGGGCATCGGCGTTGCTATGGCCGGCTCCGGGGAGGAGCTGATCCAGGCCGCCGACTTTGTCACCACCGGCTGCGACGAGGACGGCGTGGCCATGGCTCTAGAACGATTCGTGCTGGAAAGCCGCAAACAACCCTAACGCAAAAATTGGCTCCCGTGACCGAAAAGATCACGAGAGCCAATTTTTTGAACGGAATGTGAAGTTGTCGATTTTTCGCGTATGTTAGGGAGTATTTGCAGACGAAAAACTTAAAATTCTTTTATGAATGATGTTTAGCGGACGCTCACAATCCGATTTGCTCCGTCGACAGCCATAGTGGCATAACCCGGTGTGCTATATGTACTAGCACGAATTGCGAGCCTCATACCACCTACATTGTTAATAGTAATGCTTTCATTTTTCGCTAAGTATCTTCTAAAACCAAGAGATTCTCCAGTAGATGCATTTTTGTATCCAATATTGCATGTTTCACTGGAAGTTAACGAGGTCGCGTAACTTCTTATGCTGGTTCCCATCTCAAAAGAATCCACAGTAAATGTAATGAATGGAGATGCATCCTGGGAATTAGATGCTGCCGGCAAATAATAATTTTTGCTTGCCAATCTTAACCAAGCACTTGAACTTGTGAGATCCACAGATGTAACTGGAGAGGATGTCTCGGACAGATTCGCTTCTGATGATGTAGGAAGTACAGTGTCATCTACCGGCAAGTCCCAATCAGGGAAGAGTTCAGAGAAAGAGGGGAGAACCTCTAAAATTTCGCCGGTTGTAACATCTTCTACATAAGCTTCGTATCCATCAGCAACCCAGTCTTTACTGAAAATGATGGTGTTCCGAGCGTCTAAGATTTTCTCCTGCAAGGCGGGGGTAGCGGTATCAAGATCAAGGTAGGCGTATTGTTCTGCTTCGGCAAGGGCCTCATTTGTTTCCGCATTAAACGCAGACGAGGTGTCATCTGCCGCGAGGCAGGTTACGCTTGTGATAAGCAGCAACGCCGAGAGAAACGAAGAAATAAGTTTTTTCATAAGAACCTCCAATCAACAGCGGAACCTGTGAAGATATACAAGAAGCCTCCTTTCAGTAAAATTGGGTTCCTACCAGTATAACACTGTTGAATAGAGAAAATATTTCAAAGACAGGGGAATTTTTATAACTGTTGTATATAAAATTATGGAGCCTCTTTGATTTCCGGATCGTTAACGATAAATCCGTTCTCCATGGGGAGGGAGTCTTCGGAAAGATAGAAAGGCAAGAAATAAAACTCCGCTTCGGAGGGCAGGCGAGCAGGGCCATCGGCCAGGACCCCACCAAAGGGGAACTCCGCCCGAAGGGCCGTACCTGCCTCAGAGGGAATACCTACCAGCCGATAGAGAACAGCCCGCGCTTCCTCCGGCTGAGAGATAACGGGGGTGGTGACAGCCGATGGTTCAGATACCTGGAAAAGAACCCCGGCAACGGAGAGAACCGCGGCTAGAATCAGGCAGGCGGCTACCGCCCACAACGGGGCCCGGCGAGAACGCCGGAGGCAGAAGTGCTCTGGATGGTCCCGCTGAAACTGTGCCCACTCTGCCTCAGGGGAAAAGGGCGCGAGCGGAACCTCCAACTGGTCCAGCAGGGCGTTTAGGGACTCGAGAGTAGTCTCCTCCTGAAAGAGAGTGGTCTCCAAGAGCAGTCGCTGCTCTTGGTTGGAACGGGAATCGCTCAACATCAAAATCACCTCTCGTTGGAAAAGTCGGGGGCATCGGACAAAAGGGCCCGGCAATGGGCTTTGGCTCGTGACAACCAGGTACCACAGGTAGAGACAGGGATTCCCAGCCGGTACGCCATCTCCTGATATGACAAGCCCTCTTCATAATATAGGAGTAGGACCTCCCGGTCCCGGGAAGAAAGCTGGGTGGGGAGTATCTCGGCCAGCCCAAGGGAAGGGGGTTGCCCGACTGGGGTCTCCTTCGCCAAGTCCTCCAAGGGAAGGGACTTGCGTTCCTTTTCCAATCGGGAAAACTCGTGACTGATTTCATAATTCAGAGCGCGCAACAGCCAAGCCCTAGGGTTTTCGTGGTGTTGGAGAATGGAAATTTTCTCCGCTGCAGCCAGGAAAACGCTGTGGACCAGATCCTTTGCCCGGTCTGGGTCGCCCAGCCGGAAGTAGGCCACGCGGTAAAGGGTTTCCGCGTGGGTTATATATAGGGTATGGAGCCATTTGGCCTGAGCGCCTTTCAACAGGAACCACCCCCTTCTATGGTTGGATGGAGAGGACGTTCTATTATAAGAACACAAAAAAGATGCGGAATTATTTCAGCCTTCATAAATTCTGCCGAGAGAATCTGAAAACAGAGTCCGAGCCTAGAGCGGTTCGCTTTTTGATTGGATCAAACGCAAAAGCCCGGGATCGAATCGGTCCCGGGCTTTTGCGGAGTTATATAAGGAGAAGGGAGGAGATGACGCAATCAATCATCTGCCCAGGCTGTGGACCAGCATGGGGATGGCGGCCTCGAAGCTCACGCCGTACCAGCGGGCCTCGGGGTCCTTGGCGGTTTCCTTCATGCACTCCAGGGTGTAGTCCACGGCGATCTTCAGGGCGCCGGTGAGGTCCTTGCCGTTCATAAGAGCGCCCACGCAGGCGGAGGCGAACACGTCGCCGGTGCCGTGGAAGCTGGTGGGGAGCTTCTCGTTGAAGTAGCTGGCGTAGGTGTCGGTCTCGGAATCGTAGGCCATGGCGCCGATCTGGTCGGGAGCGAAGCTGACGCCGGTGAGAACAGCGGTGCGGCAGCCCAGGCCGGTCAGGTCCTTCAGCACCTTCTTGATGTAGGCCTCGTCGTAGTCATCGCCCACATAGTCGATGCCCAGCATGAAGGAGGCCTCGGTCAGGTTGGGGACGATCACGTCGGCCTTGCCGCAGAGCTTGCCCATTTCCTTGGCGAACTCGGGGGTGAAGCCCGTGTACAGAACGCCGTTATCGGCCATGGCGGGGTCCACATAGACCAGGGTGCCGTCGCCGCCGAACTGGTCAAAGAACTTGCCCACCAGGTTGATCTGCTCGAAGGAGCCCAGATAGCCGGTGTAGATGGCGTCGAAGGTGATGCCCTCCTTCACCCAATGGGCGGAGATGGGGTCGATCTCCTGGGTCAGGTCGTGGAACGTAAAGCCCTTGAAGCCGCCGGTGTGGGTGGAGAGCACCGCGGTGGGGACCACACAGGTCTCCACGCCCATGGCGGAGATGATGGGCAGAGCAACTGTCAGGGAACACTTGCCCAGACAGGAAATGTCCTGGATAGAAACAACGCGCTTCATTTGATAAATCCTCCTTGTTTGGCCGTTGGCGGCTGCGCCGCCGCCTGAGGATAGGATACCATAGATCTGGCATGGAGACTATGACCAATCCCGTTTTATTTGACATGGTCAGATAAAATCCCCGTTGGGTCGCCTCCAGCGGGGCCCTTTACAACAACCCACCCCTTGGCTCCCCCTCTGGGGGAGCTGGCACGGCGAAGCCGTGACTGAGAGGGCGGTAGAGCGTTGAGGGCATCTCAGCCGTTCCGAGGAACGCTTCCGGCGGTCTGCCCCCCCAACGCGGGCACCAAAAAAGCCCTTCGGTTTCCCGAAAGGCTTTTTTGGTGAGTAATAATGGAAG
>JAEDJB010000144.1 GCA_016296565.1 Oscillospiraceae bacterium
CTCATGCTGCTCACCCACCAGACCCGGCCCTATGAGCGGGAGAAGGGGAGCACCGATGCCTGCCGGGCGGCCTGGACCGAGGAGCTGGCCCAGGACCTGAAAACCGGCCGGGGGCTTACCCTGGGGCGGATGAAGAAGAATTTCACCCGGATATCCGCTGATTTTGCCGCCATCCCCCGCACCGGCGGGCCGAAAAAGCGGGTGGGCCTTGTGGGGGAGCTGTACACCAAATACTGCGCCCTGGGCAACTGGGACATGGTGGCCTTTCTGGAGGGGGAGGGCTGCGAGGCGGCGGTGAACGGCTTTTCCTGGTACATCCTGTACTACATTGACAACCAGATTGCCGGGACCAGCGGGCCCCGACGGGCCGGTTGGAAGGCCGTCAGCGCCCTTTTGGCGGGCCTTCAGCGGAGCATGACAGAGGCGCTGCGGGCCCATGGGTTTTGCAGCCTGGACCCCTTCCCGGTCTTTCGTCGCCAGGCGGAAGGGGACATGAGCATGAATTTACAGGTAGCCGACGGCTGGCTCATGGGGGCGGAGCTGGCGGCCCACCTCCGGTCCGGCTGCTCCAGGGTGCTGGCCATGCAGCCCTTCGGGTGCCTGCCCAACCACGTCTGCGGCCGGGGGCAGTACGCGGCCCTGGCCCGGCGGTTTCCCCAGGGGAAGGTGGTCAGCGTGGATCTGGACTCCAGCGGCAGCCCCGCCCAGGTGTACAACCGGGTGAAGATGCTGCTGGAGGGATGAGGAAACAGACAGGCCCCCATTTCTGCAAAGAAATGGGGGCCTGTCTGTTCAGAGCACGGCGGAGGTTATTCCTCCTCCGCCTCCCGCATGATGAAAAGATCCAGGGTGGGCGCGTTTTTTACCACGTAGGTGGCCACCGACCCCAGCCGCTGGAGGGGACCCCGGCTGGAGCGGGTCATGATGATGGTGTCAAAGCCCTTCTCCTGGGCGTAGTGAACGATTTCCGGGCCGGGAGAGCCCCGGCGGAAGTCGGTCTGGACGTTGTAGCCCTCCAGCATTTGAGCAAACCCGACCAGGTCCTCCTGGGCCTTCTCCTTGGTGCGCTGGATGGCCAGCTCGCCGTCGATGTGCATCTGCCCGGGCAGAACCATGAGGATGGTCAGCTGAACCTGGGCCGGGGTGTAGGTCTGTTTCACCATCTGGATGGTGCGGAGGCTGCGGGCACTTCCGTCAATGGGCAGCAGGATCTTTTTCATAGTGGGTACCTCCCTTTTGCAAGATGTGTGTGAAGAACAAAAAGGGGAAAGGCTCGCGCCTTTCCCCTGATTTTTATTCGTCGCCTTCCTCCCGCATGACGTAGACGTCCAGGAAGGAAGCGTTTTTCACGATGTAGGTGGCCACCGAGCCAAGCTTCCGCAAGGGACCCCGGCTGGACCGGGTCATGATGATGGCCTCGGCGCCGATCTCCTTGGCGTACTCCACAATCTCCACGCCGGGGGCGCTGCCCAGCAGGACCTGGGTTTTCACCTGGAACCCGGGGAGCATCTCTGCTACAGAGTCCAGCTCAGGCTGGGCTTTCTCGGCCCGGTGCTTGATTTCGTCCATGGAGTTCAGGTACAGCTGCGCGCCAATGACCTTGGCGATGACGATTTCGCACTCGGCGGGGTCGCAGAACTGCTTCACCATCTCCACCGTTCGGATACTGCGTTTGCTTCCGTCAATGGGTAACAACACTTTCTTCATCGGTAAGACCTCCTTGGAACTAATTTTCCTTTTGTAAGTTTATTATACGCCTAAAAGAAAAAATGTCAATAAAATTGTAGAAAAATGCAAAAGTTTTTGTGCAAAAAGCTGGTCACGCCCCGTGGACGATGGTGTACCCGTTGGGCAGAGCCTCGATCTCCGCCACGGTGTGGGTTCCGCCGGCCTCCCCGTCCAGGGACCAGGGGAGCTCCTCGGCGGTGGTGATGGTGAACTTGGGGGCGGAGTAGGTGGAGAGCACCGAGCTGAGCACCGCGGGGTCGCTGGTGAGCAGGTAGCGGCTGAACTCCTCCACGGTCTTGATCTCCCGCATGGGGGAGATGAGGGTGAGCTCCAGCAGGCCGTCGGACAGGTCGGGGTTTCCCGGGGGGAAGTTGCGGATGCGGCCCACGGAGGTGGTGTTGCTCACCATGCCGTAGACATAGTCCCCCTCGATCACCTGATCCCCGTACTCCACCTTGATGTGGTGAGGCTTGATGGAGGTCAGGTTCTTGACGCTCTCCAGCAGGTAGGCGTTGTAGCCCAGCAGGTTCTTGAATTTCTGGGGGGTGGAATAGGAGACCTCGGTAAAGGCCCCGAAGGCGGCCACATAGAGAAAGCTCCTGCCGTTGAACAGCCCCAGGTCGTGGACCCGGGGAACCCCGGTGACGGCGGTGGCCGCCAGGTCGGTGAGCTTGTCCGAGGGCAGGTTCAGGTTGTGGGAGAAGTCGTTGGTGGTGCCCACGGGGATGTAGCCGATCACCGGGGGCTTCTCCGCCCGGCGGGCTCCGGCGATGGCCTCGCTGAGGGTGCCGTCCCCGCCGGCCACCACCACCCGGTCGAAGTCCTGGCTCCAGCGGACGATAGCGTCTCCCGCGTCCCCCCGGTACTGGGTGGGATAGGCGGTGACCAGGCAGTGCTGCTCGGTCATGGCGTTGATCATGTCAGACAGGCCGGCCCAGGTTTTGTTCTTTCCTGCGTGGCGGTTGTAGATGAATAAAACGCGTTTCATAAAAGTCCTCCACAATCTGGTGATTTTGGCGTGATCTGGAAGGCGCAGACCGCCAAACTATAGAAACGTATGCCCCACATTATAAACGGAATCTTTCCCGTTGACAATAGGCCGTCTGGCGGGATATACTAAACTTTACAAAAAGTTTGAAAAGAGGGGTGAGACGCCGGTGAACAAGCGGGAGCTACTGGACAAATTCGCCCGGGACGGGGAGCAGCGGCTGCTGCTGGCCCGGGTGCTGGACCAGCAGGCCCGGGCGGAACAGCGGGGCCTGCCCACCCACACAGGGTTTCTCTCCCCGGCAGAGCAGGCCCAGAGCGCCGACCTGCTGATGGCGGCGGCCCCGGGCCAGGGGGTTCTCTTCGGCGGCTACCCGGAGGCGGAGCGAAAGCTGTGGGCTTTCCTGCCGGACTGGCTGGAGGAGGAAACCTGGCAGCAGGGGGAGGACTGCCCCGTGCGGGCCATTCAGGTGAAAACGCCCGCAGGGGCCCAGCTCACCCACCGGGACTACCTGGGCTCTCTCATGGGCTTAGGAATTACCCGGGAGAAGATCGGGGACATTCTGCTGGGCGAGGACGGGGCCCAGGTGCTGGTGCTGGGGGAGACCCTGCCCATCCTTCTCTCCCAGTGGGAGAAGGCGGGACGGTACCCGGTGCGCCTGGAGGAAATCCCGCTCTCCGCCCTGATCCCCACCCCGGGGCAGATCAAGGAGGTCCGGGCCACCGTCGCCTCCCCCCGGCTGGACGCGGTGCTGGCGGCGGGATTTTCCATCCCCCGCTCCCGGGCGGCGGAGCTCATCCGGGCCGGCCGGGTGATGGTGAACCACCGGCCCCAGGAAAAGGGAGACAAGCTGGTGGAGGAGGGGGATACCCTCACCTGCCGTGGGCTGGGCAAGTGCGTGCTCACCGCCGTGGGCGGCACCTCCAAGCGTGGGCGGATCATTCTCACCCTGGCCCGGTATATTTAATGGTTTTGAAAGGAAGAACGCTATGACGGAAGAGCAGATCGCCCGCATCAACGAGCTGGCGCGCAAGAGCAAGACCATCGGTCTGACCCACGAGGAAAAACAGGAGCAGGCAAAGCTCCGCCTGGAGTACCTGGCCGCCATCCGGAAGAGCCTGGAGGCCCAGCTGGATAACGTGTATTTCGTGGAAGAGGACGGCACCGAGACCAAGCTCACCAAGAAAAAGGACCCGGACGCGCTGTCCTGAGCCCTTCGGAAAAAATACAGGAAATGTTCACCGCCCAACCGGTGAAAAAATAGAAGGAGGAACTGACCAATGCCCAGCATGTATGTCAACGTGTCCAAGATGGACCAGGAGAAGAAGAATGTTCTGGTGGAGAAGCTGTATGACGCAGCGGCCCCCGTTCTGAAGGCTCCCCACATTTACACCTTCGTGAAGGAGTATGAAACCCTGTACGAAAACGGCAAGCCCCTGGCCGACCAGAAGATGGTGGTGGTCAACATTGAGGCCGGCCCCACCAAGGAAGAGAAGGTCAACACCCTGGCGGAGAACATGCTGGGGGCGGTGAAGGAGGTCCTGGGCGAGGACAAGAACCTCACCGTGGTCTTCCACGACAACGGCCTGGACCGCATCGCCATCGGCGGCAAGACCATTGCCACCGCCATGGCGGCAAAGAAGTAAGCATCCCAACGACGAAAAA
>JAEDJB010000145.1 GCA_016296565.1 Oscillospiraceae bacterium
TGGGCGGTTCCGGCAGTGTAGATGCCCGCCGGGCGGGAGCCGGGGATGGCGATGGCCCCCCGGGTGCGCTCCCGGCAGCCGGTGGCCAGCACCACCGCCCCGGCCTGGGCCTGGAAAAGCCCCTGGCGGGTGACGGCGGTGACCACCCGGTCCCGGGTCAGCCCCGTGACCATGGCCCGGGTGAGAATCTGGGCGCCGGCGTCCAGGGCCTCCTGCCGGGCCTTTCTGGCGTACTCCGGGCCGGTGAGCATGGCCTTGTACCGCACGAGACCGAAGCCGTCATGGATGCACTGGTTTAAAATGCCGCCGGACTTGTCCTCCCGCTCCAGCACCAGAACGGAGTCTGCCCCGGCCTGACGGGCGCCTGCCGCGGCGGCCAGGCCGCCGGGCCCGCCGCCGATGATGATTACGTCAACCTGCTTCATGGCTTCACCCTCCCGGTAAACAGCGGGGAGCCGGGTCCCCGGTAGGTGACCTGGGTGGGGTCCAGGCCGTAGTCCTCCACCAGCATCTGGGCCAGCTTGGGCAGGCAGTAGCCCCCGTTGCACCGGCCGGTGGTGGCCCAGGCCCGGTACTTGATCCCCGCCAGGGTTCTGACGCCCAGGGGATTTTCCACCGCCCGTCGGATTTCCGCCCGGGTGATGGTCCGGCAGCGGCAGACCACGTCCCCGTACTCCGGGTCCTGGGCAATGAGGGCGGCCTGCTCTTCCGGGGACTTTTCCCGGAACCGGGGAATGCCCCGGCGCTCTGATTGAAAATCTGCCTTGGGCATCAAATCCATGCCCTGGCCTACAATCTCAACCACCCGCCGGGCAATGGGCAGGGAGGAGGTGAGTCCGGGGGATTCGATCCCCACCAGGTTAATGAGCCCGGGGCAGGTTTCCTCTTCCCGAATGACGAAATCCCGGAAGCCTCCCTCTCCCGGCGGGGCCTGCTTGGGCCGGACGCCGCAGAAGGCGCCGATGATCTTCCCGGGGCTCAGGCCCGGCAGCAGCTGCTGGGCCTGGCGGAGCAGCTCGTCCATCACCGGCCGGGTGGAGGCAGTGTCCTCGGGGGAGTCGATGTACTCGGCGCTGGGGCCGATGAGTAGGTTGCCGTGGATGGTGGGGGTGAGATGGACGCCTAAGCCTCCCGCTCCAGCCTTGGGGGCGGGATAGACGGGCAGAGGGAGCAGGGGCGGGTCCGTCTGGTCCAGGATGAAGTACTCCCCCCGGCAGGGGTAGATGCGGTAGCCCGCAACCCCCGCCAGCGCGGCCACCTGGTCGCTGAACAGCCCTGCGCAGTTGATCACCCGCCGGGCCAGAAATTCCTTCCCCCCGGCGGTGACGGAAAAGCCCTGGAGGGTGGGCTGGATGGCGGTGACAGGGTGCCCCAGAAAGAACTGTACCCCGTTGGCCAGGGCGTTTTCTGCCAGGGCCACGGTATAGAGGAAGGGGTCAAAGACGGCGGTCTCCGGGGAGAGCATGGCCCCGATGCCCCCTACCTGGGGCAGACGGTCGTGAAGCTCCGCCTGGTCCAGCAGCCGCAGCCCCCTGCAGCCATTGCGCTCGCCTTGCTCTTTTAAGTGGCGGAGGGTAGCCAGGTCCTCCTGATCAAAGGCGGTGAGGAGCTTGCCGGTTTTGCGGTAGGGCACGTCCAGCTCCCGGCAGGCGGCCTCAAAGCCTTGGTTGCCCTCCACGCAGAACTTGGCCATGAGACTTCCTGGTCGGTTGTTGAATCCAGCGTGAACCACAGCAGAGTTCCGGCCGCTGGTCCCGGCGGCTACGTCCCATTCCTTTTCTGCCACGGCGATGGAGAGCTGATACCGGGCCAGCTCCCGGGCCACGGCGCAGCCCACCGCTCCCGCGCCGATGATGAGAATGTCAAAGGTGCCGTCCATGAGGACACCTCCTTATCAGCAATACTATCTATGAGGGTAACACGAAACGCCCCCCTTGTCAAAGGGGGGCGTTTTACTTGTCGAAAAAGGCTTGCCTTTTTCGACAAGGGGAGTGCGGCCTTCTGCGCGCGCCCTTCGGGCACACTTGCAGGCCGGGCAGTATGTTTCCCGCCGTACATGCCGCTGGGAAACATGATGGAATTTTCTTTCGCCGCTGCGGCGGCGAAACTCTGCGAGGCTTTGTCGGGACTTAGGATGCCTCCGGCTTGTTGCCGGTGTAGAGCTGGTAGTACCGGCCCTTCTTGGCCATGAGCTCCTCGTGGCTGCCCCGCTCAATGATGCGGCCGGCCTCCAGCACCATGATGCAGTCGGCGTTGCGCACGGTGGACAGCCGGTGGGCGATGACGAAGGTGGTCCGGCCGTACATCAGGCCGTCCATGCCCTGCTGGACCAGCATCTCCGTGCGGGTGTCGATGGAGGAGGTGGCCTCGTCCAGAATGAGCACCGGGGGATCGGCCACAGCGGCCCGGGCGATGGCCAGCAGCTGCCGCTGCCCCTGGCTCAGGTTGGCCCCGTCCCCGTGGAGCATGGTGTTGTAGCCCTGGGGCAGGCGGGTGATGAAGCTGTGGGCGTTGGCCAGCTGAGCCGCGGCAATACACTCCTCGTCCCGGGCGTCCAGGCGGCCGTAGCGGATGTTCTCCATGACCGTCCCGGTGAACAGGTGGGTGTCCTGGAGGACGATGCCCAGGGAGCGGCGCAGGTCGTCCTTCTTGATCTTGTTGATGTTCACCCCGTCGTAGCGGATCTTGCCGTCCTGGATGTCGTAGAACCGGTTAATCAGGTTGGTGATGGTGGTTTTGCCGGCGCCGGTGGAGCCCACGAAGGCGATCTTCTGGCCGGGGGTGGCGTAGAGCTTGATGTTGTGCAGGACGATCTTCTCGTCGGTATAGCCAAAGTCCACGTCGTCGAAGGTCACGTCCCCCTGGACCTGAATATACTCGGCGGGGCCGCCGTCCTTCCCGGGCCGCTTCCAAGCCCACAGGTTGGTGCGCTCTTCCGTCTCGGACAGGGAACCGTCGGCGTTTTCCCTGGCGTTGACCAGGGTGACATTACCTTCATCGGTCTCCGGATTTTCGTCCAGCAGGCGGAAGATCCGGTCCGCGCCGGCAAGGCCCATGACGATGGCGTTCAGCTGCATGCTGATCTGGGTGATGGGCATGTTAAAACTCTTGTTGAAGGTGAGGAAGCTGGCCAGCCCGCCCAGGGTAAAGCCGCCGATGCCGCCCAGAGCCAGGATGCCGCCCACCACGGCGCAGAGGACGTAGCTGACGTTGCCCAGCTGGGCGGAGACAGGCATCAGCATATTGGAGAAGGCGTTGGCGTTGTTGGCGGACTGGAAGAGGGCCTCGTTGCGGCGGGTAAACTCCTCCAGGTTCTTCTCCTCGTGGCAGAAGACCTTGACCACCTTCTGGCCCTCCATCATCTCTTCAATGAAGCCGTTGAGGCTGCCCAGGTCCCGCTGCTGGGCCACGAAATACCGGCCGGAGAGCCCGGCGAACTTTTTGGTGGCAAAGAGCATTACCGCCACCATCACCAGAGTCAGGCCGGTGAGGGGCACGCTGAGAACCAGCATGGAGATCAGCACGCTCACGATGGTGATGGAGCAGTTGAGCAGCTGAGGGATACTCTGGCTGATCATCTGGCGCAGGGTGTCAATATCGTTGGTGTAGATGGACATGATATCCCCATGGGGGTGGGTGTCGAAATACTGGATGGGCAGAGACTCCATGTGCTGGAACATGTCATTGCGCAGATCCCGCATGGTGCCCTGGGTGACGTAGATCATCAGGCGGCTCTGGGCGAAGCCCGCAGCCACGCCGCACAGGTAGAACAGGGCCACCCGGGCGATGGCCCGGGCCAGACCGGAGAAGTCTGCCTGCCCCCCGGCCTGCACGGCCTTCAGCAGGGGGAGAATGTAGCTGTCGATAAGGGTCTTCATGAAGAGTGTCCCCTGCACCGAGGCCAGGACGCTGATGAAGATACAGGCGATCACCACCACAATGTGGATCCGGTATTTTCTCATCACATAGCCCAGCACCCGTGTGAGAGTCTGCATGGGGTGATCCAGCTTGGGTCTGGGACCCCGGCCCCGGGGGCCGTGGGGACCACGGGGGGCGCCTTGGGTTTTTGCTTGTGCTGCCATCAGTCGTCGCCTCCTTCGTCAAAGTCGCCGCCGCCGCTGGTCTGGGACTGGTACACATCCCGGTAGATCTCGTTGGTGGCCAGCAGATTTTCATGGGTGTCAAAGCCGCTGATGCGGCCGTCGTCCAGCACCAGAATCCGGTCGGCCCCCGCCACGCTGGCGACCCGCTGGGCGATGATAAACTTGGTGGTGTTGGGGATTTCCTGGGCAAAGGCCGCCCGGATCTTGGCGTCGGTGGCGGTGTCCACGGCGGAGGTGGAGTCGTCCAGGATCA
>JAEDJB010000146.1 GCA_016296565.1 Oscillospiraceae bacterium
TCATCTGCTCCATGTCGGCCTTGACGTAAAAGTTCAACGTTGTGCTTGCGTTGGCGTGTCCCAGGATTTCCTGTACGCTCTTAATGTCCGCGCCGTGGGACAGCAGGAGCGTTGCGCATGAATGACGTAAATCATGGGGGGACATATCTGGCAAGCCACTTCTCTTCATGAATCTCTTCACCCGCTGCGTTACAGCACTTGGGGAACACGGGCGAAAAACATCCCTTCTGCTATGAAACACAAACGCCTCACTTAAGATCGTATTGGGATAGTCCCGTTTCTTCTGCCTCTTTAACTGCTGCATCAAGCGGAGCGTACTGGACATAAGGGGAACATCTCTGATGCTTGATGTCGTCTTAGGCGTGCTTACTACCGTCCCTGTCTGGGTCGTATGGGTAACCGACCGCTCGATATGAAGCAGCCCGTTCCTTTCATCAAAATCCTTCCATTTGATGCCGATGGCCTCTCCCCTTCTCAGTCCTGTCGTAAGGAGCAAATGAAGCAGGGTACGGAAGTCCAGCGGACACTCAGCCAGTTTCTCGAAAAACTCCGCTGCTTGTTCAATGGTAAGCGCATCTACAGGCTGTTTCGGTATGATCGGAGGGCTGACACGGTTCATTGGATTCTTCGCAACCATATCATTTTTCTCCGCATACCCAAAAATATTTTTTAACACCCCATACTGATGGCGCAGATATCTTGCCGACAACGGTCTGCCTGTTCTCTGTTCATGCTCTGTGCGCAAATGCCGGAGATACTGCCGAACTTGAATCGGGGTAATGTCTTGAAGAATCGCTCCCTTAAAATAGGCAGTAATATACTTCGCGATATCCTCGTAGAAAGCCACTGTTGTTTGCTTACGGTCTCCATTGCAGATATACAGTGAAAACCATGTGTCATTTACAAACGACACGAAATCGTCACGCCGTTTCTCAGGCGGCAACGCATAGGATTGGCATTCATTCCCTTCTTCCCTTGCCTTTTCATATTCGACCTTGATCTCCTGCTCCCACATGTCAGCAGCTCTTTCAGCCGCTCTCCTTGCTTTCGCGGGGGTCAACCCTTCCGGTGGTATCCAGGTACAGTACCGGCGAATCTGTTTCCCTTGCGCATCCCGTTCCAAACAGGTCGTAAAACGATAGGAAATTACCTTGCCATTCTTCTTACTTTCCCTGATATTTGCCATGTCAGACACACCTTTCTTTCTGGTGCATCAATGATCAACTTGAGGTTGTTTCGCCATTTGTGCGCTTTTTTGTGCGCTTTTTGCCTGCCACAGCTCTTTTTCAACATTGGAAAAAAATAAAAAAGTCCTGAAACCTTAACAGTTTCAAGACTTTTTTACTTGGCACGCCAGAAGGGACTCGAACCCCCAACCCTCAGAACCGGAATCTGATGCGCTATCCATTACGCTACTGGCGCGTATCGCTCAAGTACCAAGTTATTATAACAGCCGCCGCAGGAAAAGTAAAGGAGTTTTTTCTGGTTTTCCGGAAATTTTTCCGTGCCCCGCCCTTCGATTGACCCAAATCCGGGAGTGTGATACACTACTTCTTGTATTAGGAGGGATGCTCCATGGAACACGATATTCTGCTCCCCATTCTTCTTCAGCTGATCCTCATCTCCCTCAACGCGGTCTTCGCCTGCGCGGAGATTGCCGTGATCTCCATGAACGACAACAAGCTGGCCCAGCTGGTGTCCCAGGGAGACAAACGGGCCCTGCGCCTGGCCCGGCTCACCAGCCGCCCCGCCCGGTTCCTGGCCACCATCCAGATCGCCATCACCCTGTCCGGCTTTCTGGGCAGCGCCTTTGCCGCGGATAACTTCTCCGACCGGCTCACCGGCCTGCTCCTGGCCGCCGGGATTCCCCTCCCCGCCGCCACCCTGGACACCCTGTCCGTGGTGCTCATCACCCTCCTGCTGTCCTACTTCACCCTGGTGTTCGGGGAGCTGGTCCCCAAGCGCCTGGGGATGAAAAAGGCCGAGCCTCTGGCCCTGGCTCTCTCCGCCCTGATCTCCGCCATCTCCAAGGTCTTTGCCCCGGTGGTGGCCATTCTCACCGCCTCCACCAACCTGGTCCTCCGCCTGCTGGGCATCGACCCCAACGCCGACGAGGAGGAGGTCAGCGAGGAGGAGATCAAGATGATGATCGACCGGGGCAGCGAGAAAGGGGTCTTTGACAGCGAGACCAAGGAGTTTATCACCAACGTGTTCGAGTTTGACGACATCACCGTGGGGGAGTTTGCCACCCACCGCACGGAGCTGGACCTGCTCTGGACCGACCAGACCACCCAGGAGTGGGCCCAGGTCATCCTCTCCACCCGCCACACCCGGTACCCCGTCTGCCGGGAGACCGTGGACCAGGTGGTAGGGGTGCTGGACGCCCGGGACTTCTTCCGGATGCAGGACGCCACCGTCCCGGAGATTCTGGATGCCCTGGTCAAGCCCCCCTTCTTCGTCCCCGAGACCGTCAAGGCCGACATGCTCTTCAAGCAGATGAAGGCCCGCCGCCGCTACTACGCGGTGGTCCTGGACGAGCACGGGGGAATGCTGGGGGTGGTCACTATCCGGGACCTGCTGGAGCAGCTGGTGGGCGAGATCGAAACGGAGGGCGAGCTGCCGGAGATCCAGCAGCTGGACAGCCAGACCTGGCAGATCCGCGGCTCCGCCAGCATGGACGATGTGGCCCGGGCGCTGGGGCTGGACCTGCCGGTGGAGGAGTACGAGACCTTCGCCGGGTATGTGTTCGGCCTGTACGGCTCCGTGCCCCAGGACGGGCGGACCATCTGGCTGCGCACTGACCGGCTCCAGATTCATGTGGAACGCATCAAAGACCACAAGCTGGAGGAGGCAACGGTTCGTCGGATTTCACAAATCGAACCTGCCAACCCTTGATTTTCCAAACTTTTTATGGTATCTTAGCTGTGTTAGCAGCCAAAAGTGCGTAGAATTTCTAACAATTCTACGCACTTTTTTTGCATTTTTTGAAAAGGAGGATTTTTCCTATGCAGTCTGATCAAAACCAGTATCTGGGCCAGGCGCCCTTGGGGAAGCTCCTGCGCACCTTCTCCATCCCCTGTATTCTCTCCCTGCTGGTGAGCGCGCTGTACAACATCGTGGACCAGATTTTCATCGGCAACAGCGAGCTGGGGTACCTGGGCAACGCCGCCACCGGCATCGTCTTCCCCATCCTCATCATCTCCCTGGCCTTCGCCTGGTGCGTGGGGGACGGGTCCGCCGCCTACCTGAGCCTCTGCCAGGGCAAGGGGGACACCCAGAACGCCCCCAAGTGCATCGGCAGCGGCCTGACCATCACCTTCCTCATCAGCCTGGTGCTCATGGCAGCCGCCACCCTGTGCAAGGAGCCCCTGCTCCGGCTGTTCGGCGCCTCGGACACCACCATCGGCATGTCCATGGAGTACTTTTCCATCCTGCTGGCCGCCCTGCCCATCTATATGCTGGCCAACGCCATGAACGGGGTCATCCGCGCCGACGGCAGCCCCAAATTTTCCATGGCAGCCACCACCGGCGGGGCGGTGCTGAACATCATTCTGGACCCCATCTTCATCTTCGGCCTGCACTGGGGAGTCCGGGGTGCAGCCTACGCAACGGTGCTGGGCCAGATTCTCTCCTTTGTCCTCAGCGTCATCTACTACGCCACCCGCACCAAGACCTTCCATCTGACCAGAAAGAACTTCCTGCCGGATTTTCGGGTGTTCCGGGGGGCGGTGCAGCTGGGGGCCTCCACCTTCATTACCCAGATGTCCATCGTCATCAACATCGTGGTGGGCATCATTCTGGGGGGCCAGCCCATTCTGGGCTACAACTACGGGGCACGGAAGTATGAACGGGTCCGGGGGACCTACAAGCTGATCTTCCTGTCCATCCTGGCGGTGGGGCTGGTTTCCACGCTGATCTTCGAGCTGTGCCCCCAGGTGGTCATCGGCATCTTCGGGGCGGGAGACCCCCTCTACTGGGAGTTTGCCCTGCTCACCTTCCGCATCTTCCTGTCCCTGGTGACCTTTACCTGCCTCATCAAGATGACCTCCATCTTCTTCCAGGCGGTGGGTCACCCCGGCAAGGCAGCCGCCTCCTCCCTCATCCGGGACCTGGTGTGCTTTGTGCCTCTGTGCATTCTTCTCCCCCAGTTCTTCGGGGTCAAGGGCATCCTCTTTGCCGCTCCCGCCGCAGACCTGATCGCCATGATCGTGGCCGCTGCTCTCACCCTCCGCTTCTTCCAGAAGCTCCGCGCCGACGAGGCTGCCGCTCCCGCTCAGCTGCCGGAGGCTGCCGCCACCGTCATCCGGCCCTCTCACCCCGGGGTCATCGTCACCATCGCCCGGGAG
>JAEDJB010000147.1 GCA_016296565.1 Oscillospiraceae bacterium
GGCTTCGGCTGCGCCAAGGCCGGGTGGATCGACAGCGCCTTCAGCCAGAAGGCCAGCCGCCTGGTGATGAACGTCTTTCTCCCGGCGACTATTCTGAACGCCGCCCTGGGCGGGGCGGGGAGCATGACCCGGGGAGAGCTGGCGATGGCCGCTGTCGCCGTCTTTGTCATGTTCTTTCTGGGGGGCGGCCTGGGCTGGCTGGCCGCCCGGATTCTCCCCTTTCAGGGGCGGGACCGGAGCGTTGCCTGGCTGTCGGTCTTTTTCATGAACAACATGTTCATCGGCTTTCCCGTGGTTCAGGCCCTGTTTGGGGACCGGGCGGTGTTCTGTGCTTCCCTGTCCAACCTGCCCTTCAACCTGCTGCTGTACACCGTGGGGGTGGCAAGCCTCCGGGCAGGGGAGGGGAGAGGACAGCTCCGGTTCCGGGAGATTCTGACGCCGCCTCTGCTGGCCACCCTGGCCGCCGTGGTGATTTTCCTCACCGGCCTGACCCTCCCGGCTCTGGCGGCAGATACCATCAGCGCCCTGGGGGCGGTGACGGTGCCCATGTCCATGGTGGTGGTGGGTGTGTCCCTGAGCCATGTGCCCATGAAGCAGGCCCTGCTGGACGGCAGGGCCTGGGTGGTGAGCCTGGTGCGGCTGTTGCTGTGTCCTCTGGCCGCCTGGCTGGTGCTGGGCCTTTTCCTGCCGGCGGGCAGCCTGACCCTGGGAGTGCTGGTAATCATCAGCGCCTGCCCCAGCGCGGCGATGATTACCATTCTCAGCGTGCGCTTCGGGGCAAACGACGCCCTGGCCTCCAAGATTAACTTTCTCAGCACCATCCTGTGCGCCGTGACCCTGCCGGTGATTACCTGGCTTTTGCTGTGAGCCGCCGTTTTCTCAGGTGCACCGCCAGATCCCACAGAGGGATCAGGTAGAGATAGCAGGCCGCCGCCAGCGCCGCAGTAGGCGCCCCCAAAGAGGCCAAAGGCACCGCCCCGGCAATGGACCAGGGAACCAACGGAGCCAGAACCACCGCCGTGTTTTCCAGGCCGATGGCCAGCTCCTCCCGGGTGAAATCCTCCCGGCACAGGGAGTGGGAGAGCAGGATGGCCAGGGTCTGGTTGCAGGCGATGAGACAGGTGACCGCCGCCACCGCCAGCAGGCTTCCGAAGGGCGTGACCTTCTCCGCCAGCCGGTGGGTGGCGGCCTTGAGCCCCTTCAGCAGGCCCGTGCCGTCAAAAAGCCCGGAGAAGGTGGAGGAGATGCACACGATGCAGAAGGGCTTTGCCATGGACACCACCCCGCCGCCGGCCAGCAGCTCGGTCAGCTCCGGCAGGGCAGGGGTGTACCCCACCAGGGCAGCCCGGAGCAGCTCTTCCAGGCTCATGCCCTGAAGGGCCAGGCAGAGAACGGCACTGCACAGAATGCTCAGGCCCATGGTGATCTTCACCTTGCATTTCAGCAGGGACAGCACCACAATGACCACAGCCGGGAGAACGGAAACCCAGTGCAGCCGGAACCCCTGGGCAAAGGGAGCTACAATCTCCGGGGAGAAGGTCCCCGTCCGGTGGATCAGTCCTCCCGCCAGATAGATCCCGCAGGTGAGGAGCAGAGGAACCCAGGCGGTGCGCACCATGGCCTTCAGGTTGGCGTACAGGTCGGTCTCCGTCAGGGCGGAGACCAGCAGAGCGCTGGTGGACATGGGGGAGCACCGGTCCCCGAAAAAGGACCCGGAGAGGATGGCCCCAGCCGCCAGCACCGGGGACAGGCCCATGGCGGCCGCCATGGTCATGCAGATGGTTCCCACCGTGGCGGCGGTGCCGAAGGAGGTCCCGGTGAGAAAGGACATGGCGCTGCACAGAAGGAAGACCAGCAGAGGAAAGAGGGCCGGGGAGATCAGCCCCGCCGCGTGATAGATGAGAAAGGGAATGGTCCCCGACGCCCGCCACAGGGCGGTGATCATCCCGATGAGAAGAAAGAGAAAAAGGATGTGCCCCACGGTGCGGATGCCCTGGAAGGACATCCGGGCCAGGGCCGCCGGGCGGTGTCCCCGGAACAGGCCATAGGCGAAGAACAGCAGGTAGCCCCCCAGCAGGGCCCAGAGGATGGAGAAGCCCCAGGCCACGCTGGCAAAGAGCAGGGCGCAGAAGCCCCCCAAAACCGCCCATTCCATGGGAATCCCTCCTTGCTTTTTTCGTCGATGCCCATTATGATACTAGAAAAGACCGCCCTTGTCCAGGGCGCACACCCCAAAGGAGGCCCCGCCATGCTCTTATCTGCGGAACACATATCCCTGAACTTCGGCCTGAAGCAGCTGCTGGACGACGTCACCCTGTATTTAAACGAGGGGGACAAGATCGGCATCATCGGCATCAACGGCACGGGAAAAAGCAGCTTTCTCCGGGTTCTGGCCGGGGACCTGATCCCCGACCGGGGGACGGTCTCCCGGGACCCCAATGTCCAGGTGAGCTTTTTAAGCCAGAACCCCAAAATGGACCCGGAGGCCACCGTGCTGGAGCAGGTTTTCTCGGATTTTTCCCCGGATTTCCGCACTCTCATGGAGTACGAGGCCAAGACCATGCTCACCCGGCTGGGAATCACCGAGTTTGACCAGAGGGTGGGCACCCTCTCTGGCGGCCAGCGGAAACGGGTGGCCCTGGCAGCGGTACTCCTTCACCCGGCAGATGTGCTCATCCTGGACGAGCCCACCAACCACCTGGACAGCGACATGGTCCTCTGGCTGGAGGGGTACCTGCAAAAGTTTACCGGGGGCCTTGTGATGGTCACCCACGACCGGTACTTCCTGGAGCGGGTGGCAAACCGGATCACCGAGCTCTCCCACTGCCACATCCGCCACTATGAGGCCAACTATTCCAAGTACCTGGAGCTGAAAACCCAGCAGGAGGAGATGGAGCAGGCCGCCCAGAGGAAGCGCCAGTCCATCCTGCGAGTGGAGTACCAGTGGATCATGCGGGGGGCCCAGGCCCGGCGGACCAAAAACAAGGACCGCATTGCCCGGTACCAGGCCCTGAAGGCCCAGTCCGGCCCGGAAACGGACCAGTCCGTCCAGATGGCCACCCTGTCCAGCCGCCTGGGGCGCAAGACGGTGGAGCTGAACGACGTGACCAAATCCTTCGGCGGCCGGACGGTGATCAGCCACTTCACCTACGGGGTGGCCCGGGACGACCGGGTGGGCATCATCGGCCACAATGGCGCGGGCAAGTCCACCCTTCTGAACCTTATCGCCGGGAAGGTGTTCCCCGACTCCGGCACCGTGGACTGGGGGGAAACCGTCCGCATCGGCTACTTCTCCCAGGAGGGCCGGGAACTGGACCTGAACCAGCGGGTGTACGACTACATCCACGAGATTGCCGGGGAGGTAAAAACCCGGGAAGGCAGCTTCTCCGCCAGCCAGATGATGGAGCGATTTTTGTTTCCCACCCAGCTGCAGGGTCAGCCCATCGGCAAGCTCTCCGGTGGGGAGCGGCGGCGGCTCTACCTGCTGGCGGTGCTCATGGAGGCCCCCAACATCCTGCTGCTGGACGAGCCCACCAACGATCTGGATGTGACCACCCTGGCCATCCTGGAGGAGTACCTGGAGACCTTCCCCGGAGCGGTGCTGGCGGTGTCCCACGACCGGTACTTCCTGGATAAAATGGCCGACCAAATCTTCGAGGTAGGCGAGGGAGGCGTTATCCGGAGGTACACCGGCAACTTCTCCGACTACCTGGAAAAGCGCCGCCAGGAGGACCGGGAACTGGAGCAGGCGGAGAAGAAAGAAAAGGTACCCAAGCAGGAAAAGCCTGCCCGGCAGAAAAAGCTGAAGTTTACCTTCAAGGAGCAGCGGGAGTTTGACACCATCGAGGAGGACATCGCCGCCCTGGAAGAAGAGCTTGCCCAGGTGGAGCGGGACATGACCGCCGCCGGCAGCGACTATGTGAAGGTCCAGGAGCTCTCCGACCGGCAGACCGCCCTGAACGCCCAGCTGGAGGAGAAGATGGAACGGTGGGTCTACCTCACCGACCTGGCGGAAAAAATTGCAGCCCAGGAGGGGAAGAACTGATAGATTTTTCTCCCTCTTGACAAGAATAATTAGCTTTCTTATCATAAGAAAGCTAATTATTTGTCTATAGAAGGTGACCCGATGGATTCCCTGCACTATTTGCTCATGAAGTCTCACGCCTGCTTCAGCCGGCAGGTTGTCTCCCGGGCCCAGCGGGAGCTGGGTCTTTCGCCGGGCCAGCCCAAGGTGCTGGACAGCCTGATGGACCACGAGGGCTGCGA
>JAEDJB010000148.1 GCA_016296565.1 Oscillospiraceae bacterium
TGGCCGGTCTCCTTAAAGCGCCGGTCCAGCTCCTTCTGGATGTTCTCCCAGATGGCGTAGCCATAGGGGCGGTAGATGAACATACCCTTGATGGAGGAGTAGTCGATGAGCTCGGCCTTCTTGCACACGTCGGTGTACCACTGGGCGAAGTCCACCTCCATGTCGGTGATCTGTTCCACTTTCTTCTTGTTATCCTTTGCCATAGTGTTCCATCCTTTATGATAAAATCTCAAATACGAGGTTTCGTTGCGATAAAGAATATTGTAGGACTGATGGGGGGAAATGTCAAGAACATCCGGCCGTTCCGGGATAAAACTGCGGATTTTTCTCATACTAGGGGGGAGAAAGGGAGGGACGGCGCATGTATACCATTGGGGTCCTGGAGAGCGGCGGGGGACTGTCCTCCTTCCTGGCGGCACACCTTCCGGCGGGGCTCCGGGAGCAGATCTGCCTGTGCCCGGCGGGGGACCTGCCCCGGGGGAAGGGAGCAGACCTGCTGGTGGTGTCCCAGGACCTGCGGGGGGAGGACGCGGTCCCTGCCCTCTGCCGGGCCCTGCTGGTGCCCGGGCGGCTGGCGCCCCTGGTGGGGGAAGTGGAGGCTGGCTGGGCGGTGAGCTACGGGGTGTCCCCCAAGGACTCCCTGAGCCTGTCCAGCCTGGGGGAGAAGGACCTGTGCCTGTCCCTCCAGCGGGAGGTGGTGACCCTCACCGGGGACTGCCTGGAGTGCCAGGAGATTCGCCTGCCCCGGACTGGCCATACCTCCCCCTTCCACGTGCTGGCCTGCGCCGGGGTGCAGCTCCTCCTGGGCGTCCCGCCGGAGGAGGTCACCCTGTAGGGGCGAACTGTGTTCGCCCGCTTACGTGGAGGGTATCATAACGCTTGTAGGGGCGGCTATCAGCCGCCCGTCCGTTGCTTATGGGACAATAAAGAAATCCCCCGCCCGATTGGGCAGGGGATTGATGGAGCGAGTGACGAGGCTCGAACCCG
The DNA here is from genome assembly GCA_016296565.1 of Oscillospiraceae bacterium. Lineage (GTDB taxonomy): Bacteria > Bacillota > Clostridia > Oscillospirales > Oscillospiraceae > Evtepia. Next base: position 988 of record JAEDJB010000148.1, read on the forward strand.
CTAAAGCCACCCCACAAAAGCTGCGCTTTTGCGGGGACCCCGGGACCTCCTGGATTGAAAAATCCGCGGTTACCCCGCGGATTTGGGTGGAGGCAGCGAGTTTGTTTGTGGGACAATAAAAAATTCCCCGCCCGATTGGGCAGGGAATCAATGGAGCGAGTGACGAGGCTCGAACTCGCTACCTCCACCTTGGCAAGGTGGCGCTCTACCAGATGAGCTACACTCGCATCGACAAGAGTTATAATATCACGCTCCTGCCGGTTTGTCAACAACTTTTTTCGCGTTTTTTAAAAATTTTCTTCCTGGGTTCCCCAGGTCAGCAGGATCTCCACCACCCGCTGCTGGCCGCTGTCCGGGTAGAGGTTCACCTGGACCTCCTCCAGGGGAGGCAGGCGGAGGGTCTGCTGGCCGTAAGCCTCCAGCACCCCCTGGCGGATGCTCTCGGCGCTGTCCTCCCCGGTGAAGTAGCTCACCCGGAACACCGCCTGCTGGGGCAGGAAGGCCAGCTGGTCCCGCAGCTCCTGGGCGATGGCGGAAGTACCGGTGACGGAGATCACATGGGCGATCTCCTGGGGAGTTCTGGTGTAGGCCAGCTTCACGGTGACCTCGTAATAGGCCGCCGTCTGACCCACGTCGTACTTAATGTAGTCCACCGCGTACGCCCCCAGGGGGTCCTCCTGGGTGACCTCCAGGCAGGCCTGGTCCACGTCGCTGGCGGCGGAGCCGGAGACGCTGACGTACTGGTACAGGCGGATCACCCCGTCCTCTTCCCCCTGGCTCACCAGGTGGAGCAGGGCGCTGACCAGGCCCTGGTAGGTCTCCGCCCGGAGGATGGAGGCGTTCTGGGACTCGTCGGAGAACTGGACGTGAGGGGTCTCGGAGGCGTAGCTGCGCTCCAGCATGGGAGTGCAGCCGGTGAGGAGGGCGCACAGGCAGAGCAGGACCGCCAGGGTTCGTTTCATGTGCGGAGCCTCCTTTCTCAAGCGGGGGGGGTTACAGCAGGGACAGCTGGGTGTCCCCCTGGTCCTCAGCCTTCAGCAGCGCGCCGGCGGCGGGAAGGCTGCGGGCCTTGTAGCGGGATTTGTTCACAATGGGGGTCTGGGAGAGCGCCTGGGCCCCCTGGACCTTGTAGGACTTTTTCAGGGTCATCACCTGGACGCCCTGGGTGCTGCGGGTGGTTTTCAGGGGGATCTGCTCCGTGGGGAAGAGCAGGGCGCGGCCCTCGTTGGAGTAGAGGACCACCTCCTCCTCGGTGTCCTCCGGCAGGAAGAGCACTGCTTTTAAGGGGCTCTTGTCGGAGTAGGCCCCGGTGAGCTTCTTCCGCTTGGTCACCGTCTGGTAGGCGGACAGGGGCACCCGGGCGGCCTTACCGTTTTCAAAGAAGAACAGCAGGTGGCCGGCGTAGTCCCCGGGCAGGCAGGCCCAGAGGATGGTCTCCCCCTCCTCCATCTCCAGCCGGGCGGGGAGGTAGTCTCCCAGCACGCTGGCCTTGGCGTCGTCAAAGGAGCTGACCCAGGTCTTGTAGCACTGCTGCCGGTCGGTGAAGAGCATCAGCTCGGCGGCGTTGGTGGCCTCCCAGCGGAAGGCGGGGCCGTCCCCCTCCTTGTACTTCTGCTCCCCGGACATGCGGAGAGACTGGGGGGTGATCTTTTTGAAATACCCCTCCCGGGACAGGAACAGGTGGACCGGGTAGGCAGGGGCGGTTTCCAGCTCGGCGGGAATCTCCGCCAGGGGGTCCTCGTAGAGGATCTCCGTGCGCCGGGGAAGGGCGTAGGCCTTCTTGACCCCTTCCAGCTGCCTGATGATCTCCCGCCGGATGCGGGCGGGCTTGGCGATCAGGTCCTCCAGGTCGGCAATGTCCTTCTCCAGCTGCTGGATTTCGGCGGTGCGCTTGAGGATATACTCCTTGTTGATGTTCCGCAGGCGGATGTCCGCCACATACTCCGCCTGGACCCGGTCCAGGTCGAAGCCATCCATCAGGTTGGGCACCACCATGGCGTCCAGCTCGGTGTTCCGGATGATGGCGATGGCCTTGTCAATGTCCAGCAGGATGGCGGCCAGGCCCCGGAGCAGGTGGAGCTTGTCCCGCTTCTGCCCCAGGGTGAACTGGGCGGAGCGGCGGACGCAGTCCGACCGCCACTGGGTCCAGCGGTCCAGAATTTCTCCCACCCCCATGACCTTGGGCATGCCGTCAATGAGGATGTTGAAGTTGCAGGCGAAGGAATCCTGAAGGGGGGTGGCCCGGAAGAGCTTCTGCATAAGCTTGTCCGGGTCGGCGCCCCGCTTGAGGTCAATGGCCAGCTTCAGGCCGGACAGGTCGGTTTCGTCCCGCATGTCGGAGATTTCCCGGATCTTCCCGCCTTTGATCAGCTCGGCCACCTTGTCGATGATGGCCTCAGCGGTGGTGGTGTAGGGAATCTCGTAGATTTCAATGAGGTTTTCCGCCTTCACATACCGCCATTTGGCCCGGACCTTGAAGGAGCCCCGGCCGGTGCGGTAGATGCCCTCCAGCTCCTGCCGGTCATAGAGCAGCAGGCCGCCGGTGGGAAAATCAGGGGCTTTCAGCGTCTCCAGCAGGTCGGCCTCCGGGTTTTTGATCCGGGCGATGGCGGTGTCGCACACCTCCCCCAGGTTGAAGCCGCACAGGTTGGAGGCCATGCCCACGGCGATGCCCATGTTGGCGGAGACCAGAATGTTGGGGAAGGAGGTGGGCAGCAGCAGAGGCTCGGTGAGGGTGCCGTCGTAGTTGGGGGTGAAGTCCACCACGTTTTTGTCAATGTCCCGGAAGAGCTCTGCGCAGATGGGGTCCAGCTTCACCTCGGTGTACCGGGAGGCGGCGTAGGCCATGTCCCGGGAGTAGACCTTGCCGAAGTTGCCCTTGGAGTCCACGGGGGGGTGGAGCAGGGCGCCGTAGCCCTTGGAGAGGCGGACCATGGTTTCATAGATGGCCCCGTCCCCGTGGGGGTTGAGCTTCATGGTGGCCCCCACCACGTTGGCGGACTTGGTGCGGTTTCCCCCCAGCAGCTTCATCTGGTACATGGTGTACAGGAGCTTCCGGTGGGAGGGCTTGAAGCCGTCAATCTCCGGGATGGCCCGGGAGATGATGACGCTCATGGCGTAGGGCATGTAGTTGATTTCCAGGGTGTCGGTGATAGGCTGCTCCAGGACCTGGGCCTTCAGGCCCATGACCCCTTCGGGATTGACCCGCTTCTTCCCCTGGTCCGGGTTCTTCTTTTTTGCCATAACTGTTTGTTACCTCGTGTGATGGGAT
>JAEDJB010000016.1 GCA_016296565.1 Oscillospiraceae bacterium
GATTGAAATGCTGAGTGGCGCAACGACAGCGGTCACTATGAGGATGTTGCTCCCCTCAACTGGGATCAGGAGTAAGTACAACATGATCTGTGACGACAAAACACCCGCTCAAACGAGCGGGTGTTTTTGTGTTCTCTTTGTGTTTGGTTGTCACTCCGACCGGGGAATCAGCTTATAGGCCATGATGGTATAGGCCGGGATGGTGATGAGAAAGCCCAGGACATTTTCCAGGGTGAAGTCGGCGGTGTTTCCGCTGGCCAGAAGGAACCGGCCCACCAGTCCCAGGGCGGTGAAGCCCAGGGTCATGAGGAAGAGCTTGCCCCCTTTTCCCTTGCCGAACAGCCGGTGCATCAGGTTGCCCATGACCCCGTAGAACAGGAAAAAGCTGATGAGCAGGGTGATCTTCAGGGGCTCAATCATGCTGATGAGCGGGAAGTAGGTGCCTCCCAGCAGCACGATGGCGGCAAAGAGAAAAACCTGCATCATGCGCAGCGATCCTTTATCCATAAAATATCGTCCTTTCTTTGCTCAGGTGAGCGCTATGATGACCAGCTCCGGCGGGTTGAAGAGGCGAGGGACCCGGGTAGTCTCCCGGGCCAGACCCCGGCTGACAAGGAAGGTGCAGTTTTCAAATTCATACCGTCCTCCGGCATAGTCCGGGAAGAGTCCCTGACCGGGAGCCAGCAGGCCGTTGATCAGACCGGGAATGCGCCACTGTCCCCCATGGGCGTGGCCGGAGAGAATGAGGTCAAAGGGGTAAGACCGGTACAGATTGATAAACTCCGGCCGGTGGGCCAGGAGGACCGTACAAAGTTCCCGATCCACCGCGGCTGCCCCTTGGGCCAGTTGGGCGTTCATAGCCGCCTGCCCGACGCCCTCCGGGTCATCTGCCCCGCAGAGCTGGATGGTCTGGCCCTTTGCGGAGAAGGGCACGCAGTCCCCTGCCAGAACCGTAACGCCGGTTTGGGTCAAAAAGCGTTTGATGGAGTCAATTTCGCCGGTGCGGAACTCGTGGTTGCCAGTGACGTAGAAGGTTGGCCAGCGCTGGGCCGCCTGGGTGACAAACTGTTCCCCGGGCGCCCGGGGCAGATGGTCGTCCAGAATATCGCCGCCCAGCAGGAGAGCGTCAGGGGCCTGCCGGGCAATGGCGTCCAGCAGCTCCTGCTGATTTTTTCCGTACTGGCAGGAATGCAGGTCCGTGACCAGAGCTAGCCGGAGGGGACCAGTCAGTTTTCCGGTTTTCACCGGGTAAGTAACTGTCGTCAGCCGGTCGGTGCGGCCCAGAAGCAGGGTGAGCCCTCCGGCGGCAGCCAGGAGAGCCAGTCCCCGGTGTTTCTTCCCGCCCATTACTTTAAGGTAAAGAGCATCCGGGTGTTGGGATCGGCCATGCGCACCAGCACGGCGGCCACTTCAGCCCGGGAGATGGGAGCGTTAGGACGGAAGGTACCGGCGTCGTCGTTGCCGGCAAAGATGCCCGCCCGGTAGAGCTTGTAGATGGCGCTGTCAGACCGGTACACATCGGGGATGGAGCCGTCGGCAACAGAATTGATCGCGGGCAGAGCGGCATCAGGCAGAGCGTTGGCCAGAATGGTGGCAAACTCCTGCCGGGTGAGGGCAGCGTTCATGTCCGAGGGAGCGGCAGAGATGATTTTCTGGCTGATGGCATAGTCTGTGTATGCCTTGTACCAGGGGGAGGTGACGGAGAAGGTACCGTCCCCGGTGAGGTAGAGCTTCCGCATCCGGGCGGCCAGGGTAATGGTCTGGGCGGCGGTCACCTGGTCGCTGGGCTTAAACTTATTGGATTCCACGCCGTTCATCAGGCCGTAGGCGTAGACCGAGGCGATGCTGTCATAATACCAGGCGGTTTTGGACACGTCGGTAAACTGCCCGCCGTAAGCGGCTCCCTTCTGGAAACCCACGCCGGTGGTGCTCCACTTGGCGGTGAGGGTGTGGCCCTGGGTGGTGGAGATGACCGAGGAATTGTTCACCATCTTTCCGTCGGCGGTGTACCACCCCAGGAAGGCGGCGCCGGATTTGGTGGGGTTGGTCAGGGTGTATTTTTCGCCCTTTTTCGCCAGTTGGGAGGTCACCGAGGTGCTTCCTCCGTCCGGGTTATAGGTGACGGTGAGGTACCCTGACTTCACCGTAAAGGTCTGGTAGTCGGAGTTGGCGTAGGTCCAATTGTTGCCGTTGGTGGCCTGGACCTTTACCCGGTATTCTCCCGCAGGCAGAGGCTCTATGGAGAAGGGAGAGGTGGCGTAGAAGTAGTACTTATCGTTTTCCTTCCAGGTGCCGTCGGCCTGCTTGGCATCCACGTAGACGTTGTAGTGGGTGGCGAGGCTGGCATTGCTCCAGCTCAGGGAGATGCTGTCCCCGGTGCCGTAAACAGAGGACAGAGCGTTTACCTTGGGGGCGGCAGGGGCGGCAAAATTGGGGAGAATGGTGTCTTTCCCGGACAGGTTGGCCTTGAAGTAGATCAGGCCGCCGATGGTGCCGTTGTACTCTGACAGGAGCTTTTTGGAGACGGCTCCGGAGTCATAGATCCGGGCGTCCCCGTCCACGGTGTTGGCCACGGCCACGAAGTGCCCGCTGTTCTTCACCCGGGCCACCACATAGTAGCCGCTGGCGATGAGCTCTCCGATGCGCAGGCAGACGTCGCTCAAGGGGGTATCCACGGAGAAAAACTCCTGGTTTACAAAGTAGAACCGGGGGGAGAGGGTGGAGGTGATGAGACCGAAGGACAGCAGAGCGTCCTTGGAACGGTCCGAGCTGTGGCTGATGCAGCCCTTGGAGTCCAGCCAGTCCCGGAGAACCCCCGGGTTCAGGGAGGCGGGATCATAAGCGCTGGAATGGCACATGAGGATGGCAATGGAGGAGATCAGGCAGCCGGAGCCGCCGAAGGTATGTACATCCCCCAGGGCGGTGTTTCCCCAGGCGGGGTCGCCCTGCCGCCAAGTGGTGTAGTCGGTGCTGTATTCAACGCCATTGTAAACCGCAGTCCCGGCGGCCCTGGCCAGGGGGACCGGCAGCAGGGTGCAGAACATCACCAGCGCCAGGAGACCGGAAAGGATTCGTTTGTTTTGCTTCACGTCCCAATTCCTCCTTTTTTGTGGGGCAGTTGCTTCCAGAATTACTTCTTTTTAGTATTGCATAGTTTTGACGAAAAGTCCAGACTATGACGGAAATTTGAGGGAAAAGAAAGCCCCGCCCGGGGCAGAACAGGGTTCTGCTCCGGGCGGGGGTGAACAGGGAGGAGGTAAGTCAGTTGGCTTCCTTTCTCTCTCGGGTTTGCATGTATTATATCAGTTTGCGGAGAGAATTGCAAGAATTTATGAATCATCTTGTGCAAAATGACAGAAACCCCAGGCCGGAGGTGGTGGCTCCGGCCTGGGGTTCCGGGAAAAAGCGTTGTGTTATTTCAGGTTGAAGAAAGCGTCCCGGCCGGGGAAACGGGCTGCGGTGTCCAGCTCTTCCTCAATCCGGAGCAGCTGGTTGTACTTGGCCACCCGGTCGGTGCGGCTGGGTGCGCCGGTCTTGATCTGGCCGGCGTTGAGAGCAACGGACAGATCGGCGATGGTGGTGTCCTCGGTTTCGCCGGAGCGGTGGGAGACCACGGCGGTGTACCCGGCCCGGTTGGCCATCTGAATGGCGTCCAGGGTTTCGGTGAGGGTGCCGATCTGGTTGACCTTGATGAGGATGGAGTTGGCAACGCCCTTCTCGATGCCGGTCTTCAGGCGCTGGGTGTTGGTGACGAACAGGTCGTCGCCCACCAGCTGGACCCGGCTGCCGATGGCCTTGGTGAGCATGGCCCAGCCTTCCCAGTCGTTCTCGCCCATGCCGTCCTCCAGGGAGATGATGGGGTAGTTGTCCACGAACTTCTTCCACATATTGACCATCTGCTGGCGGGTCATGGTCTTTTTGGCCTTGGGCAGGTCATAGCAGCCGGTCTCCTCGTTGTACCACTCGGAGGTGGCGGCGTCAATGGCGATCATAAAGTCCTCGCCGGGCTTGTAGCCGGCCTTTTCGATGGCCCGGACGATGACCTTCAGAGCGTCCTCGTCCTTCTTCAGGTTGGGGGCGTAGCCGCCCTCGTCGCCCACGCCGGCGGCGGGGGTGCCGTTTTCCTTCAGGACGGTCTTCAGGGTGTGGAAGACCTCGGCGCACATCTGCAGGGCCTGCTTCCAGCTCTTGGCCCCCACGGGCATAATCATGAACTCCTGAATATCCACGTTGTTGGTGGCGTGAGCGCCGCCGTTGAGGATGTTCATCATGGGAACAGGCAGGGTCTTGGCGTTGACGCCCCCCAGATAGCTGTACAGGGGCAGGCCCAGGCTCTCGCTGGCAGCCCGGGCGCAGGCCAGAGAAGCGCCCAGAATGGCGTTGGCGCCCAGACGGCTCTTGTTGGGGGTGCCGTCCAGCTCGATGAGAAGATTGTCGATTTCCGTCTGGTCCAGTACATTCAGGCCAATGAGGGCCTCGGCGATCTCGGTGTTCACATGCTCCACGGCCTGGGACACACCCTTGCCCAGGTAACGGGCGGGATCACCATCCCGCAGCTCGCAGGCCTCATAGACGCCGGTGGAGGCGCCGGAGGGAACGGCTGCCCGGCCCATGGTGCCGTCGTCCAGGTAGACCTCTACTTCCACAGTGGGGTTGCCGCGGGAGTCCAGGATTTCCCGGCCCAGCACGTCAACGATTTCAATCATCTGCTTCATTTCCAAAAACGCTCCTTTAGCTGCTTATTACCCACAAACCGGGGATGAATGCCCGGTCAGTTGATGATGAGAGTTTTGCCGTCCATCTCCTCCGGCTGGTTCAGACCCATCAGGTCCAGCATAGTGGGGGCGATGTCAGCCAGCCGTCCGTCCCGCAGGCGGACGTCAGCGCCCACGATGCAGAAGGGGACGGGGTTGGTGGTGTGGGCGGTGAAGGGGGCCCCCTTCTCGTCCAGCATCTGCTCGGCGTTGCCGTGGTCGGCGGTGATGAGGGCTACGCCTCCCAGCTGGGTGGTGGCGGCCACCACCCGGCCCACGCAGGCGTCCACGGTTTCCACTGCTTCCACGGTGGCCTGGAACACGCCGGTGTGGCCCACCATGTCGCAGTTGGCAAAGTTCAGGATAATCACGTCATACTGCCCGCTCTCAATCCGGCGGATGGCTTCGTCGGTGACGGCGTAGGCGCTCATCTCCGGCTTCAGATCGTAGGTGGCCACCTTGGGGGAGGGGATCAGGCACCGGTCCTCCCCGGGGAAGATGGCCTCCTGGCCGCCGTTGAAGAAGAAGGTGACGTGGGCATATTTTTCGGTCTCCGCGATGCGCAGCTGGGTCATGCCCAGCTGGCTCAGATAGGCGCCGAAGATGTTTTCCAGCTTTTCATGGGGGAAGGCGACGGTTACGTTGGGCAGGGAGGCGTCGTACTCTGTGGTGCACACAAAGTGGGTGGGGAAGTATCCCTTTTTCCGCACCAGCTTGCCGAAGGCGGGGTCTGTGAGGCTGCGGGTGATCTCCCGGGCCCGGTCCGGGCGGAAGTTATAGAAGATCACGCTGTCCCCGGACTTGATGAACCCGCCGGGGGTGCAGACCACCGGCTCCATGAACTCGTCGGTGATTCCCTTGTCGTAGGAGGCCTGGACCGCCTGGACAGGGTCCGGGCAGAGGGGAGCCTCGCCGCAGACCATGGCATCGTAAGCCCGCTGGAGGCGGTCCCACCGGCTGTCCCGGTCCATGGCGTAGTAGCGGCCCATTACGTCGGCGATCTGGCCCACCCCCAGCTCTGCCAGCTTATCCTGGAGCTGCTGGACGAAAGCTTTCCCCGAGGTGGGGGAGACGTCCCGCCCATCCAGGAAAACGTGAACATAGAGCCGGTCCAGTCCGTGACGTCTGGCCAGCTCCAGCAGGGCGAAGAGATGGGTGATGTGGCTGTGCACCCCGCCGTCGGACAGCAGGCCCATCAGGTGCAGGGCGCCGCCGGTGGCCTGGCAGGCCCGGATGGCCTCCAGGTAGGCAGGGTTTTCAAAGAAGGAGCCGTCCTCGATGGCCCGGGAGATCTTGGGCAGGTCCTGGAAGACCACCCGTCCGGCGCCGATGTTGGTGTGGCCCACCTCGCTGTTGCCCATCTGGCCGTCGGGCAGGCCCACGTCCAGTCCGGAGGCCTCCAGCTGGCAGAAGGGGTACTGGGAGAAGAGATAGTCCAGCTGAGGGGTGGCTGCGGCCTGGATGGCGTTGCCGGGAGTGTCCTCCCCCAGGGCAAAGCCGTCCATGATGATTAGGGTAGTAGGAGTTTTCATAAACCTTTCCTCCGGTTCCTGGAGTGTGCGGCTGGCGGGGTTATTGCCGGCTGCAGCAGGCTACTTGGAGCAAGCATAGCCTTTCTTTGCAGGATTTAATCCTGGTTTGCAATCTGAATGATCTTCAAGAAGGTGTCCGGGTCCAGAGAGGCCGTACCGATAAGGCCGCCGTCCACGTCCTCCTGGGCCAGCAGCTCCGCCGCGTTCTTCTCGTTCATGGAGCCGCCGTACTGGATGGTGGTGGACCGGGCGATCCGGGCGCCGTAGAGCTTGCGCAGGATGCCCCGGATGGCGGCGCAGACCTCGCCGGCCTGCTCGGGGGTGGCGGTGTTGCCGGTGCCGATGGCCCAGATGGGCTCATAGGCGATGACCACATGGCGCATCTGCTCCGGGGTGACCCCGGCCAGAGCAGCGTGGATCTGGTAGGTAATGAGCTCTATGGTCACCCCAAGTTGGCGCTGCTCCAGATCCTCGCCCACGCAGAGGATGGGCCGCAGACCGGCGTTCAGGGCGGCGTGGATCTTTTTGTTTACGGTGAGATCAGACTCATAGAAAAGGCCCCGGCGCTCGCTGTGGCCGATGATGACGTATTTCACGTCCAGATCCGCCAGCATGTTGGCGGAAATCTCCCCGGTGAAGGGACCCTGCTCCTCCCAGTGGAGATTCTGTGCGCCCACGGCGATGCGGCTGTCCTTCAGCAGCTTTCCCGCTGCGGGCAAGTCTACATAGGGCACGCACAGGACGATGCTGCACCGCTTGGCCCGGGGCAGGGAGCCTTTCAGCTGCTCCACAAACGCCTTGGTTTCCGTGGTGGTTTTGTACATCTTCCAGTTTCCCGCAATGATGGTTTTCCGATACTTTCTGTTCATATCTGCTGCCCTTTCCCGCGGTGCTTACCGGTCTTCCAGGCAGACGATGCCGGGCAGCTCCAGGCCCTCCAGGAACTCCAGGGAGGCGCCGCCGCCGGTGGAGATGTGGGAGATCTTGGAGGAGAAACCGGTTTTCTCCACAGCGGAGACGGAGTCGCCGCCGCCCACGATGGTGACAGCGTTTTCCAGGGTGGACATGGCCTGGGCAATGGCGTTGGTTCCGGCGGCAAAGGCGGGGAACTCAAAGACGCCCATGGGGCCGTTCCAGATCACCGTGCCGGCGCCCTGGATGGCCTCGGTGAAGCGGGCCACGGTTTCGGGGCCGATGTCCATGCCCATCCAGCCGTCGGGGATCTCCCGGGAGGGGACCACCTGGGAGGGAGCGTCGGCGGCAAAATCCTGGGTGACCACGTTGTCGGTGGGCAGCAGGAGGTTTACCCCTTTCTCCTTAGCCTTGGCGATCATGTCCCGGGCGTAGTCAATGTGGTCGGCGTCCAGCAGGGAGGTGCCGATGGTGCCGCCCTGAGCCACCTGGAAGGTGTAGGACATGCCGCCGCCGATGATGATGGTGTCAGCCTTCTGGAGCAGGCTGTTGATCACGCCGATCTTGTCGGAGACCTTGGCGCCGCCCAGAATGGCCACCAGGGGACGCTGGGGTTCGTCCAGAGCCTTGCCCATGAAGGCCAGCTCCTTTTCCACCAGCAGGCCGGCGACGGAGGGTAAGTAGTCCGCCACACCGGCGGTGGAGGCATGGGCCCGGTGGGCGCAGCCAAAAGCGTCAAAGACGAAAATGTCAGCCAGGGAGGCCAGCTCCTTGGCAAATTCGGGGTCGTTTTTCTCTTCCTCAATGCGGAAGCGGAGGTTTTCCACCAGCACCACCTGGCCGGGCTGGAGGGCGGCGCACTTGGCCTTGGTGTCAGGCCCCAGCACGTCAGTGGTCATGGGGACGGGGATACCCAGGAGCTTTTCCAGGTGATCCCGGGCGGAGAACAGAGACATTTCCTGCTTCCACTGGCCGTGGGGCCGCCCCAGGTGGGACAGGAGAATCACGGCGGCGTTATGCTCCAGCAGGTAGCGAATGGTAGGCAGGGTGGAGACGATCCGGGTGTCATCGTGAATGACGCCGGTCTTTTTGTCGTGGGGAACGTTAAAATCACAGCGCAGGAGGATCTTCTTGCCGGAGACGTCAATGTCCCGGATGGTCTTCTTGTCATAACTCATAGGAAAAAAGCCCCTTCTTTTCTTATTCTTTGTTCGGCGTCCTGTCCGGGAACGATGCGGGTGCAGAAGCGGACAGGGCGTCCTCCTTCATTTCTCCTTCTCCGCTCAGCTGGGGAAAATCCAGCTGCCGGAGCGCCTCGTAGGTGATGACTGCCACGGAGTTTGCCAGGTTCAGGCTGCGGGCGTCAGGTCGCATGGGGATGCGGATGCAGCGGTCTGCGTGGGCCTGACGGAACCACTGGGGCAGGCCGGCGGTTTCCTTCCCAAAAAACAGCCAGCACTGGTCCCGGAACTGGGCCTTGGAATAGTCCCGGGGGGCCTTGGTGGTGGCCAGCCACAGGTCAGAGATCTGGTTTTTGCGGAACAGGTCCTCTAAGCTATCATAGACGCGAAGGTCCACCATGTGCCAGTAGTCCAGTCCGGCCCGTTTCACCGCCTTGTCGCTGATGTCAAACCCTAAGGGGCGCACCAGATGCAGGCGGCTGCGGGTAGCCGCGCAGGTCCGGGCAATGTTGCCGGTGTTCATGGGGATCTCCGGCTCCACAAGAACGATATTCAGCATGGTCTCCGTCGCCTCGATCCTGGTTTCCTGTCAGTTGATATCGTTTGGATTTTACTGCAAGAGATTGGAAAATTCAATAAAAAAGAACAATAAAGCCTACAAAAGATAAAAATTAAGCGGTTTCATCAAAAAAAGGGGGGAGGTTTCGGAAAATTCGGCTTGTCGCACAAAATGAAGTTTTTGTAAAAATGAAGGAAATCCGCCGTAAAGAGGGACGCTCTTACAAGGATGCCCGAAAAGGGCGGCGTTCAAACGAAAAAGCCGGGATTTACCGCCTGTCCTCCGGCGGTTTCCGCCGGTGGCTGGGGGCCACTCCCATGGCCTGGCGGTATTTGGCCACCGTCCGACGGGCCAGGGGGATGCCCTCCTCCGCCAGCCGTTCCGCAATGACCTGGTCACTATAGGGGCGGCGGGGGTCCTCCTCCCGAAATATCCTGGCCATCCGGGCCTTGACCGCCTGTTCCGACTGGGGGCTGTCCCCGCTGCCGGTCTTGCGGGAGAAAAAATAGCTTGTGGGGAACAGGCCCTGGCGGCACTGGATATATTTGTGGCCCAGGGTTCGGGTCACCGTGGAAGGGTGAATTTCCAGCATTTCCGCCAGCTCCCGCCGCAGAAGGGGACCGGGGGCCTCCGCCTGGCCCAGGAAGAAGGCCGACTGGGCCTCCGCCAGGGCGGTGAGACAGCGCTCCAGGGTGTTCTGCCGCCGCTGGACGCACTGGAGCACCCACTGGGCCTGCCGGAGCTTTTGGCGGAGGTACTCCGCCGCCTCCGGGTCCTGACCGGTTTTCGACATGGTCAGGTAGTCCTGGCTTACATGGAACTGGGGGAGGTCCCAGTGGTTGACAAACACCTGGAGCCTGCCCTCCACCTCCGCCACCCAGGCGTCGGGTCGTATATATAATGTGGCCGGAGGGGCAGGGACCAGATCCCCCACCGGGTTGGGGTCCAGAGCCTGAATCTGCCGGGCGGCCTTTTTCACCTGGGCCTCGCTGCACCCCAGCTTTTCGGCCAGAGTCGAATAGCTTCCCCGGGCCAGCAGATCCAGGTGGTCACAGAGCCGGAGAGCCAGGGGCTGCGCCCCGGGCAGCCGGCGCAGCTGGAGGGCCAGACACTCGGAAAGGTTTCGGGCAGCCAGACCGGCCGGGTCCAGGGACTGGAGCGTCTCCACCGCCTGATCGATCAGCTCCGCCGGAACCCCGGCTTGCGCCAATCCCGCCAGATCTTCCGGGTCCAGACGGCCATGGTCGTCCAGGGTTTCCGCCAGGTACCGGCACAGGGCCAGCAGGGGCGGGGACAGGTGCAGCCGGTCCAGCTGCTGGTTCACCAGCAGGGCCAGGGAGTCGGTTCCTTCTGCTGCCGCAGGCTCTGCCGGGCCTTCGCCGGAGGCCGTGGGAGCCGGAGCATCCCCCAGCCAGGGAACCTGGTGGGAAAATTCCTCCCAGGACAGCTGACCGGAGGGGGCCTCCGTGTACTCCATCACCGGGTTTTCCAGGGCCAGGTCGTTGAGATAGTCTGACAATTCCTGGGTGTTCATCTGTAAAATGGACATGGACTGCAGCAGGGTGGGGGAGAGCTTCAGGGTCTGCGCCAGGGACAGCAGCTGCTCCAGAGACATAGCGTCACCTCCAGGAGGGTATCTTAAGCCTTAGTATACCACGGAAGCTTGCCGCTGCAAAGGTTGACACCGGGGAAAACCCTTGGTATTCTGTGTGCAGCACCCAACAAGGAGGATTCCATGAAACGAGATCGTGTCTACTTGCCGAAGCACCAGAGCCTGCCCTTTGCCGAAAACCGGGAGGAAGCTGTCCAGCGGCTTACTGCTATTCTGGAAAGCTCCTTTGACGGCATCTTTATTACGGATGCCCAGGCCTGCCCCTTGTGGTGCAACCATTCCTATGAGATTATCTCCGGCCTGTCCGCCCAGCAAGTGCTGGGCATTCCCATGAAGCAGCTGGTGGAGCAGGGGACGGTCTCCCGGTCTGCTACCCTCATGGCCCTGGAGCAGGCCCGGGCGGTGACCATTGACCAGACCTTCAAAACCGGCCGCCGGGCGGTGGTCACCAGTACCCCTATCTATGACCGGGAGGACAAAATCTGCATGGTTGTCACCAACGTCCGGGACATCTCCGAGCTGATAGCCCTCCAGGAGACCCTGGACAGCCAGCGCCAGCTCTCCGCCCGGTACGAGCGGGAGATGGCGGTGATCCGGGAGCAGCTGATGAGCACCCCCCAGATGGTGGCGGAGGACCCGGCCACCTTAAACCTGCTGCGCATCGTCAGCCGGGCGGCCATGCTGGACACGGTGGTCCTCATCCAGGGGGAAACCGGCGCGGGAAAGGAGCGCATCGCCTCCTACATCCACCAGCGCTCCCCCCGGGCAAAGAAGAACTTCATCCGGGTCAACTGCGGGGCCATCCCGGAAAACCTGGCGGAAAGCGAGCTATTCGGCTACGAGCGGGGGGCCTTCACCGGGGCCAACCGGGAGGGGAAATCCGGCCTGTTTGAGGTGGCAAACGAGGGTACCATCTTTTTGGATGAGGTGGGGGAGCTCTCTCTGGCCATCCAGACCAAGCTCCTCCGGGTTCTGCAGGAGCGGGAACTCACCCGGGTGGGGGGCAGCAAGCCGGTGAAGGTGGACGTGCGGGTGATTGCCGCCACCAACCGGGATTTGCAGAAGTGCGTGAAGGAGGGCACCTTCCGGGAGGACCTGTACTACCGTCTCAGCGTCTTTCCCGTGTCCGTCCCGCCCCTGCGGAAGCGGAAGCTGGATATCCCCAAGCTGGCCCAAAACGTCATTGACGAGTTAAACCATACCTACGAGCACAAAAAGACCATCTCTCACGGGGCGGAGGCCGCCCTGCTCCAATACAGCTGGCCGGGAAACGTCCGGGAGCTGCGCAACGTGATGGAGCGGGCCTTTATTATGAGCGACGGGGAGGAGATCCTGGCGGAGGATCTGGCCATTGTGGACAATGGAAACCTCCACACCCCCACCACCATTTCTCCCACCTACGGGGTAGCCTCCGGGGACCAGGGGCAGAATCATCCGGAGAGCGGGCAGCCCCAGCCGGGGGACGGGAGCTTTCAGGACCAGGTGGAGCGGTTTGAAGCCAGGCTCATTGCCCAGGCCCTGGAAGGGGCGGATTCCGTCCGGGGCGCGGCCCGGAAGCTGCAGATGGACCCAGCCACCTTCCTGCGGCGAAAAAAGAAATATGAGGCCCGGGGATGGCTGAATCCGGGGACGGTTCAGGAATGAAACAGTGCGCCCGCCATGGACTGCTCATTGAAAACGCCGGCCGCTGGGGCCAGGCGATCCGCTTCCTGGCGCCCCTGGTCATGACCGACGAACAGCTGGAGCGGGGCCTGGATATCCTGGAAGCCGCCATTCAGACCTGCACCCAATAGCACATCCTTCCTGCCGGACCCGGCCCACAGAAAAACTCCCCGCGGTATTCCTTGCGATACCGCGGGGTTTGTGATATAATATCCTGATTTTATACAGCTGAAAACGGTTTGCCCCGGCACAAACATTCGTACAGTGAATGCGGAAAACCCTTAAAAATAAAGGAGAAGTGAACAGTATGAAGTTAGGTATCGTGGGTCTGCCCAACGTGGGCAAGAGCACCCTGTTCAATGCCATCACCAACGCAGGCGCCGAGTCCGCCAACTACCCCTTCTGCACCATTGACCCCAACGTGGGTATGGTCACCGTCCCCGACGCTCGGCTGGACAAGCTGGCGGAGATTTACAACCCCAAGAAAAAGACCCCTGCGGTTATCGAGTTCGTGGACATTGCCGGCCTGGTGAAGGGGGCCTCCAAGGGGGAGGGCCTGGGCAACAAGTTCCTGGCCAACATCCGGGAAACCGACGCCATCGTCCACGTGGTCCGCTGCTTTGACGACGAGAACATCATCCACGTAGAGGGCAGCTGCGACCCAGCCCGGGACATTGAGATCATCGACATTGAGCTCATCATGGCGGACATGGAGATGGTGGAGCGCCGCATCGAAAAGGACACCAAGGCCGGCAAGGGAGATAAGAAGTTCCTCCACTCCGCCGAGGTGTTCAAGGGCCTGCTGGCCTGGCTGGGGGAGGGTAAGTCCGCCCGCAGCTACGCCTGCGACGAGGAGGAGGCAGAGATTCTGGCCACCGCCGACCTGCTGACCCTGAAGCCCATCATTTTCGCTGCCAATATGGACGAGGCCGGCTTCAAGGATTACGAGAACAATGCTTACTACCAGGCGGTGGTGAAGGCCGCCGAGAGCGAAAACGCCCAGGTGGTGCCCATCTGCGCCAACGTGGAGGCAGACATTGCCGCCATGGACCCGGAGGACCGTGCCCTCTTCCTGGAGGACCTGGGGGTGGAGGAGTCCGGCCTGGACCGGCTCATTAAGGCCAGCTACACCCTGCTGGGCCTCATCTCCTACCTGACCTGCGGCGAGGATGAGTGCCGGGCCTGGACCATCACCCGGGGCACCAAGGCCCCCAAGGCCGCCGGCAAGATCCACACCGACTTCGAGCGGGGCTTCATTCGGGCCGAGGTGGTCTCCTTTGCTGACCTGGACGCCTGCGGCGGCTCAATGACCGCTGCCAAGGAGAAGGGGCTGGTCCGGTCCGAGGGCAAGGAGTATGTGATGCAGGACGGCGACGTGGTCCTGTTCCGGTTCAATGTCTGAGCGGGAGACGGTTTTCATCACCGGGGCCTCCCGGGGCATCGGGGCGGAGACCGCCCGGCTCTTTGCGGAGCGGGGATACGCCGTGGGCATCAACTACTGCCGCTCCAAAGCACGGGCTGAGGCCCTGGCGGAAGAGCTGCGGGGCCTGGGCGCCCGGGTGGGGCTGTACCCCGGGGACGTGTCCGACCGGGCCCAGGTGGACGGGATGATGCAGGCGTTTCTCAAAGATTTCGGCCATATCGACGTGCTGGTATGCAACGCCGGCATTTCCCGGCAGGAGCTGTTCACCGACACTACCGACCAAAGCTGGCGGGAGATGCTGGGGGTTAACCTGGACGGGGTCTTTCACTGCTGCCAGGGGGCGCTGCCGGACATGCTCCACCGGAAGCAGGGGCGGATCATCACCCTGTCCTCCATGTGGGGCCAGGTGGGGGCCTCCTGCGAGGTGGCCTACTCTGCCGCCAAGGCGGGGGTCATCGGCCTGACCAAAGCCCTGGCCAAGGAGCTGGGCCCTTCGGGAATTACGGTCAACTGCGTGGCTCCCGGGGTGATTGAGACCGAGATGAACGGCCAGCTCTCCCAGGAGACCCGGGACGCCCTGGCGGAGGAGACTCCCCTGGAGCGGATCGGAACCCCCCGGGAGGTGGCAGAGGCCATCTGGTTTCTGGCCTCTCCGGCAGGACGGTTTTTCACCGGCCAGGTTCTGGCGCCCAACGGCGGCTTTATCATTTAAAATATTCACTTTGACAGGGCGGGAGATGAGATCTCCCGCCCTGTTCTGGTGGGGATTACCAGCAGAGTCCCCTTGCTGCGGGGAGAGAAAGCGAGTATACTGTTGACGATTGGAGGCGGTAGTTATGGCCGATTATAATACCCATACTTATTTCGGGATGCGGGTGCTGGAGCAGCTTCCCACGGATCTGCGGCGGCAGATGACCCAGGATCTGCCCGCCTTTCGCCTGGGGCTCTACGGCCCGGACCCGTTGATTTTTCTGCCCTGGACCAAGCGGGAGGCCTGCCGGTACCACCAGGTGTGGCGGCAGGAGGGGCTGCCCCGGCTCACCCGGGCCATGGAGGGGGAGAACCCCACCCAGGCCAGTTTTGCCGCCGGGTGCATCCTTCACCTGATGCTGGATGACGTGGTCCACCCCTGGATCAAAAGCTGGATCAAGGAGGGCTCCTCCCACTTCCGGCTGGAGCTTGGTCTGGACCGGCTTATCGTCCAGGAGCAGGGGCTGGACCATCTGCCCCGGCTGGTGACCAAAGGAAAGGAACGGACGGCCCAGGCGGCGGCGGAGCTGCTCCCCAACACCCAGGCGGACAGCTTCCTCTGGGGCCTGCGGAACATGGACCTGTCCGTTGCGTACCTGCGCCGCTGGGGGGAGAGCCACGAAAAGCGGATCACCGAAACGGAACACAGCCAGATCCGCTTCCTGCGGGTGTCCCTGGAGGAGGCCATCCGCCCCACCTCGGCCTATCTGGAGGAGCTTCTGGAGCCCGCGCCGGCAGGGGTGTGAACCCCTTGGAAGGGCAACCGCTGGTTGCTTGCCTCTCCGGCGGAGAGACGGTATACTGAACCTGAGGTGATACCATGCAAGCCAATCACATTCTTCTGGACCTGCGCACCCAAAACGGGCTGACCCAGGAGGAGCTGGCCCAGCGGGTCTTTGTGACCCGGCAGGCGGTTTCCCGGTGGGAATCCGGGGAGACCACCCCCAATGTGGAGACGCTGAAGCGGCTCTCCCAGGTGTTTCATGTCTCCATCAACACCCTGCTGGGCTCGCCCCGGAAGCTGATCTGCCAGTGCTGCGGCATGCCCCTGGAGGACGAAATTCTCAGCCGGGAGCCTGACGGAACCTTCAACGAGGACTACTGCCAGTGGTGCTATACCGGGGGGACGTTTGCCTACACGGACCTGGACAGCCTGACGGACTTTCTGGTGGAGCACATGGCCGGCGGTCCCTGGTCGCCGGAGCAGGCGCGGGCCTATTACAAGGAACTCCTGCCCCAATTAAAGCATTGGAAGAAACCCTAAAGAAAAAGGGACCGCTTAAGCGGTCCCTTTTTTTGTGTCTGAACCGGCTTATGCCGGGTCCTCCTGGAACTCGGTCATGTCCCCCCAGAACCGCTTGGGCATGTGGGTCATGCGGCACCTGGGGTTGTACCGGGATTCGATGGCAACGGTGTTGTAAAACTTCCGCCACAGGGCCCGGCATTCCAGCTCGGCCTGGTCGGGCTGGTCCAGGTCCAGGTGGTCCACCGGGCGGATCTTCCACTTGCCCTGGGCGTAGAACAGTCCCTCCCGGTGGGTCTTGTCGTGGATGAGAAAGGCCTCGTTGGGCAGGCGCTGGCAGAAGTGGGGCCGCAGCAGGGGCAGCACCCGGTTCTTGGGGGTGATCTGCCCCACCAGCACCCCGCCGTAGTCGGAAAACCGGAGAAAGCCTTTGTACTGATGGGCTTCGCCGGTGAGATGGCGGATGGCCCGGGTGAGGATGAGCACCCGGTCGTCGGTCAGGTCCTGGGGCAGGGCCTGGAGAAAGCCCAGGTAGATCACGTCGAACATGTGCCGCTCCTTCTGGGGCAGGCAGGTGAGAAAGGCGTAGGTCATCATCCGGCGAAAGTCCGGGGAAACCTGCTCCTCCAGAGCCCGGTAGACCGTTCTGGCCAGGGCGGGGTCCGAGGGGACCTCCCGCAGGGGGTAGAGGGAAATCTGGTCGGAGCCCGGGGGCAGGAAGTAGAAGGGGTATTCCTTCGTCCGGAAGCTCTCTCCCACGCAGGTGAGAAAGCCGGTGAAGGTGCCGTCATAGACCATGGCGCACTGGGGCCAGGTGGACATGAAAAAGACCTCCTTTTGTCAGGCTGGGAAAAGGGACAGCTGTTCGTACTGGGGGGCCAGAGCCGGGGCCTCCAGGGCGGTGAGAGCCCGGAGAACGCTCTCCGGCCGCAGGCGCAGGGCGGGGGTCATCTTCCCGGAGCAGGTGATGAAATACTGGGCGCGCTTCAGGACGATGCCCAGCTTTTTCAAAGCCTGCTCGTCCAGGCTCCGCCACCGCCGGGCGGAAAGAATCCGCCGGGCGCCCACCGGGCCGATCCCCGGCACCCGCAGGAGGGTCTGGTAGTCGGCCTGGTTCACGTCCACCGGGAAAAACTCCAGGTGGTCCATGGCCCAGTTGCACTTGGGGTCCAGCTGGGGGTTTAGGGTGGGCCGGTCCGGGGAGAGAATTTCGTCCGCCTGGAAATGATAGTACCGCAGCAGCCAGTCGGACTGGTACAGCCGGTGCTCCCGGAGCAGAGGCGGCTTGAAGTCCACCGGGGAGGGCAGGAGGGGATTTTGTCCCACGGGGACATAGGCGGAGAAAAACACCCGTTTCAGGGCGTATTTCTGGTACATCCCCTCCGAGAGCTTTAAAATGTGGTAGTCGGTTTCGTCGGTGGCCCCCACGATCATCTGGGTGGACTGGCCGGCGGGGGCAAAGGACGGGGCGTGGCGGAACTTTTTCCGGTCCTCCCTGGCCTCCAGAATCCCCGCCTGAATCTGGGCCATGGGGCGGAAAATATCGTCCTTCTTCTTGTCGGGAGCCAGCAGGGCCAGACTTTTGGAGGAGGGCAACTCAATGTTGACAGACAGCCGGTCCGCCAGCCGCCCCAGCCGGGCGGTGAGCAGGGGGTCCGCTCCGGGGATGGCCTTGGCGTGGATGTAGCCGGAAAACTCGTACTCCTCCCGGAGAATGGAGAGGGCTTTGATCATCAGCTCTGTGGTGTAGTCAGGGTTTCGCACCACGGCGGAGCTGAGAAAGAGCCCCTCAATGTAGTTGCGCCGGTAGAAGTCAATGGTGAGCTCCGCCAGCTCCCGGGGGGTGAACATGGCCCGGGGCAGGTCGTGGGAGGTGCGGTTGACGCAGTATTGGCAGTCGTAGCAGCACACATTGGTGAGCAGAACCTTCAGCAGGGTCACGCACCGGCCGTCGGCGGAGAAGGAGTGGCAGCAGCCGGCGGCCATGGTCTTGCCCAGCCTGCCGCCGCTCCGGTCGGCCCCGCTGGAGGTGCAGGCCACGTCGTACTTGGCCGCGTCCGTCAGGATGGTGAGCTTTTCCTCAATGGTCATCCCAGTCGCCCCCCTTTCTTGAAAATGGAACGGATGTACGTCGAACAAATGTACCATTATTATACCCGTACCGCAGGGGAAGTCAAGAGGAAAGGGACAAAAAAGACCGCCGGAGAACGTTTTCTCCGGCGGTCAGGTGCGTTTTTGGGACAGGGGATTATGCCTTGGGGAAGCCCTCGGGAATCTCGTGCTTCACGCAGCGGCGGCCTTCCTTGGTCCAGATGTTGCCCAGACATTTGGTGCAGCCGATGCAGGGGGATTCCTCACCCTTCTCCAGGTGCTGGTAGAAGTCGGGCTGGCAGATGAAGGGGCGGGCAGCGGAGACAAAGTCGATGCCTGCGTCCAGGATCTGGTCGATCTGCTCCAGGTTCCGCACGCCGCCCACCAGGATCAGGGGGATGGTGACCTCCTTGCGGATGGCGGAGGTGCGGTCCAGGTAGAAGGTGGGGACCTTCTTCTTGCCCAGACCCAGCCAGTTGTAGCCGGACAGCTCAATGGCGTCTGCGCCCAGAGCCTGGAACTGCTGGCAGAAGTAGACGATGTCCTGGGCGTAGGCGGCGTCGGCCTCGCCGGCGCAGTTGGAGTTGACCTTCACCAGCACGGGGTAGTCCTTGCCCACAGCCTCCCGGATGGCGGACAGGCAGCGGCCCACAAAGCGGAAGCGGTTTTCCGCGGAGCCGCCGAACTCGTCAGAGCGCTGGTTGGTGTTGGGGTCCAGGAACTGGCTGAGCAGGTAGCCGTGGGCGCAGTGAAGCTGCACGCCGTCGAAGCCCAGCTCCTTGGCGGTCCGGGCGGCGTCCACGAAGTCAGCGCAGATCTTGTCCATGTCGGCGGGGGTGATCTCGGTGGTGGTCATCTCGTTGGGAGCGGTCAGGCCGCCGGTGGGGGCCAGGAGTTTGCCGCCCTCCACCCGCTTTTCGGGCATAAAGACGTTCATGCCGGCGTGCATGATCTGGAGGATGAGGCGGCCGCCGGCAGCGTGGACAGCGTCCAGCACTTCCTTCTGGCTGGCCCGCTGCTCGGGGGTGGCGAAGCCCACCTGGATGCCGGTGGACCGGGCCTCGGGGGAGATGTAGCTGTAAGCGGTGATGATGGCGCCCACGCCGCTGGCGGCGATCTGGCCGTAGAGGTCCACCTGCTCGGGAGCGCAGGTGCCGTCCCGGCGGCCGAAGGGGTCCTGGGTGGCGGAGCGCAGGAGCCGGTTGGGCAGCTCCAGGGTGCCGATCTTGCCGGGGGTAAAGAGTTTGGAAGCCATGGGGATCGTTCTCCTTTTTTGTGAATTGGAAAGCATTCGCGCAAATTTTACTCAGTTTGCATTATAGCAAAAATGGGGGAGGGTGGCAACTGTTCTTTTTGGGCCCCCGCCTTAAGGCGCCTCCCCTTGACACACTTCCCCCAAACGCGATAAGATACTTCTGATTACGCTGTTACGGAGGAATGAAACGTGGAAAAGGGAAGAAAACTGGGGCTGGTAACGGTCACCGGGTCCTATGTGCTGTGGGGGCTGCTGCCGGCCTTCTGGGCGCTGCTGGCCCAGGTAAACTCCGTGTATATCCTGGCCCAGCGGATTATCTGGTCCCTGGTGTTCATGGGGCTGTACCTGGCTGTCACCCGGGGATGGGGAGAGATCCTCCGGGTTTTCCGGGATAAACATGCCCTGGGCAAGTGCTTTCTCTGCGGGGTGCTCATCACCCTGAACTGGGGGGTGTACATCTACTCGGTGAACAGCGGTCACGTGCTGGACGCCAGCATGGGCTACTTCATCGAGCCGGTGCTGGTGGCCCTGCTGGGGGTCATCGCCTTCCGGGAACGGCCCACCACAGCGGAAAAGCTCACCTTCCTCTTTGCCGCCGGGGGGATTGTCTATCTCATCGTCCGCACCGGGTCGGTGCCCCTGCTGGCGCTGGCAATCGGCCTGCCCTTTTCTGTCTACGGAGCGGTGAAAAAGCACCTGGACCTGTCCGCTCAGGCATCCCTGTTTATGGAGACCCTTCTCATGGTGCCCTTCGCCCTGGCCTTCTCCTGGTGGTGGAGCGCCCGGGCCGGAGGGATGGAGATGGTGCTGGGGGGCGCGTCCTTCTGGCTGCTGCCCGCCTGCGGGGTGGTGACATCCATCCCGCTGCTGCTGTTTAACCTGGGGGTCAAGGAAATTCCTTACTACTTCTCCGGTATCCTCATGTATATCAATCCCACCCTGCAGTTTCTCATGGGCCTGCTCTACTTCCGGGAGCCCATGGACGCGGACCGGCTCATCGCCTTTGTGATTATCTGGGTGGGCATCCTTTTCACCATGGGGGAGAAGATTAAGCTCATTCAGGCCGAGCGGCGGAAAGACGCACCGGCACTGGAGCGCTGATGGCCAGGCTGTCCGGGGTGACGGAGCAGGAAAGGGCCAGCACCCGGACCCCGGCGGCGCTTGCCTGCCGCAGAGCCTCCCCAAAGGCCGGGTGGGTTTCGTCGTTGGGGGAGAAAAAGTCCGCCTGCTCCATTTGAATCACGAAGCACACCGCGGCCTCGTACCCCTCCTCCAGACAGGCGATGAGACCGTGGAGGTGCTTGATCCCCCGCTGGGTGGGAGCGTCGGGGAAGTAGACCGCCCCGTTTTGTTCCAGGGTGACCCCTTTCACTTCCACAAAGCCCTTCCGGTCCCCGGCCTCCCAGTAGAAGTCGAACCGGGAATCCCCGTGCTTGTACTCGGGTTTCAGCAGGGTCAGGTCGGGAACGAAATACCCGGCCCTGGCCCACTCCCCAAACACTGTGTTGGGGGCCTGGGAATCCATGTTGATGAGCCGGTCCCCCTTCTCAACGGCCACCAGGTCATAGGCGGTCTTGCGGCTGGGATTATCGCTCTTCACCAGCCAGACCCGGGCACCCGGGACCAGCAGCTCCCGGCACCGGCCGGTGTTTTTGACATGGACGGTGGTTTCCGCCCCGTCCAGCTCCACCTGGGCCACAAACCGGTTGGGGCGGGAGAGAAACCGGGCGGGGATGCTGTTGGGATAGGTCATGGGGATTGCCTCCTTTGGAAAATAGGTGGAAAAATGCCCGGGGGCATGGTACACTGAAGCTAAGTTTACCGGCAAGGACCCCGTTCGTCAAGAAAGGATGACATAGGTATGAAGGACTATCTGCTGGCTCTGGACCAGGGAACCACCAGCTCCCGGGCCATTCTCTTTACCCGCGGGGGAGCGGTGGTCTCCTCTGCCCAGATCCCCTTCCCCCAGCACTACCCCAAGCCCGGCTGGGTGGAGCACGACCCCATGGAGCTGCTCACCAGCCAGCTCCAGGCCGCCGCCCAGTGCGTGGAGAAGAGCGGGGTGAACCCCGGGGACATTGCCGCTGTGGGCCTTGCCAACCAGCGGGAGACGGTGGTGGTGTGGGAGCGCAAAACCGGCCGCCCGGTGGGCAACGCCATCGTCTGGCAGTGCCGGAGGACGGCGGACTTCTGCACCCAGCTCCAGCGGGAGGGGTACGGGGAAGCCATCCGGGAGAAAACCGGCCTGGTGGTGGACGCCTACTTTTCCGGCACCAAGTACCAGTGGATTCTGGATCACGTCCCTGGGGCCCGGGCCAGGGCAGAGCGGGGAGAGTTGCTCTGCGGTACCGTGGACAGCTGGCTGCTGTGGAACCTCACCGGGGGCAAGGTTCATGCCTCCGACTATTCCAACTGCTGCCGCACCATGCTCTTTGACATTCATAACCTGCGGTGGGACGAGGACCTGTGC
>JAEDJB010000149.1 GCA_016296565.1 Oscillospiraceae bacterium
CCGGTGAGCCACAGGTCGGAGATGGCCTCTCCCGCCCGGTCCACGTCCACGGTGAGCACGCCGCCCCCCATGGACACCTGCACCCCCTGGCCGCTGACCAGGCCCTGGAGGGTGAGCACCGTGACCACGCTGCCGGTGCCGGTGCCGCAGGCCAGGGTGAAGTCCTCCACTCCCCGCTCATAGGTGCGCTCCAGCACCCGGTCGGGGCCGGTGAGGTCGTAGAAGTTCACGTTTGCCCCCTTGGGGAAGGCAGGGTGATACCGCAGGGCGCGGCCCAGCCGGAAGAGCTCCTCACGATTGGCCTCCGCCAGCCCGGGGTAGGGGACCACTGCGTGGGGCAGGCCCGGGGTGCCCAGCTCCACATAGGCGCAGGGCCAGGTGCGGCCTTCCGCCTCCAGAACCAGGTCCAGGCGGACGGTGGTGGGGTCGTTGAGGCGGATGCGGTACTGCCGCTGGTCTATGCGGGTGCCCGTTACGATGCCCGCGGTGGTCTCAATCACCTGCTGGGGGCCGGACAGGCCGGTTTCATAGCCGTAGCGGCAGATGCACCGGGCCCCGTTGCCGCACATCTCCCCCACGGAGCCGTCGCTGTTGTAAAAGAGCATCCGGAAGTCGGCCTCCCCCTGGGCCTTGTCCACCACCATGAAGCCGTCGGCGCCCAGGGACAGGTGGGGGGTGCACAGGGTCTTGGCCAGGAGGGGGAAGGCACTCTCCGGGAGCTTCTCCTCCAGGTTGTTGAGGATGATGAAGTCGTTGCCTGCGCCGTTCATTTTCCAGAACTTCATTGGGCCTCGTCCTCCTCCTTCTGGCGCTCGGAGAGCTTCTGCTCAAACCGGGACTTCCGGTCGTACTTGGGCACCCCCGCCGGGTACTCCCCGGAGAAGCAGGCGGTGCAGAATCCCCCGGCGTTGCCCGAGACGGCGATCTGGCAGGCGTGCTCCACGCTTAAGTACCCCAGGGAGTCCGCGCCGATGTGCCGGGCGATCTCCTCCACAGAGTACTTCACGGCGATAAGGTTTTCCTTGGAGTCCACGTCCACCCCGTAGTAGCAGGGGTTCAGGAAGGCGGGGGCGGAGGACATCATGTGGACCTCTTTTGCCCCGGCCAGGCGGAGCAGATGGACAATCTGGCCGGAGGTGGTGCCCCGGACGATGGAGTCGTCCACCAGCACCACCCGCTTGTCCTTCACCACCGCCTGGATGGGGTTGAGCTTGAGCTTCACCTTGCTCTCCCGGTCGCTCTGGTCGGGCTGGATGAAGGTGCGGGCGATGTACTTGTTTTTGATGAAGCCCATCCGGTAGGGGATGCCGGACGCCTCGGCGTAGCCCATGGCGGCGTCCAGGCCAGAGTCGGGCACGCCGATGACCACGTCGGCCTCCACCGGGTGCTCCTGGGCCAGGAAGCGGCCGGCCTGGAGCCGGGCCGCGTGGACGGAGGCCCCGTCGATGATGGAGTCCGGCCGGGCGAAGTACAGGTACTCGAACACGCAGACGGAGTGGGGCCGGGTGCCGCAGTGGCGGCTCAGGGAGCGCACCCCCTCCTGTTCAAAGACCAGGATCTCCCCGGGCATCACGTCCCGGACAAATTTTGCCCCCACCGCGTCCAAAGCGCAGCTCTCGGAGGCCACCACATAGGTTCCGTCCTCAGTGACCCCGTAGCACAAAGGCCGCAGGCCGAAGGGGTCCCGGGCGGCCAGGAGCTTGGCGGGGGACATGATCACCAGGGAGTAGGCCCCCTGGAGGGTGTCCATGGCCCGGTCCACGGCCCGCTCGATGGAGGGGGCGGTGAGCCGCTCCTTGGTGATGATGTAGGAGATGACCTCCGTGTCGCTGGTGGTGTGGAAGATGGAGCCGGTCATTTCCAGCTGGGTGCGCAGCTCGTAGGCGTTGGTCAGGTTGCCGTTGTGGGCCAGGGCCATGCGGCCCTTGTTGTGGTTCACCACGATGGGCTGGGCGTTGAGCCGCCCGTCCCCTCCGGTGGTGGAGTAGCGCACATGGCCCACGGCCATGGTGCCGGACCCCAGGTCGTTCAGGACCGCAGGGGAAAAGACCTGGCCCACCAGGCCCACGTCCTTGTGGTCCCGGAACAGGCCGTCGTCGCCCACGACAATGCCGCAGCTCTCCTGGCCCCGGTGCTGTAAGGCGAACAGGCCGTAGTAGGTCAGGGCGGCCACCGGCCGGCGGGTCTGGCTGAACACGCCGAAAACGCCGCATTCCTCGTGAAGGGTACTCATATACAGGCTCAACCTCCCGATCTCGCCCCGCACAGGGCGGGTGCAAGAAAAAATATACTTTATTTCATCATAAACCCGATCGAAAATCAAGGGAGAAGGGTGCCGGAAATTCCCCCTTCCCGGGGTGGGGTTTTGTGTCATCTGACTACGGAAAAGAAAAAATTTTTTTAGGCACATCTTGACAAAAAAAGTGCAGGGTGTTACTCTTCCTTTAGAAAAACTGTTTCGCTGTTTCGAGCGGAGGAGGACGGGCGGCCCCCGTTCTCGGAATCTGTTGGAAAGCCGGCAAATGGAGCGCGTCACGCTCGCATTGTCGGCTTTTTTATTGCGAAGAAATGGAAAAGAGAAGACCAAGAGAAGGGAGGGCGGTCTGTTTGCAGCAGACCAATCAGTCATGAATAACTTGACCTATGTAGGAATTGCTATCTCAGTGATTCTGATTGCCGGGCTGGCCATTTTCTCCGGTACCCGCAGCAAGGAAGGCGATTCCCACGGAAACGGCGCGGCAATCGTCGCGGGCGTCATTATGGGAACCCTGGTGGGGGGTTCTTCCACCGTGGGCACGGCCCAGCTGGCCTATAATTATGGCATGTCTGCCTGGTGGTTTACCCTGGGCGGCGGCATCGCCTGCCTGATTCTGGGCCTGCTGTACCTCAAGCCCATGCGCCGGCAGAATCTGCCGACCCTGGTGGGAATGGTGGGCCATGAGTATGGGTCCTCGGCAGGCCTGGCAGCCTCCATTCTCAATTCGGTGGGAACCTTTATCAACATCATCTCCCAGCTGCTTGCGGCCAGCGCCGTGATCCTGGTGATCTGGCCCACCATGAGCACGCTGATCACGGTGATCATTGCCGCGGTCTTTATGGCCCTCTATGTGATCTTTGGCGGAACCAAAGGCGCCGGCATGGTTGGTGACCTGAAGCTGCTGCTGCTCTATGTGTCCATGGTGGCCTGCGGCGCCATTGTTCTCAACAAAACCGGCGGCGTGGGGAACTTTCTGGACATGGTCCGGGGATTTCAGGCAGAGACCGGAACCCATTATTTCAGCCTCATCAGCCGGGGGGCCGGCAAGGACCTGGGCGCCTGCCTGTCCCTGATTTTCGGGGTGCTCACCACCCAGACCTACGCCCAGGGCATTCTTACGGCAAAGAGCGACGCGGCAGCCAGAAAGGGCGCGCTGATTTCTGCCGTGCTCATTCCTCCCATCGGCGTGTGCGGCATTCTGGTGGGCCTGTACATGCGGTCGGTCACGGACCCCGCCACCTTCGTGGCCAAGACGGCCCTGACCGAGTTCACCCTTACTTACTCCGGCATGCCCAAGCTCCTGGCCGGCGTGGTTCTGGGCACCCTCTTTATCGCTTCGGTGGGTACGGGAGCCGGCCTCGCGCTGGGGATTTCCAATGTGATCTACCGGGATATCATCAAGCGGTTTACCACCCGCTTTGACTCCCCCGTCCAGGGCAGCGTCATCAGCAAGCTTCTGATCGTTGCCGTTCTGGCTGTGGGGTGCGTTTTGTCCAGCGGCTCTCTGGGCGACACGATTTTGAACTTTGCCTTCATGTCCATGGGGCTGCGGGGGGCGACCATCTTCGCGCCGCTTTGCTTCCTCCTGTGGGCCAAGGGCCGGGTGGGAAAACACTGGGCCCAGGCGGCCATCATTGTCGGCCCCATTATTGTCCTTTTGTTTGGCACGGTTCCTCCCCTGCAGGGGCTGCTTCATGGCTGGGACTCCCTCTTCCCGGGCATCATTGCTGCCCTGCTCATCATGTGGATCGGCTTCCTGAGGGGAAAAAGAAGCCGGCAAACGATTTCTACAAAATAACTTGCACTGGAGAACGCCCCCGGAACAGCAGCCGGGGACGTTCTCATTTTTCTTGCGGGGACGGGTCCCCTGTGGTATGATAATGTCTGCTGAATAAACCGCTTTGCGGTTTATTCGCGCGGCGGCGGCCGCG
>JAEDJB010000017.1 GCA_016296565.1 Oscillospiraceae bacterium
GGCGGGAAGGTCGGTCCATTTGGTTTCCCGGATGGGATGCTGGTCCAGATCATAGACCTTGGCCCCCTTCATGGCCAGCAGGAAGGGGGAATGGGTGGACAGGATCAGCTGACAGCCGAAAAACCGGGCGGAATCCTCCAGAAAGGCTGCCAGCTCCCGCTGGCGGCCGGCGGACAGACTGTTTTCCGGCTCGTCCAGCAGGTACAGGGCGTCCTCTTTGATCGCGTTGGTAAAGTACCGGAAAGCGGTCTCCCCGTTGGATTTGCCCCGGACGTTTCCGCCCAGCTGCCGGCGGGCAAAGGCCGAGCCGCTGCCGGTCTTTTTCTTGGCATAGACCACCTGCCTCAGGTGCTCGTAGTCCTCCAGAGATTTCATCTGGAAGTCCTCCCCCCGCAGCTGCTTATACTCCCGCAGCAGGGCTTCCCGGTCCCGGTCCACCCCCTGGTTTAAGCTGCGCAGGTCCAGAAGATCGTCGAACACGTCGTCGCTGGTAAGAACCCGGCTGCCCGGAGGAGCACCCTGGCCCTCCCACCGGCACAGGTCCACAAAGTCCTGAAAAAAGGAGGAACGGTTGTACACGCTCCTCCTTTTCAGGCCCAGTTTTTCTCCCATCAGGTTCAGCAGGGTGGTCTTGCCGGAGCCGTTGCCCCCATACAGAACCGTGATGGGGGCAAGGGTCAGGGTGACCGGGTCCCAGTTGTCAAACACCGGAAAGGGGTAGGAATTGTTGTAGCAGGTGCGGTGGTTCACCGCTTTTTCCAACGCTGTCTCCCGGCTGTCCTGGTCGGGCAGGGTGAACCGGGACAGATACAACGCGCCCATCAGGAGTTCTCCCGGCAGGCCCGCAGGAAGGACAGGGGCGGGGCGTAACAGGGCAGCTGGATCTTGAACTTCATCTGAGGGTGCCGGGGCTCCTGAAGGGAGAAGCCCTCCAAGTCCTCCATCACCGGGGCGGCGAAGGACACCGGCCGCACGTCGGGGCCCACCAGCTGGATCTCGTCCCCGGCGGCGAACTTGTTCCGCAGGGAGGCCACCGCCAGGCCGGTTTCGTCGCAGGACTCCACCACCGCCACCACCTGCCAGTCCCGGATGTACCGGGCGTCGGAGGTGAACTGGCCGGGCTGGCCGTAGAAAAAGCCGGTGGAGTAGTGCCGGTGGCTGACCTTGTCCACCTCGTCCCGCCAGGTTTGGTCCAGGGGACGGCCCGCCAGCACGTCGTCGATGCAGTGGCGGTAGGCCCCCGTGACGATGGCGGCGTAATAGGCGGACTTGGCCCGACCCTCGATCTTGATGGAATCCACCCCGGCGGCCATCAGGTCGGGGATATGGTCGATCATGCACATGTCCCGGGAGTTCATGATATAGGTGCCCTTCTCGTCCTCGTACACGTCGAAGTACTCCCCGGGGCGCTTCTCCTCCACCAGGGAATACTGGTACCGGCAGGGCTGGGCGCAGGCGCCCCGGTTGGAGTCCCGGCCAGTCATATAGTTGGACAGCAGGCACCGGCCGGAGTAGGACACGCACATGGCCCCGTGGGCGAAGGTCTCAATCTCCAGCGCTTTGGGGGTTTTCGCCCGGATCTCCGCGATCTCGGGCAGGCTCAGCTCCCGGGCCAGGATCACCCGGTCCGCCCCCAAATCGTGCCAGGCGGAGGCGGCCTGATAGTTTACAATGCTGGCCTGGGTGCTGATGTGGATTTTTACCGACGGGGCATACTTTTTGGCCAGGGCCAGCACCCCCACGTCCGCCAGGATCACAGCGGTGACCCCCGCCTCCTCCAGCAGCTCCAGCCACTGGGGCAGGCGGGCCACCTCGTCGTTCCGGGGCATGGTGTTGCAGGTGACGTGGCAGTCCACTCCATGGGCTTTGCAGTAGGCCGCCGCCTTCCTCAGCTCCTCCGGTGAGAAGTTTCCCGCGAAGGAGCGCATGCCGAAGGTGGTCCCCGCCAGGTAGACGGCGTCGGCCCCGTAGGCCACGGCCATCTCCAGCCGCTCCCAGTCCCCGGCAGGGGCCAGCAATTCCAGTTTTTTCTTCATGCCGCGCTCCCTCAACTGTTCAGGAATACCTGGAACTCGCTGTAGGACGAGAAGAAGTGGTGGTGCTTGTCATCGCCCAGGGCATAGTAGAAGTAGTTGGTCTTCTCCGGGTTGATGGCTGCCATGATGGCCTCCATACCGGGGTTGGAGATGGGTCCCGGGGGCAGGCCCTTGTTCAGGTAGGTGTTATAGGGGCTGTCCACGGTGTTGTAGTCCTCCTCGGAGACAATCTCTCCCTCCGGCAGCACATACTGGATGGTGGCGTCGATCTGCAGGTAGCCCTGGGTGCCGCCGTTGGGGTTGTTGAGGCGGTTATAGATAACCGAGGCGATGGTGGCCCGGTCGGTGCCGTCGGTCTCCTTTTCAATCATGGAGGCCACGGTGAGAAGCTCCCCGATGGACTTGCCCTGGTCCCAGATCTGCTGACGGATGCTGTCGGTCACCTTGGCGTCAAAGTTCACCAGCATCTTGTTGATGACATACTTGGGGTCCTCGCCTCTGTAGAACTCGTAGGTATCCGGGAACAGATACCCCTCCAGCCGGGTGGGGTCGCCCAGGGGGATGTCCTGAAGGAAGGAGAAGGCATAGTCGTGGTTGGCGGCCATGTCCTCCAGCTTCTCCACAGTGGAGACGCCCTTCTCCTCCAGCAGTTGGAAGATCTGTCGGACGGTATAGCCCTCCGGGATGGTGACGGTGGTGCTGGTCCGCTTGGCGGAGCCGGAACTCAGGTTATTGAGGATGGCGTTGTAGTCCATGTTGGTGTCCAGGGTGTACTGCCCGGCGGACACCTTGTCCGCCCCGCCGGTAAAGGCGGCAAAGAGGCGGAAGGCTGCCTTGTATTTGATGATGCCGTTGTCCTTCAGCTGGTCCACCACGCTGCCGAAGTCAGACTCGTCCTTGATGGTGATGACGGCCTCCTTCTCCTCCTTGTTCAGGGCCAGCATGTCGTTGGCGACGGTCCAGCCCACGGTGGCCAGGATGAAGGAGATGCCGCAGACCAGCAGGATATAGGTCATGGAGCTGGAAAAGACCGAGCGCTTCTTTTTCTTCTTCCGGGCAGGCTGGCTGGACCGGCGGCGCTCCTGCCCCCGGTCACGGTCCCGGTCTCTGTCCCGGCTCCGCGCCCGGTCACGGTCCCAATCCCGGTCCCGGTCGCGGTCCCAGTCACGGTCACGATCCCAGTCGTCGTAATATCGTTTTCCCATAGGTTACCTCCTATCGGGAAGCCCCCGGCGGGAGCTCCCGTCTCTGTTATTCCTCCGGCAGGTAGGGCCACACCTGGCCCTCTTCGGTGAGCACATACCGCACCCAAACGTCCAGGGGTTCCCGGGGAAGGGTGATCTGGAAGAAGTCCTCCCGGCATAGGCCCAGGGTGACCCCTTCGTAGTCCTCCAGGTACCGGTCATAGTACCCGGCCCCCTGGCCCAGGCGGCTGCCCCGGCTGTCAAAGCACAGGCCGGGCACCAGGATCAGGTCCATCTCCTCCCGGTCCACGGCCCGGCAGGAAGTCTTGGGGGCGGGAATGCCGTACTTGTCCGGCTCCAGGTCCTCCAGGCTGGTGATGGCGTAGGCCTGCATCTGAAACTCCGGCAGGCACCGGGGCAAGCAGACGGTCTTGCCCTGCTCCAGCAGGGCGGTGATGATACCCTCGGTGCGGATTTCGGTTCCCACCCCGTAGTAAACCATCACGGTGTTGGCGTCCTTCAGGACGGGATGCTGCAAAAACTGCTGGGTGAGCTCCTTATCCGACCAGTCCCGTTCCTGGTCGGTGAGCTCTGCCAGCGCTTCCCGGATCTGCTGGCGCAGAACTTTTTTCACATCAGAAATTTCGCTTCCCATGGTTATAGTCTCCTTTTTTCAAAGCAGGGGGCAAACCGCCTGCCAGATCTCATGGTGGATTTCGTCAATGGACCGGAGCTGGCCGTCCCCGTCCAGGCAGGGGATGACCCGCCAGCCGTACACCTCCGCCGCCTCCAGGGCTGCGGACCGGCAGGTAGCCAGGTAGGCGGTGTCGGTTTCGTGGATGTCCCCCTTGGTGTGGGTGGCCTCCTCCCGGCGGCGGAGCATCTCCACCGCCTTGTCCGTGGGCAGGTCCAGGTAGAGGACCAGGTCCGGCTCCGGCAGGCCCAGGCGGCGGTACTCAAAGTCCGCCAGCCAGTCCAGGAAAGGCCGCCGCTCCCCCTGGGGGAGCTTGCTGGTCTGGTGGACCGCGTTGGAGGTGGTGTACCGGTCGGCCAGCACCAGGCCTCCGGCCTCATAGTGGTTCTGCCACACCTTTTTCCAGGAGGCGTACCGGTCCACCGCATAGAAAGCGGAGGCAGCGTAGGGGTTTACGTCTCCCGGCTTCTGGCCGAACTCCCCGTCCAGGTACATGCGGATGAGGGCGGAGGAGGGCTCGGAATACTGGGGGAACACCAGCCGCTGAAAGGGGATGTTCTCCCCCTGGGCCCGCTGGCAGAGCCGGGCAAACTGGGTGGACTTTCCCGACCCGTCGGTGCCCTCGATGACGATCAGGGTTCCCTTTTTCATGGCTTTCCCTCTCTTCTGCTCTCCTTCATGGCGTCCACCAGGAACAGGGGCAGCTTGGCCATGCGGCCCAGGCGGCTGGGCTGGTGCACCAGCCGGTAGAGCCACTCCAGCCCCAGCTTCTGCCAGGCGGCCGGGGCCCGCTTCACGTTCCCGGCGTACACGTCCAGCACGCCCCCCAGACCCACCATCAGGTGGGCGCCGGTGGCCGGGCCATACTGGGCCATCCACCGCTCCTGCTTGGGGGCGCCCAGGCAGACAAAGGCCACGTCGGCGCTGGACGCTTTGATCTTCTCCACCACCGGGGCAGAGTCCTGGAAGTAGCCGTCGTTGGTGCCGCAGATGATGAGCCTGGGGTGAAGCTTTTTCAGGTTCTCCGCCGCCTGCTCGGCCACCCCGGGCTTGGCTCCCAGGAGGAACAGGCGGCCGCCGCTCTCCTCCAGTTTTGCCAGAAGGCCCGCAGCAAAGTCAATGCCCGGCACACGGCCCTGCAAAGGCCGGCCCAGGAGCTTGGCCGCGTAGACCACGCCGATACCATCCGGCAGGACCAGACCCGCGCCGTTTAAGATTTCCTCATAGTCCGGGGCCTGGCGGGCCAGGTTCACAATCTCCGGGTTGGGGGTCACCACATAGGAAAACCCCGGTCCGGCGGCCAGCTCCGCCCCCCGCCGGACCGCTTCCTCCAGCGTCAGGTCGTCAAAGGACACACCCATAATTTCTTTTCGCAAGGCTTGCATCTCCAGTGTCGTCAGCGCCTGCCAAATGGGCAGAATCCCTGACTATAAAATATAATCTGTTGTATTGTATCACAAACCAGAGAATTTGTCCATTCCCTGGCCGGTTTGATCTCGGCAGGGCACCAGAATCAGCAAAACAATGCAAAACGGGGACATTGGGCCAGATGCCCAATGTCCCCGCGGGGATGTATGGTGCTTGACAGGCGGAAGGGCTCGGTCAGGCCTTCCACTTTTCGGCGATGGTCCGCAGCTGGGCGGCCATCTTCTTGAGATCCTTGTTGCTGCCGCCCTTGCTGGCCCGGATGAGGGTCATAAGGTCCATGGCGGCGTTCTCCAGCTCGTGGTAAGCAGAGGAGACGTGACCGTCGGACTCGTAGCTGGTCTTCTTGGGGGCGATCTCCACGCCGGCGGCCAGCATCTTGTTGTTGGCCAGGTCAAAGACCTCTTCGTAGAGGGGCGCGTGGGCGGACATGCCCTTCTCCCGGAGGGTGTTGGCGAAGATTTCCGTCACCTGGGCGTCACCGTGGACCACAAAGACCTGCTTGGGGGCGGGGTCGTTCACGTGGTCGATCCAGTTCAGCAGGTGGTCCCGGTCCGCGTGGGAGGACAGGCCCTTGAAGTTGTGGATGGTGGCGTTCACGGCAATGTCCTCGCCGAAGAGGCGGACCTGCTTGGCGCCGTTGAGCAAGTGGCGGCCCAGGGTGCCCTCACCCTGGTAGCCCACGAAAACGATGGCGCACTCCTCCCGCCACAGGTTGTGCTTTAAGTGGTGACGAATCCGGCCGGCGTCGCACATGCCGGAGGCGGAGATGATGACCTTGGAGGACTTGTCCATGTTCAGCATCTTGGACTCCTCGCTGCTCTCGGTCATGGTGAGGCCCGGGAAGGTGAAGAGCTTCTCCCCGTCCTTCACCACCTCCAGGGCTTCCTCGTCCAGGTAGCCCCGCAGATCGCCGGCGAAAATCTTGGTGGCCTCGTTGGCCAGGGGGGAGTCCACCACCACCGTGAAGTTGGGGTTGGACTTCACCATACCGTCCCGCTTCATCTCCCGCATGAAATACAGCAGCTCCTGGGTGCGGCCCACAGCGAAGGAGGGGATGATCACGTTGCCGCCCTTAGAGAAGGTGTCGTCGATGATCTTGGCCAGGGCTTCGGTGTAGGACTCCATGGGCTCGTGGTTCCGGTCGCCGTAGGTGCTCTCCATGACCACATAGTCGGCCCCCTTCACGAAGGAGGGGTCCCGGATGACCGGCTGGTTGATGTTGCCCAGGTCGCCGGAGAAGAGGATTTTCCGCTCCACTCCGTCCTCGGTGAGCCACATCTCCACGCAGGCGGAGCCCAGCAGGTGGCCGGCGTCCACAAAGCGGATCTTGACTCCCTCGCACAGCTCCACGATCTCGCCGTACTCAAAGGTCACCAGCTTCTCAATGGTCTGCTCGGCATCGGCCACGGTGTACAGCGGCTCCACCGGCTCCCGACCGGCGCGCTTGCCCTTCTGGTTTTTCCACTGGGCGTCCATTTCCTGGATGTGGGCAGAGTCCCGCAGCATGATGGACATAAGCTGGGCGGTGAGGCGGGTGGTAAAGATCTGACCCTGGAAGCCCTGCTTCACCAGCAGAGGGATTCGGCCGGAGTGGTCGATGTGTGCATGGGTCACGATCACATAATCAATGTAGTTGGGGGCAAAGTCCAGCACGGTATTGTCCCGCTCGTCTTTCCCCTGCTGCAGGCCGCAGTCGATGAGGATCTTCTTGCCGCCCACTTCCACGCAGTGGCAGCTGCCGGTGACCGCCTTGGCGGCCCCGAAAAAGGTTAGTTTCATGACACACCCCTCCCTGGATGCATGCCCCCGGCGCCGAAAGCAATCAGCGCCGGGGCGTTGGTTTTTTCGAAGAATACTTTGTTATCATACCCTATTTTCCCCTCTTTGCATAGAGGGGTTTTCCGATTTTTCGAATTTTTCACCCATTGCCCTCCCCTTTTTCTCGTGCTAAAATGGGGAAAATGACAAATGCAGGGAGGACTTTCCAATGATTACCATGAACCACGTCTGCGTCCACGTGCTGGACCTGGACCGGAGCACCGCCTTTTACCGGGACGCCCTGGGGCTGACCCCCCAGCGGACCCTGGACATGCCCGACCGGGGCTGGCAGCTGGTCTTTCTGGGGGACGGCGTCACCCCCTTCCAGCTGGAGCTGTGCCGGGAGACCGGCCGCACCCAGCCCTATGTTCTGGGAGATGACACCCCCCATGTTGCCCTGGTAGCCCGGGACTTTGAGGAAACCAAGGCCAGGCACCAGGCTATGGGGCTGGTGTTTGACGAGCTGGCCAGCGGGATTTATTTCATCAAGGACCCGGACGGGCATATTCTGGAGATTCTGCCGGAGAAGCGGTAACAGGAAAAGCGCGCCCACCGGTTGGGCGCGCATGAAGTGGGTTGGTACCCTTCGGGTGCTGGCGAACACAGTTCGCCCCTACAATCGTAGGTTACATGGTTAGAGACTGTTGCAAAACCTCGCAGAGTTTGCTGTCCGCAGGCAGCAAAGGCAATCAAATCATGTTCTCCGGCGGCGTGTACGGCGGAGAACATACTTCTCAGTCCGCAAGTGTGGGGGCTGTGCGACAAGGGCGCACAGCCCCTGCGCGCAGCGGACTGCTATTCCCTCTTGTCGGAAAAGGCTTTGCCTTTTTCGACAAGCTGAAAGGCCTGCTTTTTACAGCAGGCCTCTTGTTTTATCCCGTCCGCAGCTTCAAAAGGCCCAGGCGGGAGGAGACGCCGCACTTGCGGTACAGGTTCTGCAAATGCTTATGAAGGGTGTTCTGGCTGATGGTGATCTTCTCCAGGATCTCCTCGTTGTTCATCTCCCGGAACACCAGGCCCAGGATCTCCTCCTCCCGGCGGGTGAGCTGGTACTCTGCTGTCAGCTCCTCCATGCTGCGCCCGGCGGCGGGGTTCTCCTTCCGGGTCTGCTCCCGCAGGCACCGGCCCCAGGCAAGGTTAATGTGGTTGGCCATGGCCCGGAGATAGAAGGTGTCCTGCTCGGTGAACAGCCCCTCCTCCCGGGTGCGGTAAAGGGCCAGGCGGCCCAGGGTCTGGCCGCCCCAGGCGATGTTCATCTGCACGCAGTCCACAATGCCGTGATGCAGGTACACCTCCCGGTAGGACCGGGCGGCAAAGCGGTTGTCACCCGCCAGCACCTCGCTGTCCCGCACCACCATGGTCTCCGCCGCGTGGCTCATCCACAGGGTGTAGGCCTGGTCCGCCTGCGCCAGCCAGGCCTTTTCCACCGGCTGAAAGCCCCGGGGAATGCACACCGGCTCCCCGTGGACCGCCGCCAGGGTCTCCGGGTCCCGGGTGATTGGGATGAGGCTGGCGTAGGTGCAGGGGACCAGCAGGCGCACCTGGGTCAGCAGCGCCGGCTTCAGCTCCGCTAGGGTCTGGCAGTCGTGCAGGCGGTAGACCGCCTCGTTATAAATCAGAAAATCGTTCTTTTCCACTGGTACCCCTCCTTACGTTCGCAGCTTCATCAGTTCCAGGCGGGAGGACACCCCGCATTTCCGGTACAGATTCTGCAGGTGCTTGTGCAGCGTGTGCCGGCTGATGGCCAGCTGGTCCAGAATCTCGTCGTTGCTCTGCTCCCGGAACACCAGCCCTAAAATCTCCTCCTCCCGGCGGGTGAGCCGGTAGGCCGCCGTCAGCTCCTCCAGGGTCCGGCTGGCGGCCGCGCGCCGGTTTTCCTGGTGGGACATCATGTAGTAGGCGTAGTTTACGTGCAGGGACAGGGCCCGGAGGAAAAAGGCCTCCTGGTCGGTGAACACACCGTCCGCCCGGGTGCGGTAGAGGGTCATGAGGGCCATGACCTGGTGGTTGTAGGCCAGGTTCATAGTGAGGGAGTCGTAAATGTTATACCGCATATACAAATCCCGGTAAATGGGAGAGGTCAGTCGGTTCTCCTCCCCCATGATCTCGCTGTTCCGGACCACAATGGACTCGGGGGCGTGGCTTACCCACAGGCTCTCGTCCTGGTAGTCCCGGGCGATCCACTCATGCTCCAGGGATGTGAAGCTGTCCGGCAGGCAGAAGGGGTCGCTGTGGTGGATGGCCTTGGTTTCCGGGTCAATCTCCACGGCGATGATGCTGGCATAGGTATAGGGAATGAGCAGCTTCACCTGGGCCAGGATGGTGCGCTTCAGCTCGTCCAGGTCCCCGCAGGTGTAGATATGGTAGATGACCTCGTTGCACAGCAGAAAATCGTTCTTTTCCATGGGCGCCTCCTTTCCGGAACGGGTGGCTTTGCTTCAGTTTAGCCCCTCCCCCGCCAGAAAGCAAGTGGTCCTCTCCCCCATTTCTGCTTAAATACAAGTAATTCCTACTTCGTGTGCGGTAGTCTTACGCAAAAGAAATTAGAATTTTCCATAGGGCGGGTAATTGAAACAGGGCACGGCAGCCGGTACAATACAAGCAGAACGAGAGTCAGTTTTTCCTTTCTGCTCTACTCGCTTACCTCACATAAATGACGCAAGCCGCCCGCTGAAAATCAGCGGGCGGCTTGCCAGTATGGGCTTTATTTTCTCCGGTAGGTGACATAGAAGTAGGTCAGGCCCTCGTGCTCATAGGGGCCCTCGGTCTCTGTGATGGTCCAGGCAGGGTCGGCGTCCAGGTTGGGGAAATACCGGTCGGCAGGAAAGGCCTTCTGGATTTTGGTTATATAGGCGGTGTCGCACCGGTCCAGGGCCTGGCGGTACACCGACTCGCCCCCGATAACGAAGGTGTCTGCCGGGGCGGCGGTCAGGGCTTCCTCCAGGGTGCGGAACACCTCTCCCCCTTCCGGGGCAAAGTCCAGCTGGGAGGACAGAATCAGGTTCCTCCGGTTCTTTAACGGCCGGCCTCCGGGGAAGGTTGCCAGGGTCTTGCGGCCCAGGAGCACCGGGTGGCCGGTGGTCAGCTTCTGAAACCGCTTCAGGTCCGCGGGGATGTAGCACAGCTGGTCCCCGTCCTTGCCGATGGCCCAGTTTTCGTCCACAGCTGCGATCACATTCATGGCTTCTCCCTCCTTACACTGCCACCGGGATGGGCTGGTCCAGAGGGTGGCACTGGTACCCCTCCAGGGTCACGCTATCGGGGGTAAAGGCGTAGAAATCCGTCACAGCGGGGTCCAGCCGGAACCGGGGCGCATCGAAGGGCTTCCGGCTGATGAGCTCCTCCACGATGGGCACATGGCGGTCGTAGATGTGGGCGTCGGCGATCACGTGGACCAGTTCCCCTGCCTCCAGGCCGGAGACCTGGGCCAGCATGTGGACCAGGGCGGCGTACTGCATCACGTTCCACCCGTTGGCGGTGAGCATGTCCTGGGAGCGCTGGTTGAGAATGGCGTTCAGGGTTTTGCCGCTCACATTAAAGGTCATGGAGTAGGCGCAGGGGTACAGGGCCATTTCGCTTAAGTCGTGGTGGTTATAGAGATTGGTCAGGATGCGCCGGGAGGCGGGGTTGTGCTTTAAGTCAAACAGCACCCGGTCCACCTGGTCCATGTCCCCCTCGGGATAGTGGTGCTTCACCCCCAGCTGGTAGCCGTAGGCCTTGCCGATGGAGCCGCTCTTGTCCGCCCAGGCGTCCCAGATGTGGCTGTTTAAATCGTTTACGTTGTTGGACTTCTTCTGCCAGATCCACAGCAGCTCGTCCACGGCACTTTTCAGGTACATCCGGCGGATGGTCTGGATGGGAAACTCCTCCCGCAGGTCGTAGCGGTTCACAAGGCCGAAGGCCTTCACCGTGTGGGCGGGGGTTCCATCCTCCCACCGGGGGCGGACGGCCTGGTCGGTGTCCCACACCCCGCGGGCCAAAATTTCCTTGCAGTTCTGGATAAACAGGTCGTCTGCTCTGCTCATGGTCTTTCCTCCTCAACCAGGGTTCCAAAGATCTTGTCCTCTCCGGCGGCGGCGAGCTTCACCCGGCGGAGGGTGTTGTGCAGGTTTTCTTCGCTGGTGACGGTAACCTCCACGTACTGGGGGGTGTAGCCCCGCCAGAAGCCCTCCTTTTCCTCTTCAAAGAGGACCTCCACGGTTTTCCCGATCCAGCCGGTGAGCCAGCTGCGGCGAAGGGCGCCGGCCACCTCCGCTGCCCGGTGGGCCCGGTCGGCCTTGACGGCGTTGGACAGCTGGTCCGGCATAGCCGCCGCCGGGGTCCCCTGACGGCGGGAGTAGGGGAAGATGTGCATCTGGGAAAAGGCGCATTTTTTGATAAAGTCCAGGGTCTGGGAAAACTCCTCCTCCGTCTCCCCGGGAAAGCCCACGATCAGGTCGGTGGTGATGCCGGGGTGGTCAAAGTGCTTGCGAAGAAGCTCTGCGGATTCATAGAACCGGGCGGTGTCGTACTTCCGCTTCATCCGGGCCAGAGTCGCGTCGCAGCCGCTCTGGAGAGACAGGTGGAAGTGGGGGCACAGGTTGGGAAGGGCCTTCAGCCGCTGGCAGAATTCCTCCGTGACGGTTCGGGGCTCCAGGGAGCCCAAACGCACCCGCAGCTGGGGAGCTGCCCGGCACACCTTCTCGATAAGCTCTGCCGGGCCGGGCCGGCCGGGCAGGTCCCGACCGTAGGAGGACAGCTCAATGCCGGTGAGCACCAGCTCCCGGTAGCCTGCCGCCGCCAGCCGTCTGGCCTCTGCCTCCGCCTGGTCCAGGGGCAGGGAGCGCACCGGGCCCCGGGCGTAGGGGATGATGCAGTAGGCGCAGAAGTTGGTGCAGCCGTCCTCGGCCTTCAGCATGGCCCGGGTGCGGCCCTCCAGCCCTCCGGCAGGGAGGGCTTCAAAGGCCCGGCGGTGAAGGGCGTTGTCCACCGTCACGGTCTTTTCCTTTCGTCCGGCCATGGACTCCAGCAGGTCCAGAAAGCCCTGCCGGTCCCCGCTGCCGCCGATGAGGTCGGCGTCCAGCCTGGCAGCCTCCTCCGGGGACACCTGGGGGTAGCACCCGCACAGGGCCACCACTGCCTCCGGCGCTCTCCGCCGGGCCTGGCGCACCGCCTGGCGGGACTTCTTGTCGCTGACGGCGGTGACGGTGCAGCTATTGATAATGTAGACGTCGGCTTTTTCCTCAAAGGGGACCAGGGTGTGGCCCTTGGCCAGCAGCAGCTCCTCCATGGCCTGGGTCTCGTATTGGTTCACTTTGCAGCCTAGGGTGTGGAAGGCAAAAACCATGACCGTCCTCCTTATAATTCTCTTCCCTTTTTTCCCAGGTTCTGATATAATGATTTTCTATTCCTTTGCTATCTTACCCAAGACGGGCTGAATACGCAAGATTTTTTTAGAAAAGCAGGTTTTTTCATGGGTCATTCTTTTTTTGCTTACATCGCCCGAATGAAATACATCGGCCGCTGGGGCCTCATGCGGAGCACCGTTCCGGAGAACATCCAGGAGCACTCCCACATGGTGGCGGTGCTGGCCCACGCCCTGGCGGTGATCCGCCGGGACAAGTTCGGAGGCACCATCGACCCCGGCCATGTGGCCGCCGTGGCTCTCTACCACGACGCCCCGGAGATCTTCACCGGGGATCTGCCCACCCCGGTGAAATACGCCAACCCCGCCATCCGGGACGCCTACAAGGCGGTGGAGCAGAGCGCAGCGGACCGGCTGGTGGCCATGCTCCCCGACGAGATGCGCCCGGCCTTCGGCCAGCTTCTCTCCGAGACCGACCCGGAGGTGCTGGCCCTGGTGAAGGCGGCAGACAAGCTCTCGGCCCATCTCAAATGCCTGGAGGAGCTGAAGGCAGGCAACCGGGAGTTTCAGCAGGCGGCGGAGCAGACCCTCCGGACGCTGGAGTCCTACCGCCTGCCGGAGCTGGACTACTTCATGGAAACCTTCCTTCCCGCCTTCCAGCTGACCCTGGATGAGCTGGAGGGGTAAAGCGGGACAATCCCATTGGATTCATTATATAATAAATCTATATTTTTTCACAGCGAGGTATCAGTTTTATGCGCGCAGTTATCACCGTAGCCGGCAAGGATCAGGTGGGCATCATCGCCGCCGTCACCAAGGAGCTGGCAGAGCAGAACGTCAACGTCCTGGACATCACCCAGACCATCCTCCCCCCCGACTTCTTCACCATGGTCATGCTGGTGGACGCCGGCGCCTGCAAGGTTCCCTTCGGGGACCTGGCCGACCTGATGTCCGACCTGGGCCGCCGTCTGGGTCTGAACATCCACGCCCAGCGGGAGGACACCTTCAACGCCATGCACCGCATCTGAGCAGGGAGGGTTCTTTCCATGATCAATTCCTCGGAAGTCTTACAGACCATTGAAATGTTCGACCGCCAGCACCTGGACATCCGCACCATCACTATGGGCATCTCCCTGCTGGACTGCGCCGACCCCAGCCAGGAGGCTGCCTGCCGGAAAATTTACGACAAGATCTGCCGCCGGGCAGAAAAGTTAGTTTCTACCGGCCAGGCCATCGAAAAGGAGTTCGGCATCCCCATTGTCAACAAGCGGGTGTCCGTCACCCCCATCTCCCTGGTGGCCGCCGCCAGCGACTGCACCGACTACGTCCCCTTCGCCGCCGCCCTGGACAAGGCCGCCAAGACCGTGGGCGTGAACTTCATCGGCGGCTTTTCCGCCCTGGTCCAAAAGGGCTTTACCCAGTCGGACCGGAAGCTGATTACCTCCATCCCCGAGGCCCTGGCCACCACCGAGCTGGTGTGCTCCTCGGTGAACGTGGGCTCCACCAAGGCGGGCATCAACATGGACGCAGTGGCCGAGATGGGCCGGGTCCTCAAGAAAACCGCCGACCTTACCGCCGCCTCCGGGGGCTTCGGCTGCGCCAAGCTGGTGATCTTCGCCAACGCCGTGGAGGACAACCCCTTCATGGCGGGCGCCTTCCACGGAGCAGGCGAGCCGGAATGCGTCA
Organism: Oscillospiraceae bacterium; assembly: GCA_016296565.1. Classification (GTDB taxonomy): domain Bacteria; phylum Bacillota; class Clostridia; order Oscillospirales; family Oscillospiraceae; genus Evtepia. The sequence goes on from JAEDJB010000017.1 coordinate 14,191, forward strand.
TCAACGTGGGCATCTCCGGCCCCGGGGTAGTCCACCACGCCCTCCAGCAGGTGAAGGGCCAGCCCTTTGACGTGGTGGCCGAGACCATTAAGAAAACCGCCTTCCGCATCACCCGCATGGGCCAGCTGGTGGCCCGGGAGGCTTCTTCCCGGCTGGACGTGCCCTTCGGCATTGTGGACCTGTCCCTGGCTCCCACCCCTGCGGTGGGGGACTCCGTTGCCCGGATTCTGGAGGAGATGGGCCTGGAGGTCTGCGGCACCCACGGCACCACCGCCGCTCTGGCCCTGCTCAACGACGCGGTGAAAAAGGGCGGCGTCATGGCCTCCAACCATGTGGGCGGCCTGTCCGGCGCTTTCATTCCCGTGAGCGAGGACGAGGGCATGATTGCCGCCGCCCAGCAGGGAGCCCTCCAGCTGGACAAGCTGGAGGCCATGACCTGCGTGTGCTCCGTGGGCCTGGACATGATCGCCGTGCCCGGGGACACCTCCGCCGAGACCCTCTCCGCCATCATCGCTGACGAGGCCGCCATCGGCATGGTCAACTCCAAGACCACCGCCGTCCGCCTGATTCCCGCCCCCGGCAAGAAGGTGGGCGACATGGTGGAGTTCGGCGGCCTGCTGGGCTCCGCCCCGGTGATGCCGGTGCATCCCTTCTCCAGCTCCGCCTTTATTCAGCGGGGCGGCCGCATCCCTGCGCCGATGCAAAGCTTAAAGAACTGAGCGGCCGCCGGGGCCCCATCACAGATGGGGCGGTGCCCTGCACCGAACAAGCGTTTTGCGCAGCAAAACCTTGGCGCAGGGCCAATTCACTTGGCCCGAGCATGTTTAATCTTCTCGGGGCCCCCATCGAACCTGTTCGATGGGGATGGCCGCATCCCCGCACCCATGCAGAGTCTGAAGAATTAACCTTCCGTTTGGAGGTGCTTTTCATGCTTCAATTTGACGTGTCCAACGCCCTTCCCTTCCTTCCGAAGAACTGGCTGTCCTCCCGGCTGGACGGGCTCATCAACGCCTGGAACCTGCTGGAGCGGGGCAACGGCCAGGGGGGTGAGTTCACCGGCTGGGTCCATCTGCCGGAGAACTATGACCCCGAAGAGCTGAGCCGCCTGCTCCAGACCGCCAGAATTATCCGGGACCAGTCCCAGGTCCTGGTGGTCATCGGCATCGGCGGGTCCTATCTGGGCGCACGGGCGGTTCTGGAGCTGCTCACCTCCCCCAACTACAACCTGTTCTGCAAGGACACCCCCCAGATCTTTTTCACCGGCAACACCCTGTCCTCCGACGCTCTCAACGAGCTGCTGGACTATGTGCGGGACAAGGATTTTTCCGTGAACATGATCTCCAAGTCCGGCTCCACCGTGGAGTCGTCCATCGCCTTCCTCCTCTTCCGTCAGCTGCTGGAGGAAAAATATGGCCGCGCCGGGGCCCGGGACCGGATTTTCGTCACCACCGACCGCCATGAGGGCCACCTGCGGGCCATAGCCAACCAGGAGGGCTACGCCACCTTCTCCGTGCCCGCCTCCATCGGCGGACGGTACTCTGTACTCACCGCTGCCGGGCTGCTGCCCCTGGCGGTGGCGGGGCTTCCCGTGCAGGAGCTGCTGGACGGGGCCGCCGAGGCCATGGGATACCTTCGCACCCCCGGCCAGGACAACCCCGCCTGGCAGTATGCCGCCGCCCGCCACGCCCTGTACGAAAGCGGCAAGAACATCGAGCTGCTGGCCTGCTACGAGCCCTCCTTCCGGTTTTTCGGGGAGTGGTGGAAGCAGCTTTTCGGCGAGAGCGAGGGCAAGGACGGCCAGGGGATCTTCCCCGCCAGCGTGGAGTTTACCGCCGACCTGCACTCCATGGGCCAGTACATCCAGGAGGGCGAGCGGGACCTGTTTGAGACGGTGGTGCGCTTTGCCATCCCCTCCTCTTCCTGCCTGCTGGACCCCAAGCCCGGGGACCGGTCAGGGCTGGACTATCTCCGGGGGAAGGACCTGCGCTTTGTCAACGAGCAGGCCCGCCGGGGCACCGCCCTGGCCCACACCGACGGCGGGGTCCCCAACCTGCTGCTCACCGCCCAGGAGCGCACCGCCCACTGGGTGGGACAGCTGATCTACTTTTTTGAATATTCCTGCGGCCTGTCCGGCTACCTGCTGGGGGTCAACCCCTTCAACCAGCCCGGGGTGGAGGCCTACAAGAAGAACATGTTCGCCCTGCTGGGCAAGCCCGGCTACGAGGAGAGAAGAAAAATTTTGGATTCCCGCCGTTAATTTTTCGTGAAATTCTCGCAATCCCATTGCTTTTTTTCCGGCGGGATGGTAACATGAGTCCATCAGAAAAACAACCTTTTCTGGATCAAGAAGGAGTGATTAACTATGGTTAGAGTGATTATGGGCGCAAAAGGTTCCGGTAAGACCAAGCAGCTCATTGATATGATCAATTATGCCGCAGAAAACGAGAGCGGCAACGTGGTGTGCGTGGAGATTGGCAAGAAGCTGGTCTATGACGTCAGCCCCGCCGTCCGTCTGGTGGAGTCCAGCGACTTCGCCGCCGATAACTTCACCTTCTTCAAGGGCTTTATCAGCGGTATGTACGCCTCCAACTACGACCTGACCCACGTGTTCATCGACAGCCTGTGCAAGATCATCCCCTCCGAGCCCGACTCCGCCGAGGTGGAAGAGTTCCTGGGCTGGCTGGACCGCTTCTCCGAACAGAACCAGGTGAAGTTCACCATCACCATCAGCGCCGACATCGCCCTGGCTACCGAGGCTCTGAAGGCCTACTTCTAAGCCAGCCCCTTCCAACCTGAACACTGCCGCTAAAGGAGGAATGACCTATGGCACTGCTCGATAAGCTCAACACCCTGGCCGCCACCGCTACCAGCAAGGCAAACAACGCCATCGAAAACGGAAAGCTGAACCTGAAGATCAACAGCGAGGAGCGAAAGATCGCAGAGTTCACCCTGAACATCGGCGAGCTGCTGGTGGATAAGCTGGACGCCGGCGAAACCTTCGACGACGAGATCATGGCCCTGTATGATTCCATCCAGGCCGCCAGAGAGGTCATCCTCCGGGCACAGGCCGACCTGGAAGCCAACCGCCAGGCGGAAGAGGCCCCCGCCGCCCCCGCCTGCGCAAGCTGCGGCGCACCCCTGGCTGAGGACGCCAAGTTCTGCGCCAGCTGCGGCGCCAAGGTAGAAGAACCCGAACCCGAAGTGGTGGAGGCCGAAGTGGTCCCCCCCACCTGCGCAAGCTGCGGCGCGCCCCTGGAGGTCGAGGCCAACTTCTGCACCCAGTGCGGCACCAAGGTGGAACCCGAACCCACCCCCGAGGCTCCCGCAGAAGAGCCCGCGGAATAACCCGGAAAAGAAAAACCGGTTCCCATATGGGAACCGGTTTTTTTGTTGGTTTTATGGAGCAAAGAATTCTGCGGCCAGAGACAGGAATTCTTCCGGGTTGCTGCCCAGGGCGGGGTGATTTCCCCGGGGGAAGATGTGGGATCGGGCCATGGGGGTCTGGGCGCAGATTTCTCCGAATAATTTTTTGTAATGGCCCCGGGGAAACATCTCGTCCTCGGCGCTGCCAGTCAGGAGCAGTCTGGTCCGCAGCTCTGAAATAGGACTGTGCAGAAACGAACCGATGGACGCGGCATGGCGGATCACAGCGTCTGTGTCCGCGTCCACCACCTGCTCCCAGTCCTCCCCGTGAAGGGACTGCATCATGGCCCGGAACCCCTCCATCTGCTTGGCGGCTGTGCGGCCCATGCAGATCTGCTCCGTCAGCGTCCCATCAGCGCGCAGGCCCTCGAAGCTGTCCGCAATGACAGCCCGGACCAGTTCTGGGGCCTCCAAGGCCAGGTTCAAAGCGGCCAGCGCGCCGCCGCTGCTGCCGATGACCAGGACCTTCTCCAGGCCCTTTTCCCGGCAGAGCGCCGCCGCCTGGCGGCTCCATTCATACCAGAGGTCGGCGGGCCACTGCTCCAGCCGGTCGGACCGGCCGCAGCCCAGAAAGTCCGGCACGATCACCCGGTACCTGGCCGCAAAATACGGGACGATGGGGCCGAACATCCTGCCGGACAGGGTGTTCCCGTGCAGCAGCAGGAGAGGTTCCCCTGCTCCCGTCTCCTCATAGTAAATTTTCTTGCCCTGATACGTGAAATATCCCATGTCTGTCTCCCCTTTCCCCATTTCCGGCAGCAAAAACCGGTTCCCTGGCGGGAACCGGTTTTTTTGTTGGCTTTTACTTGTAGGATTCGGTGTAGATCTTCACCAGGTCCTCGTCGCTGAGCTGGATGCGGTCCATCTTGAAGAGGATACCCATGGTGCTCCGGGCGTTGGCGGCGAAGGCGGGGAACTCTTCGGGGGTGATGCCGTAGTCGGACATCTTCAGCTCGTCCACACCGCAGGCCTTCTGCAGGTCCGTCAGGGCGGTGATGAAGTCGGCAGCCTCCTTGGCGTCCTCCTTGCCCATGGCCTTGGCCATGTCCACAAAGCGGGGAGCCAGCTCGGGGCAGTTCTCCATCATGTGGGTGTAGTAGGCCCGGCTGATCATGATGAGACCCGCGCCGTGGGCGATCTGGGGGTGATAGGCAGACAGGGGGTGCTCCATGGCGTGCTCAGAGCACAGGTTGTCCACGCTCATCACCAGGCCGCCCAGGCTGCTGCCGAAGGCCACCTGCTCCCGGGCCTTCACGTTCTGCCCGTCGGCGTAGGCGGCGGCCAGGTTCCGGCCCACAGCCTCAATGGCCTTCAGGGCGAACATGTCTGCCATCAGGTTGTTGGTCTTGTTGATATAGCACTCCACAGAGTGGAAGAGGGCGTCAAAGCCCTGGTAGGCGGTGAACTTGGGGGGCACGGACAGCATCAGGTCCGGGTCCACGATGGCCAGCACCGGGAAGGTGTTCTTGTTGCCGCCGCTCATCTTCTCGTTGGTCTCGTCGTTGGTGATGATGGTCCAGGCGTCCAGCTCCGTGCCGGTGCCGGCGGTGGTGGGGATGGCCACGATGGGCAGGGGCTTGTTCTTCATCCGCTGGCCGCCGCCGGTGCCGCCGTAGACGTAGTCCCAGTAGTTGCCCTCATTGGGGGCCATCATGGCGATGGCCTTGGCAGCGTCAATGCTGCTGCCGCCGCCCAGGCCCAGGACGAAATCACAGCCGTTCTCCCGGGCGCAGGCTGCGCCGTCCATCACGTTTGCAATGACGGGGTTTGCCAGGATCTTGTCAAAAACGGCGTACTCCACGCCGGCCTGGGTCAGCTGGTCCTGGACGGTGTCCAGATAGCCGTTGGCCCGGGTGGACTTGCCGCTGGAAATGACGATGAGGGCCTTCTTGCCGGGCAGGCGCTGCTTGTGCAGCTTCTGGACGGCCCCCTGGCCAAAGACAAAATTAGTGGGAACATGGAAGGAAAAGCTCACGATGATAGTCTCCTTTCGGGATTTGATCGCAGGTCAAAAAATGCAATTCTTGGGGTGTATTGTATCATAGATTGCCGCCAAAGGCAATCACAACCTCTGCCCTCCTCCCGGCTCCGGCCCAGTCCCCAATGGACACCTGCTCCGGGCAAATAACCCGGCGGCATCTCTGGAGAGAATCGAACCAATGTTCTATAATAAAGGCAGGACTGTGATTCAAAGAGAGGGGGGACAAAGGACGGAAACCATCCTTGCAGCGCTGATCTCCGCCGGAGCGGCCACCCTGGTCTGCCTGGTGAACAACATCTTTCAGCAGCGGAAAACCGAAGCCCTGCTGACCTACAAGCTGGACGAGCTGACCAAGCGGGTGGACAAGCACAACAGCCTGGTGGAGCGCACCTACCGGCTGGAGGAGAAGGCCAGCGTATTTGACGAAAAGATGCGGGTAGCCAACCACCGCATCGCGGATTTGGAGGAGCACACCTGAGCGGAAAGGAGAAATGATATGACCGAGAAAACAAAAACCTGGTGGAAAGCCGCTGGTGTTCGGGCGGTGAAAACCATCGCGCAGACGGCCATTGGCTGCATTGGTGCGTCGATGGTGTTGTCCGACGTCAGCTGGCCCGTGGTGGCGTCCGCCGCGGGGCTGGCCGGAGTGGTAAGTCTGCTGACCAGCGTAGCGGGGCTGCCAGAGGTGGAGGCATGACCCAGCCGGTTTCCTACTTGCAGACCGACCCCCGGTGGGGCAGCCTGGACTACTCCGCCCCCGGAGAGAAAACCACCATCGCCGCCTCCGGCTGCGGACCCACGGCCATGGCCATGGTGCTGGCCACCTGGGCAGACCCTTCCGTCACGCCCAAGACAGAGTGCGCCTGGGCGCTGGCCCACGGGTACAAGGCCCCTCACCAGGGGACCTATTACGGCTACTTTGAGCCGGCCGGTTCCCGGTACGGCCTGCGGGTGACCCAGCTGAACTACACCAGCCTCTATGGCAAGTCTACCAGTGCATACCACGCCCAGGCGCAGGACGCTCTGGACCGGGGCGAGCTGGTGATCGCCTGCATGGGCAAAGGAGCCTGGACAAGCTCCGGGCACTACGTGCTGGTGTGGGGCATCCAGGGAGACACCATCTACATCAACGACCCGGCCAGCACCAATGCTGCCCGCACCCGGGGCAGCTGGGCGCTGTTCCGTCAGCAGGTCAAGTATTACTGGGTCATTGAGCATCCCGAACATGCGAAGGAGGAGGATGACATGGACATCAACAAGCTGCTGGAGGAAATCACCAGTGAGCAGGCCTACCAGCTGGTGCAGAAGGCAGAGCTTCACGCCAGGACCCTGCCCGAGCCGGACTGGAGCAAGGCGGAAGGGGCCTGGGCCAAAGGGGTGCAGACCGGCCTCACCGACGGCACCTCTCCCGAGCGCCCGGCCAAGCGGGACGAGGTGATTGCCTGGCTGGCCAGGCTTCGTCTGCTGGCCTGAGTTTTCATCAAATTGACGCAAAGAAAAAGCCTGGAAATCGAAATGATTTCCAGGCTTTTTTTACTTGGCACGCCAGAAGGGACTCGAACCCCCAACCCTCAGAACCGGAAT
>JAEDJB010000018.1 GCA_016296565.1 Oscillospiraceae bacterium
CCCGCGCAAAAAGCCCCGGCAAGCAAAACGCTTGCCGGGGCTTTCCCTATTCAAATTCAAAAATCCATAGCCAGCCGGGCGGCTTCTTCCTTGTCCAGCTCCATCACCCGGCCCTGGCTCACCCGGTACACCCGCTGGCACAAACCCAGCACGCTGGGGCGGTGGGTGGTGACGATGCAGGTCTTGTTGGGCCGGCTGCGGATGATGTTCCGCAGCACCTGCCGCTCCGTGGCCACGTCCAGGGCGGAGGTGGCCTCGTCCAGCAGCAGCACCGGCGCGTCCTTCAGAATCGCCCGGGCAATGGCGATGCGCTGGGCCTGTCCCTCCGACAGCCCCCGGCCCCGCTCGCCCACCGGGCTGTGCATCCCCTGGGGCAGCTGGGACACAAACTCCCAGGCGCAGGCCAGCTTCAGGGCCTCTTCCAGCTCCTGGTCGCCGGCGTCCTCCTTCACCAGGCGCAGGTTGTCCGCGATGGTTCCCGCCAGCACCGTGTTGCCCTGGGGCACATAGGAAAACTGCCGCCGGGTCTCCGCGTTCATGGCAACCTCCGTCCCGTCCGCCCCCCGGAGGTACGTCCGGCCTTCTCCCGGCCGCACCAGCCCCAGAATCAGGCGGATGAGGGTGGTTTTTCCCTCGCCGGAGGGCCCCACCAGGGCAACGATCTCCCCGGGCTTTGCCAGGAAATCCGCCTTGCGGATCACCGGCTCCCCGGGCTGATAGGCGAAGGTCAGGCCGTCCAGCTCCACCTGGAAGCCCTGGTCCGCCAGGGGGTCCAGCAGACCGCTGTCCGGGTCGTGGGGCTCCTTCTCCAGCTGCACCAGATCCCGGATTCGGCGGGCGGACACGGCGCTGTTCAGGAAGGAGGGAACCAGGTTCACCAGGCTGCTGAAGGTGGAGGACAGCTTGGAGCTCTGGGTGAGAAACAGGGTCATGGTGCCGTAGGCGATCTGGTGGGTCCACAGCAGGTACAGGCAGTACCCGAAGGCCGCAAACTGCACCAGGGACCCCAGCAGGGACAGGGCCGCGTCGGTCTGGATGGTGAAAAGGTTGTAGTCCAGGCTCAGCTTTTTCCATTTCTCCTGGAGGCTCCGCAGCCCCCGGCCGTACTTGTCCATGAGGCCGAAGCTCTTGATGGTGTCCAGGTTGGCGAAGGCCTCGGTCTCGTAGGCCATGAGGGTGCTGCCCATCTCCTTCATCTTCTCGTTGTGCCGGCGCATCCGCCGGAGGAAGTACCGGGAGGAGAGGATCAGGAAGGGGGCGCTGGCCAGGGCGATGAGGGCCATGACCACGTTATAATAACAAATCACGCAGAAGGTTGCCACAAAGGTATACACCCCGATAACCACGTTGGGCAGCCAGCTGATGGCGTTGCCGGCCACGGTGTTCACGTCGCTGTTGAACCGGTTGAGCACGTCGCCGCTGGGGTATTTGCTGAGGGCTAACCAGTCCGCGTCCAGCACCTTGTCGAAAATGGAGGCCTGGATGTCGTTGTTCACGTGCAGGCTGATTTTGGTGGACACCCGGGAGGTCAGGCACCGCAGCAGGATGCCTGCCAGGGCAGAGGACACCATAATGAGCACCACCAGGGAGAGCTTGGAGGTCTGGTACCCGGTGATGATGTCGATGGTGTACTTGCTGGCCACCGCCGACACCAGCCCGAAGGAGGAGCTAAGCACCCCCAGCAGGATGTAGCAGGCCACCGCCCACTTGTACTGCCTGGTGAAGCCCAGAATCCACCGCCAGTCCTCCAGAAGCTCCCGGAAGGTGCCGTCCCGCCACTTGTGGAAGAGGGTTCCCAGGGCGGCGGAGCCAAACAGGGTCCGTTCTGCCTTATTCTTGTTTTCCGTGATGGGAACCACCTCCGATCAAGCTGTAGAGCTTCCGCAGGAAGGGGCGCAGGGGGCGCAGGGTCAGCCAGGCCCCGGCGAAGAAATCCCACCAGAAGTCCCCCGGGCCGATCCACCTGCCCTTCCGGCAGACCTGGGTGATAAGACCGAAAACCTGCTCCGGGTGGATGGGGCCTTCCACGGCCTGCTGGCCGTCCCCCACGAAGTAGTAACCCGTGGCATCCGCCCGGCAGACCCGGTGCATGACGTAGTCCCCGTTCCGCCGCCGGAAGAAGGCCATGTCACCCCGATGAAGAGGCCGGTCCGGCTTCTGAAAGCGGATCTGGTCCCGGCCGTGGACCAGGAAGGGGGTCATGCTGCTGCCTGTGATGGTGAGGGTCACTGACTCACCCTGCTCTGTCAGGTCGATGAGCACCGGCAGATAGGCGTGAATATCCACGATTTTGGGACCGGGCATGACAGAATCCCTCCTTCCTCGGGGTTTTCTCTATCTTACAACCTGCGTCATGGATTTGTAAAGGAAAAGAAGGGAAAGTACCCGGGAGAAACCGGGTGACGAAGGACTGTTTCGGGCACGGCGGGAGTTACAATTCTCTCAAAGGGTACGTTTTCCCGCCTCTGTGAGCAGGGGATAGAGTACCCCCTGCAAGCTGTCCAGAACGGTCTGGATGCCAGCTGGTCCTGTGGTCCGGCGATCCTCTCCAGGCAGGCGGCTCATGAGCAGGACGGTGAGGGTGCGCACCAGGGCCGCAGACTGGCCGGGGTAGGCCTCCGGGGTCAGCAGACCATTGGCACGCAGGTGGGTGAGCGCCTTCCACAGGTCGTCGGCCACCCCGCCCAGCAGCTCCTGCTGAATCCGGGCCAGGGTGGGGGAGGTCTGGGCCAGCTGATGGTAGCTGTCGAAGTAGAAGGCGTAGGCCTGCTGGACCTCCAGCATGTGAAGGAAGTACTGCCGCAGCGCCTCCAGGGTCCGGGGCGGGGGCAGCTTCCGGCGGCTCTGCCCGGCGGAGAGGAGGATGGCCTCCAGAAGGGATTCCTTTTTCTTGAAGTGGTAGGTCAGGTTTCCCACGCTGATGTCCAGTTCCCCGGCTATGTCCCGCATGGAGACCCCGTTGTAGCCCCGTTCCTCAAACAGACGGCGGGCACAGGCGATGATGTCCTCCCTGGTGTTCTGGGCCATGAAAATTCCCTCCCGGCGTGATGATGTTGACAGGATATCATGGGTGTGCTATCCTGTCAATAGTACGGCGTACTAAAACGGAGGGAAGAACATGGAACAAGCAGTGAAAAGCGCGCCCCCCGGGGGCAACCCCCTGGGGACAGAAAAAATCAGCCGCCTGCTGGTGCAGTTTGCCATTCCCGCGATTCTCAGCTCCCTGCTGGGCGCGGTCTATAATTTAACGGACCAGGTGTTCATCGGCCAGCGGATCGGCTACCTGGGCAACGCCGCCACCACAGTTGCCGCACCCATTACCGTGGTCTGCGGGGCGGTGGCTCTGCTCTTCGGCATTGGCGCCACGGTGCATTTCAACATCCTCCAGGGCAAGGGGAAGACCCGGGAGGCCCTGGGCTATGGGGGCAGCGGCATCTCCATGCTGGTGATCAGTGGCGTGGTCCTTATGGCCGTGACCCTGGTGTTTACGGTGCCCATCCTGTACCTCTTCGGGGCCAACCAGGAGGTGCTCCCCCTGGCCAAAACCTACCTGCGCATCACCGCCCTGGGCATCCCCTTCCTGCTGCTCACCACGGGAGGAACCCTGCTGGTCCGGGCCGACGGCAGCCCCAAGTATACCCTTTTGTGCTCGGCCATGGGGGTGGGGGCCAACATTGTGCTGGACTTCCTCTTCCTGTATCCCCTGGGCATGGGGGTGGAGGGCGCTGCCCTGGCCACCATCCTGGGACAGATCCTCTCCGGCCTGATGGTGGTCCGCTATTTGGGCCACATGAAAACCGGCCCCCTGCAGCGGGAGGACTTCCGGGTGAAGAAGGACCGGGTGGGGAACATGGTGAAGATCGGCTCGGCGGCCAGCCTGAACCAGGTGGCCATGCTTTTAAGCCAGATCGTTCTTAACAGCTCCCTGCGCCACTACGGGGACCTGTCGGTGTACGGCAGCTCGGAGGTGCTGGCCGCCGCCGGGGTGGTGGCCAAGGTGAACATGATCTTCTACTCGGTGATCATCGGCTTTTCCATCGGCTGCGAGCCCATCATGGGCTTTAACTGCGGGGCAAAGAATTTTGCCCGGGTGCGGGAGACCTACCGCAAGACCCTGCTGTTCGTGGTGGTCATCGGGGCGGTGGAGTTTCTGTGCTTCTGGCTCTTCCCCAACCAGCTGCTGTCCATCTTCGGGGAGGGCACCACAGCCTACGGCGCCTTTGCCCTGCGGTATATGCACATCTTCATGTTCATGGTGGCCATCAATGGGGTGGCTCCGGTGACCATGAACATGCTCAGCAGCACGGGCAACGCCAAGCGGGGAACCATCATCTCCCTGACCCGGCAGATTTTCCTGTTTATCCCCCTGTTGCTGATCCTGCCTTTGTTCCTCAGCCTGGACGGCGTCCTCTATGCCGGTCCCACGGCGGACTTCCTGGCCATGGTCATTGCCCTGCTGGTGGTGCGGCCGGAGCTGAAGAAAATGAAAGAAGCCGGAACATAAAACCAGCGCCTGCATCCAAAGGATGCAGGCGCTTTTATCCTGCCGGCGGCGGGGTCAGGGGACCCCGCCCTACAGCGCATATTGGGGTTCCGCCCTCGTGTGTGCGGCTGGGTGTCACCCTTTGCCCTGCGGCTCTTCCCGCCCCGCCTGGGCAGGCTTCAGCCACTTCCCCCGCTTATAGTGGATAAAGAGGAGCGTCACGGTAATCACCCAGGAGATGGGGTAGCAGATGGAGATCCCCAGCAGGTTGCTCCAGTGGGGCACGACGAAGAGCACCCACAGAATCCGCACCCCGCAGATGCCTCCCACGCTGATGACCATGGGCATCAGGGCATCCTCAGCGCCCCGGAGGGAGTTGGAAATGATCTCAATGAGGGTCCAGATAAAGTAGAAGGGGACGAAGTAGGAGATGATCTGGATGGCGTAGGTGATCACCTGGGGATTGTCGGTAAAGATGCGGAAGCAGTACCGGGCAAAGCACAGCAGCAGAACAGACAGCACCACCGTCATCACCAGGGCCATGATGAGGCAGACCTTCACGCTCTGCTTCATCCGGTCGTACTTGCCCGCCCCGTAGTTCTGGCCCACAAAGGCCATGATAGCCACCCCGAAGGAGATAATCAGGGCCCAGTAAATGCCGTCCACCTTGCCGGTGGCGGACCAGGCGGCCACCGCGTCAGGCCCCAGGTTGTTGATGGGCACCTGGACAAACAGGTTGGACACGGCGTACATGGCGCTTTCAATGGCGGCGGGCACGCCGATGCCCAGAATGTGCAGGAGGGTAGCCTTGTGCAGGCGGATCTGCCGGGGCACCAGCCGGCAGGCGCTTTTGGCCCGGACCAGCTGGCGGAGGATGAGCAGGGCGGAGACCAGGTTGGCCAGGGTGGTGGCAATGGCCGCCCCCGCCACCCCCAGGCCCAGAGCCGCCACAAAGACCAGGTCCAGAAGGATGTTCAGCAGGCAGCAGAGAATGAGATAGTACAGGGGCCGCCGGGAGTCCCCCACCGCCCGGAGAATGCCCGAGCCCATGTTGAAAAGCAGCATGGGGATGGTCCCCGTGAAGTACAGCCGGAGGTAGAGAATGGCGTCTCCCATGATGGCCTCCGGGTTTTTGGTCCAGCGGAGGGCGTCGGGGGCCAGAAAAATTCCCAGGGCGGTGATGAGGGCCCCGGCCAGAATGCTGAAGGCGATGGCAGTGTGAACCGCTCGGGTGAGCTTTTCCCAGTCCTCCGCCCCGAAGCCGTGGGAGATGACCACCGTGGCCCCGGAGGCAAGGCCGGTGAAAATCCCCACCATCAGCTGGATGATGACGGCGGCGGAGCCTCCCACCGCGGCCAGAGCATCCGACCCCACAAATTGGCCCACAATGATGGCGTCCACGGTGCTGTAAAGCTGCTGGAAGAGGGTGCCGGCGGCGATGGGCAGCAGGAAGAGCAGCAGCTGCTTCCAGATGACCCCCTGGGTCAGGTCCAGATTTTCTTTGACGCGGGCCATGAGCAGCCGCCTCCCTTCTCGACAGATCGGTGAATTTATGGTACTGTATAGCATATCGAATCCACCGAAGAAATGCAAGAGGACCGTCAGAAAAAAGACGGACTTTGACCAATATGGAGGCAACCCATGCATATTCCTCTCTGCCAGACCCAGGAGCTGGAGATCCTGACCTTCCAGCAGGCCCTGGTCCCCACCCAGAACAACTACGACCGGGACCGGTGGCTGTACATCCCCGACCACTACGCCGAGTACCGGTACCTGCTGGGCACCCGGGGGAAGAATCCCCTCATCTGCATCGGCATCAACCCCTCCACCGCCGCCCCGGGGGACCTGGACAACACCCTGAAATCCGTGGAGCGCATCGCCCAGGGGAACGGGTACGACAGCTTTCTCATGTTCAACGTCTACGCCCAGCGGGCCACCCGGCCGGAGGACATGGACCAGGTGTGCAATAAAGCCCTCCACCGGGAGAATCTGGCGGCCTTCCGGTATGTGCTGGACCAGGTGGGGGAGGGCTTCCGCCCGGCCATCTGGGCGGCCTGGGGGACCATCATCGAAAAGCGGCCCTATTTAAAAGACTGCGTCCGGGACCTGGCCGCCGCCGGGCAGGCATACAATGCCCAGTGGCTGTGCGCCGGAAAGTGCACCAAGAAGGGCCACCCCCACCATCCGTTGTATCTGCGCAAGGACGAGAAGGTCCGCCCCTTCGACGTGGAGGAATATCTGGAGAGCATCTGATCAAACTGTAATATTGTAAGGAGGTCGTTTCTGTGAGCAACATCTGGCATGACATCAACCCCAAGCGCATCACCCCCGAGGACTTCATTGCCGTGGTGGAGATCCCCAAGGGCAGCAAGAAGAAGTACGAACTGGACAAGGAGACCGGACTCATCATCCTGGACCGGGTTCTCTTCACCTCCACCCACTACCCCGCCAACTACGGCTTCATCCCCCGGACCTACGGCGACGACGGGGATCCCCTGGACGTGCTGGTGCTGTGCTCCGAGTCCATGGACCCCCTGACCCTGGTCCGGTGCTACCCCATCGGCTACATCAGCATGCTGGACGGGGGAAAGAACGACGAAAAGATCATCGCCATCCCCTTTGCCGACCCCACCTACAACGGCTACAAGGACATCTATGACCTGCCCGCCCATATTTTTGACGAAATGGCCCATTTCTTCTCCGTGTACAAGAACCTGGAGGGGAGAGAGGCCGTGGCCGGGGACGTGAACGACCGCACCGCCGCCGTGGAAATCATCAAGAAGTCCATCGACCACTATATCGAAAATTTCTGCAAATAACGAAGAATCCCCCGAGCGGTTATGAACCGCCCGGGGGATGTTTTTGCCCTCAAAGGGTACCCACTCACTTTATGCGCGCCCTGCCTGACACAAAGGTATCGTGCAGTCTTCAAACCGCTTATCCCAAAGAAGCATCTGCCACCGGACCGTCTCCGGCGGCTGAAAATAAAGGGACGAGGCGGCGGCGTGGAGGCCCGGGTCTTTGGGAAGCTGAAGGAGCATCACCCCGCAGCTGGCCTGGGGGGCCATGGGGTCCGGCTCCTTGGGGTAGGGCTTGTCCCCCTCGGCGCAGTCCTGAAGGCTGACCTGATCCTGGGGAAGGTTGGGGTCCAGACGGTAGGTCAGGGCCGTGGAATGGGTGGGATAGACCAGACCGTTGTCCTCCCGGCTGTCCCCCTCGCCTTGGGGCACATACTCCTCCACGGTGAGGGTATGGGTCTGACCGGTGACGGGGTGGACGAAGGAGAGCCTTTGGCCGGGACCCTCCACGATGAACTGAGGGCCGGGAAGGGGGACTGGGTCCGGGATCAGGGCTAGGGCCAGAGAGGACAGGCGGCGGGGCCGGCGCTTGGTGGCCCAGGGGAACCGATAGCGGTGGACGGACCAGCCCTTGTCCGGGTCCAGACCGTAGTGATCCAGAAGCCACAGGGATTCCCGGTCGTTCCGGTCATAGTGGGGGTACCAGCCGGCGCTCATGCCGCCCTGGTATTCGACGGCCTTCCCGTTGATGGTGAGACGGGGGGACAGGTCCATGTGCAGGGGGTGCTCAGCTTGGAGGAGAGTCAGCTCCAGACTGGTGAGCCGGTGTCCTTTCCTCCCCCACTTGTCCAAAAAGACCCGGACTTCCTCCGGCTCAGCTTTCATGCACAGATCCAGAACCACACCCTGGCCGCAGAGGTAGACAGCGGGGAGATACCATCCTCTGCCCGACCAGGAGAAGGTTTTCTCCAGGGGCAGGGCTTGTCCCGCCCGGGCCCGGGGCGGATGATGCCAGAAGCTGCCGTCGAAGGTGACCCGCCAGGGGGGACGCTTGGTGATGGTTTCGTTCATGGCGCTTACCTCCCCCGGTTCTGCCGCCGGAAGCCGCCGCTGGCCCGGTTCTGGGCCCGGTAGCAGCCGTCGCACAGGCGGCCGTGGTGGCGGAGAGGGAGGGCCGCGCCGCAGCGGGCGCAGAAGCGGATGTTGTTTTTCAGCCGGTGGAGAAGAATCTCGTTGATCTCCTCGGCCACCGCCTCCCGGGCGTCGTAGAGGGCGTCCTCGTCCACCGGACAGCCAAAGGCCTTGGCGAAGGAGAAGTACAAGTCCAGCTTCCGGCAGTACAGCTCCAGCTCCGGCAGGGTCCGGGTGCGGTCCTCCGGCAGCTCCGGCTGCTGGATGGGCTCTCCCTGAAGGTACAGCCGCAGGAACCGGAAGAACAGCTCACGCAGGGGTTCCTCCTCCTCGTCAAAGGGGATGTTGGCCGCCCGGAGCTCCTGCTCCTTGGTGAGGGTAAAGCCCATCTCCCGGATTTTGGAGATGAGGGTGATATACCGGGTGATGTCCAGCTTCACATAGGGCTCTACCGTGGGCATCTGGTTCCACTGGGTGAGGACCTCCAAAAGGTCAAAGTCCACCCGAAGGACCAGGTCGGAAAAGCCCGCCACCGCCTCCTGGAGAGGGGGCACCACAGTGCTCAGCCCCGCCCGGATGGCGGCCAGGTCCTGGGTGGCCCCCACATAGCCCTTGTCGTACATGCCGTACCGCCCTGCCCGCCCGGCAATCTGCTGGATCTCCTCAGGCTTTAAGGGGCGGCGCTCCACCCCGTCGAACTTTTCCGTGTCCATGAAGATGATCCGGCGGATGGGCAGGTTCAGCCCCATGCCGATGGCGTCGGTGGAAACCACATAGGACATGCGCCCGGCCAGAAAGCCCTCCATCTGCTTCCGCCGGGTGGCGTAGGGCAGGGCCCCGTAGATGATGGCTGGTTCCTTCCCCGCCTGGCGCAGGTCCTCGGCCACGCTGAGAACCCCTACTTTCGAGAAGGTGATGAGGGCGTCTCCCGGCTGGACCTTGGTGTGGTCCACCGTGTGGGTCATGCACACCAGAGGGGTCTTCCGGCGGTGGATTTCCACCTCGTAGGAGTCCCCGCAGCTTTCAATCAGGCGGATGAGCAGCTCCTTGGCCTCCGGGGCGGCGCACAGGTGAATTTCCGGGGCCCGAACCCCCAGAATGGCCCGGGTCCAGGCGTAGCCTCGCTGGCGGTCGGCGATCATCTGGCACTCGTCGATCACCGCCACATGGTAGCTCTGGTGCAGGTCCAGCTTTTCCGCGGTGGCGGCCACGTGGGTGTCCCCTTCCCGGCGGTCCTCCTCCTCTCCGGTGGTGAGGCTGCAGTCCACCCCCGCGTCCAGCATTACCTCCTGGGCCTCCAGAGCCAGCAGGCGGAGAGGGGCCA
The DNA here is from genome assembly GCA_016296565.1 of Oscillospiraceae bacterium. GTDB lineage: Bacteria > Bacillota > Clostridia > Oscillospirales > Oscillospiraceae > Evtepia. Next base: position 9,737 of record JAEDJB010000018.1, read on the forward strand.
GGTAGACCCCCGTGGGGGCGGCTTTCAGCCGCTGGAAGCCCGCGTAGGTCTTGCCTGTGTTGGTGCCCCCGATGTGGAGGATGAAGTGCCGGTTCATGGCCCGGGCCTCTGGGTACTCATCCTTGGGGTTCAGGGCGATAAGAACCTGGAGGCTGGTGCGGATGGCCTGGGGCACATAGCAGACGGAGTAGAGATAGCCGATGGTCCGGGTGAGCAGCTGCCGGAGGGGGAAGGCATCCATGGACAGCAGAGCCTTCAGGTCAGCCTCTGGCTGGGCGGCGGTGAACTCGGCGATGGCCTGCCCCGCCGCAGCCCGGAGAACGTGGGGGTAGCGGGCCACCACCTGGTTGATGAGGGGATTGGAGGACCGAAGCCGCCGGCCGATCCAGTCCCCCATCCGGGCAAAACGCCCCAGCTCGATGGGGATGCGCTCCCCCTGGCACTCCCGCTCCAGGGAGAGAAACTGGGACAGGCAGCCGTTGGCCTGGGGGCCCCGCAGACCCAGCTTGGGGTCCCTGGGCATCCGGTCCTGGAGGGCAGCGTGGTAGAGCCCGGCCAGAGTCCAGGCGGGATCGTCCTCCTTAGGGCAGGTCTCCCAGGCGGTCTGGAGGGCCTGGGCCGCCTGCTGGGGGGCGTCCCCGGCATGTTTCTTCGGTTTGCTGGCGGGCTTGGGCGCCTCGGGGGCCTGGGGGGCACTATCCTGGCGGAAGGCGGGGCTTTCCTCCACGGCCCGGACCACCTCCCGGGGCCAGACGGGCACGGTGTAGTTCCTGCGGCGGAGGAAGATGGGGGGCGGCAGCAGAGTCTCGATCTGCTCGTTGGTCCATCCCCGCTCCTTCAGCAGACCTTTGCTCCAGTGGCTCCCTTGGTTGTGTTTCGACATGGCAGTTTCTCCTATGGTCACAAAAAACGAGACGGTCGAAAAAGCCTCGCAGAGTTCGCTGTCCACGGGCAGCGGACTGTTATTTCACCTTGTCGGAAAAGGCGCTGCCTTTTTCGACAAGATAAAACCAGGGCCGAAAGGCCCTGGTTCTCTCGGTTATGATATTGTACCACGAATGGACGAACGGGGCAATCACTGGGTCTAGTATGCGCCAGAGGTGAGCAAATTATTGTTATTGCCCGCTTTCCCCGTAGTTGGACAGCACCCGGGCGGAGGGGTCGTCCACGTTGCAGCCCTCCCATTCCTTGTTGGGCATCCAGAAGTCGGGGATCATCTCCGCCTGGCCGGGGTAGTAGGCCTCAAACAGCTGCCGGTAGAGGAGGGACTCCTCGGTGAAGGGGGGACAGTAGGGGTACTGCTTGGCGCAGAGATCCAGCTGGCACTGCTGGTCGACGAAGATCTGGTGGGCATACTCCTTCAGGTCATCCACCATGGAGTGGCCCACGGCGTCGCTGAAGGCGGCCTTTTCCCGCATGAGGATCTCCTCGGGGAGGTAGTCCCCCTGGAAGGCCCGGCGGAGCAGGTACTTGCCCTTGCCGTAGTGGTTGCGCTTGATCTCCGGGTCAATGGACATGACGTACTGGACGAAATCCAGATCGCCGAAGGGGACCCGGGCTTCCAGGGAGTTGACGGAGATGCACCGGTCGGCCCGGAGCACGTCGTAGGTGTGCAGCTCCCGGACCCGCTTGGCGGCTTCTTCCTGAAAGGCCTCGGCGGAGGGGGCAAAGTCGGTGTATTTGTAGCCGAAGAGCTCGTCGGAGACCTCGCCGGTGAGGATCACCCGGATGTCCGTCTGGGTGTGGATGGCCTTGCACACCAGGTACATGCCGATGGAGGCTCGGATGGTGGTGATGTCCCAGGTGCCCAGCAGGCGGATGACCTCGGGCAGGGCCTGGATCACGTCCTCCCGGGTGATAATTACCTCGGTGTGGTCGGCGTGGAGATAGTCGGCCACCTGGCGGGCGTACTTCAGGTCGATGGCGTCCTTGTCCATGCCGATGGCGAAGGTGCGGATGGGCTTGTCCAGGATGCGGGAGGCCACGGCGCACACCAGGGAACTGTCCAGACCGCCGCTGAGGAGGAAGCCCAGGGGGGCGTCTGCGTCCAGCCGCTTGGCGATGGCGGCGGTGAGCTTTTCCCGGATGTTGGTGCAGATGGTGTCCAGGTCGTCATGGCAGACCGTCTCTACCTTGGTCATGTCCCGGTAGCAGATGAACTCGCCCTTGTAGTAATAGTGTCCCGGGGGGAAGGGCCGGATCTTTTCCACCAGACCCAGCAGGTTCTTGGGTTCGCTGGCGAAGAGGATGTCCCCGTGGCTGTCGTAGCCGTAGTACAGGGGACGGATGCCGATGGGGTCCCGGGCAGCGATGTATTCGCCCTGGGCCCCGTCGTAGAGGATCAGGGCAAACTCTGCGTCCAGCATCTGGAACATGTCCAGGCCGTAGAGCTCATACAGAGGCAGCAGGATCTCGCAGTCGGAGTCGCTGACAAAGGAATAGCCCTTTGCCTCCAGCTCCCGGCGCATGGCCCGGAAGCCGTAGAGCTCTCCGTTGCAGACCACGGTATTCTCCCCCCGGGTGAAGGGCTGCATTCCCTCGGGCTGCAGGCCCATGATGGCCAGGCGGTGAAAGCCCATCCGGCCCTTGCCGGGCTCCGTAGTCTCGGTCATGTCGGGGCCACGGGACTTGGTGTGAGAGAAGCCTTCGTCAAATTCTTCCTGGGAAAGGGTACTGCCGGTATAAGCCATAACAGAACACATAGGGATTCCTCCTTTATCTTACGCTGAAAAGCAGCGCCCCGTAAGAGGGGAAGGGCCAGCTGGCCCCGTCGGTATAGGCCTCCATCTGGTCGGCGCAGGCCCGGAGCTCGTCCATGGCGGGGATGACGGAATCCCGGTAATACTGCGCCTGGGTCAGGGCGTCCGCCAGTTCCTCGGCCTCAGCCACCCGGCTCTCCAGGGTTTCTACAGCCCCCAGAGCCTGGCCGCACAGAGCGGACAGAAGGGCGGCGGTGCTCTCCTCGTAGGAGCGGTCCAGGCTGTCGGACAGAGCCTTCTTGGCCTGAGCGGTGGTCACCAGGGTCTGGGTAAAGGCGCTTACGGCGGGGAGAATGTCCTTCCGGGCCATGTCCGCCATGGTGAGGGCCTCGATGTGCAGGACCTTGCTGTATTTCTCCAGCCGGATATCGTACCGGGCTTCCTGTTCGGCCCGGGTAAAGACCTTGTGGGTTTCGTAGAGGGTCACGTTCTTCTCTGCCAGCATGCAGGGGGTGCAGTCGGGCAGGGAGCGCAGATTCAGCAGGCCGCGGGACTCAGCCTCAGTGATCCAGGCGTCGTCGTAGCCGTTGCCGTTGAAGATGATCCGCTTGTGGTCGTGGATCACCTGGCGGATCAGGTCGTGAAGGGCGGCCTGGAAGTCCTCAGCCCCTTCCAGCTGGTCGGCATACAGGCGGAGGGACTCGGCCACGGCGGTGTTGATCACCGTGCAGGGGCCAGAGATGGAGGCGGAGGAGCCGGGCATCCGGAACTCAAACTTGTTGCCGGTGAAGGCGAAGGGGGAGGTCCGGTTCCGGTCGGTGGTGTCCCGGGGGAACTTGGGGATGGTGTGCACGCCGATCTTCATAAGCTCTTTGGGCCGGCCGGCGTAGTCGGTCTCCTGGTCCAGGGCCCGGAGGATTTCGGTGAGCTCGTCTCCCAGGAACACGGAGATGATGGCGGGAGGGGCTTCGTTGGCGCCCAGCCGGTGGTCGTTTCCGGGGGAGGCAACGGACACCCGCAGCAGATCCTGGTAGTTGTCCACGGCCTGGAGCACGGCGCAGAGGAACAGGAGGAACTGGGCGTTTTCGTAGGGGGTTTCCCCGGGCTCCAGCAGGTTCATGCCGGTGTCGGTGCTCATGGACCAGTTGATGTGCTTGCCGCTGCCGTTGACCCCGGCGAAGGGCTTTTCGTGGAGCAGGCAGACCATGCCGTGGCGGCGGGCCACCTTGCGCATCATCTCCATGGCCAGCTGGTTGTGGTCGGCGGCGATGTTGGTGATGGTAAAGACGGGGGCCATCTCGTGCTGGGCGGGTGCCACCTCGTTGTGCTCGGTCTTGGCGTAGACCCCCAGCTTCCACAGCTCCTGGTTCAGCTCCTTCATGAAGTCGGCCACCCGGCCCTTGATGGCGCCGAAGTAGTGGTCGTCCAGCTCCTGGCCCTTGGGGGGCTTGGTGCCGAAGAGGGTGCGGCCGGTGTAGAGCAGGTCCTTGCGCTGGTAGCAGACCTTCTCGTCAATGAGGAAATACTCCTGCTCGGGGCCCACGGTGGTGCGCACGCTGGACACGCCGCTGTTGCCGAAGAGCTTCAGCACCCGCATGGCCTGGCGGTTCACTGCCTCCATGCTCCGCAGCAGGGGGGTCTTTTTGTCCAGAGCCTCACCGCCATAAGAGCAGAAAGCGGTGGGGATGCACAGGACCCCGTCTTTGATGAAGGCGTAGGAGGTGGGGTCCCAAGCGGTGTAGCCCCGGGCCTCGAAGGTGGCCCGCAGGCCGCCGGAGGGGAAGGAGGAGGCGTCGGGCTCGCCCCGGACCAGCTCCTTGCCGGAGAACTCGGTGATGACAGCGCCGCCCTGGGTGGGGGAGAGGAAGCTGTCGTGCTTTTCGGCGGTGACGCCGGTCATGGGCTGGAACCAGTGGGTGAAGTGGGTGGCTCCCTTGGAGATGGCCCAATCCTTCATGGCGTTGGCCACCACATTGGCCACGCTGTAATCTAAACGCTTGCCATCCCGGATGGTAGCCTGAAGCTGACGATAGGTCTCTTTGGGAAGCCGCTCCTGCATGACGGCGTCGTTGAACACCATGGAACCAAACAGAGTGGATACAGCAGACATAAGGAAAACTCCCTTCCAGTGGAATAGTTGCAGAGGAAAATAAAAACGGCAAAGGCGCCGCGGGATTCCGCGACGCCTTTGCCGTTTGGATGGTGGAATCATACTCCCTGCTATGGAAAAAGTCAAGGGGGGATGGGGGATTTTGGCGGAAGAGACGAAAAAACTTGCAGAATGGCCGGTTGACATTGGATAGGGGAAAGAGGTATGATAGGAAAAACATCTAAAAAAGGAAGCGACGTCCGCCGTGGCCGGGGAGCGGGTTTTCCGGGCCTTTGGGGAACGTTTTTTTCTTTTTCATACTAGTTCTTGTTAAAAAGCTTGAAAAGCTTTTTATAGCACCGAAGGTGCGTCAAGAACTGCATGAGACGGCTTTTGTGGCAAAAAGCCACAAAAGGGCAACGCGAATCGCGGTGCCTTCTTCATAAAAACCAACGGTTTTTATGAAGAATTCGTATCAGACGGAAAGGAGGGGGACACTATGGCTGCCGGCGGAATTTTTCTGGTCTCCGGCACCCCGGCAACGGCGGAGCATCTGGCCGCTATGCTGCCTGCGGGGATGTTTTCCCAGGTGCACATCGCCTGCACCGCCGCCGAGGCCCGGCGGCGGGTGGGGGAGTCCGGCTGTAACCTGGTGCTCATCAACGCCCCTCTCCCCGACGACAACGGCCTGGCTCTGGCCCGGGACCTGGCGGCCCGGCACCCTGTGGGTCTGCTGCTCCTGGTGAAGGGGGAGCTGTTTGAAACCCTGGCGGGGCCTGCCCAGCAGGCGGGGATCGGGGTGCTCCCCAAGCCGGTGACCCGGCCCGCCCTGTGGATGGCCCTGCGGCTCACCGCGGCCTCTGCCGCCCGGCTTCAGATCTACGCCCAGCAGGCGGACAGCCTGCGGCGGAAGGTGGAGGACCTGCGCCTCATTAACCGGGCCAAGGCCCTGCTCATCCAGCACCTGGCCATGACTGAGCCGGAGGCCCACCGCTGCCTGGAAAAGCAGGCCATGGACCAGTGCCGCACCCGGCGGTCGGTGGCCGAGGAGATCATACGCACCTATACGGAGTCCGCCAGCTAGGGCGGGATGGAGGATCATCCATGAGGAAACAGCGAAAACAGGAGGGAGCGCTCCGCATTCCCCACAACCGCCGGCCCCAGGTGCTGCTGCTGGGCAACGGGCTCAACCGGGTCTACGGGGGAGCCTCCTGGGCAGGGCTGCTGGAAAAGATCAACCGCACGGAGTTTACCCCGGAGCAGGTGAAGGGGATTCCCCTGCCCATGCAGGCGGTGCTTCTCAGCGAGGACCATGTGGACGACTCCCTGAAGGACCTGCGCCAGGAGCTGACCCAGTGCCAGCTCCACCCCTGGCTGGGGATTCAGCTGCGGCGGCTGCTGTCCATGCCCTTTGACTGCATCCTCACCCCCAACTTTACCTACGAGCTGGAGTGCGCGGCAGACCCGGACTTTCTCCGGGCACCCGGACGGGTCCGCCGGTATCAGCGGCACACGGAGGCGGTGCCCCGGGCGGAGCGGCGGTTCATGCTCCACACCTATTATGAAATTCCAACAGAAGGGGGGACGGTCCCCCTCTTTCACGTTCACGGGGAGGCCAGAAAGCCAGACTCGGTGATTCTGGGCCACTATTTTTATGGCAACCTCCTTTTCTGCTACGACGACTACCTGACCCGCCGGGCCCCCGAGCGCCACTACCGGATGGGGCGGCATCCCCAGGGCCTGCCGGTGCTCAGCTGGCTGGACTACTTCATCCTGGGGGACGTGTACTCCCTGGGCTTTGGCTTCGACACCGCGGAGATGGACCTGTGGTGGCTGCTGTGCCGGAAAAAGCGGGAGCTGGCCGCCCACGGGGAGCTGTACTTCATCGAGCCGTCCCGCCGGTCAGCAGAGACCAAGATCGCCATGCTCCGGGCCTACAACGCCAAACACCTCTCCCTGGGCATGGGGGAGCTGGAGGGGCCGGAGTACCAGCAGTTTTACGAAAAGGCCATCCAGGAGATCGGCCGGATGGTCCGCCAGCGGCGGTAAAGGCCCCCTCAGGTCTCCTGGTGCAGGGGATATTCCTGGACGAATTTCCAGAAAAGGGAGGCCGCCGGGGTCATGATCTGCCCCCGGCGCTTGGCCAGAAACAGCCGGGACTGGTGGGAGGGCTCCACAATGGTGCGGTAGGCCAGCTTGGCCGGATCGATGAAGGCCTGGGCGGACTGGGTTGCAAGAATCACCCCCACCCCCTTCTCCGCCAGCCCCAGAATGGAGAAGGTGGAGCGGTAGAGGCAGAACACGTTGCGCTCCGGCAGGCCCTGCCCCAGCCAGCGGTTAATATCATCCTGGATGGACTGGCGCATGGGGAGCATCAGGGGGATATCCCGCAGCTGCTCCAAAGCCACCGTCTCCGGGTTCTGCTTTGCCAGCGGGTGGTCTGCCCGGCACAGAATCCCCCAGGGCTCCCGCCGGAGGAGGATGTAGTCGTAGGGCTCTAAGTTGAAGGGCTCCCGGACGATGCCCATGTCCACCAGGTTCTGCTCCAGCCGGTTCTGGCTTTCGGTGCCGTCCCCCGCCAGAATCTGAAACCGGATGTGGGGGGCGGTCTCATGAAAGGCGGCCACCAGCTCCGAGAGGATGGTGGCGCCGGAGGCCTCGGTGGTGCCCAGAGAGATGGTCCCATAAAGATTCTGCCCGATCTGACCCAGCTGCTGCTGGGTCTTTTCCATTAGTTGGAGGATTTCCGTGCCCCGCTGCTGGAGAAAGCGGCCCTCCTCCGTCAGCTGGAGCTGTCGCCCGCCCCGGATCAGCAGAGGGACCCCCAGCTCCTGCTCCAGCTGCTGGATCTGCCGGGTGAGGGGAGGCTGGGCCATGTGCAGCTTTTCCGCGGCCCGGGTGATGTTCCGCTCCTGGGCCACCGTGAGAAAGTAACGCAAGGTTCGAAATTCCATGATGAAATACCTTTCTGATATGGTTTGAGATATATTATATGTATTTTATAATAATGTCTACTGAATAAACCGCGTTGCGGTTTATTCGCGCGGCGGCAGCCGCGCAATTCCATAAAAACGGCTCCTTTGAGCCGTTTTTATGGAATCCAGCCATTGTTACAATGCGTATTTCCACTGGAGCGCCACGGCGCTCCAGTGGAAGGTGCAAGGGTTTTGGACAATTTAGTCCAAAACCCTTGCACCTGAACAAAGCCAATGAACCTTGAAAGCCTTGGATTTCAAGGCTTGCGGCTTTGTTCAGTACGCATTATAATAGAAGTCAACGGGAGTATACTGGGGAAAAAGAAGGAAAAGGAAGTTTTCTCCTATGAGAAAGATGCATTACGGCTGGGCAGTCTGCCTGGCCGGGACCCTGCTGCTGTTTATCACCATGGGCACGGTGTCCAACGGGTTTTCCATCTACCTGCCCTACATACTGGAGCAGCACGGCTTCACCAATTCCCAGACCTCGTTTCTGGTGACTCTGCGGTGCCTGGTGTCCTTCCTGGCCATGCTGGGCATCGGGGTGTACTACCAAAAGGTGTCCATCCGCATGGGGACGGGCATTGCCGCCGCCTGCGCGGGGGCGGCCTACTGGCTGTACAGCGCGGCGGAGACCTACCCGGTGTTCTGCCTGGGGGCGGCCCTGTCCGGGTTCAGCTACGGCCTGGGGTCCATGATCCCCGTGTCCATCCTCATGAACCGGTGGTTCGTCCGGCGGAAGGCCCTGGCCCTGAGCATCTGCGCCTCGGGCAGCAGCATTGCCACCATCCTGCTGCCCCCCATCACCACGGCCATGGTGGAGGGCCTGTCCATGGAGACGGCCTTCCGCATTGAGAGCATCGCCATTTTCATCCTCACCGGGGCCATCCTCCTGGTGCTGCGCAGTTCCCCGGCGGAGATGGGGCTGGAGCCCTACGGCGGCCGGCCGGAAGTGCCTGACCAATCCGAGCCGAAAAAGGACCAGCGGTCCTTTGCCCTCACCCCCCAGATGTGGGCCCTGATGGCGGCGGTGAGCCTCTTTATGGGGGCCCTGGCCAACCCGGGCTTCTCCCACCTGACGGTGCTGTTTACCAGCGAGGGCTTTGACTCCGGCGTGGTGGCGGCCATTATGAGCGGCACCGGGGTGATGACCACCCTGGGCAAGATCCTCTACGGCGCGGTCACCGACCGGGTGGGGGGCTGCCGGTCCAGCCTGCTCTTCGGCGGGCTGCTGCTGGGGGGGCACCTGCTGTGTTGCCTGGCCTTCCTCCAGAGCATCCCCCTGTGCCTGGCTACCGTCCTGCTGCTGGGGGTGGGCTACCCCATCGCCACCATCGGCCCCTCCGTGTGGGCGGGGGACATGTGCTCCCAGGACCACTATCCCAAAACCCTCCGCCGGTTCCAGGTGATTTACGCCGGGGGCGCCCTGGCCTTCTCCAGCGTGCCGGGGATTCTGGCCGACCATCTGGGGGGATACATTCCCGCCTACATCCTCTTCTCTCTGCTGCTGGCCCTGGCCCTCTGTTTCCTGGCGGTCTCCTACCGCAGAACCCGGCACATGGCCCACTGATTCGTCCTTCTCCGGCGTTTAGGGCTGGAACAATAAAATACGAAAGGAAAGAGAACCTATGGCATGGAAAAACCGCTGCAAGATCACCGTTCTGCGCAAGGAGTTTTACAGCGACCTGGCAGAGCAGTACCTGTCCAACCCCGCCGTGGGCAAGTGCGCCGTCTTTGAGGAGGGGCAGGAGTTCATTGTGACCAAGGAGAACTACCTGACCATGCTGGACGGCAAGTTCTGCTCCGAGGCCTGGGCGGCCATCAGCCACTATGTGTACGCGGCCCTCCAGGGGGGCTCCGTGATGCACGGATGGACCCGCGACCAGAAGGTGATGATCACCTGCTGCAACGACGGCACCCGCCCGGTGATCTTCAAGATCGAACGGCTGGAGGACTGACCCGCTGACCCATGAAAAAAAGCCTCGCTGCTCTTGGCAGCGAGGCTTTTTGTGTGCTCAGGTTGCGGGGTCCTCTTCCTTGCCGCCCGGCCGGTCGAAGTCGGGGAGAAGGAAGGTGCCGATGAGGAAGGTGAGGGAGTACAGGGCGGTGAAGAGCATGGCGATGTACCAGCCGAAAGAGTTCACCATATGAACTACCAGGGCGTAGACGATCATCTGCAGGGTATAGGCGCCCGCCCAGTACAGGGTGAGGATGACGGCCACCTTCTCCGGAGTGGCCCCCGGGAGCTTGGTGGGCAGGGTGAACAGGGACGGGGTGGAGATAAAGATCACGAACCCCAGCAGAATGGCCGAGACGGTGGCGATGGTCGGCGAGTCCGTGAGGATCATCAGGAAGAACAGGAAGGACTGGGCTACACCGGAGAACCGGAAGAGGTTCAGCTGGCGGTTCAGCTTTTTGGCCAGGATGATGCCGATGAGGGTCCCCGGGATGCCGGTGAGGGCGATCATCAGGGAGATAAACTGGGAGTCCACGGTAAAGTCCGGGTTCAGGGGGAAGAGGTAGAGCATCACCGTGTACATCACCAGGCGGCCGGTCATGGTGAAGAGGAACTTATAGAGGAAGGGCTCCTTCAGGCCGTCCCGGTAGCGGTAAAGCTGGGGGGCTTTCTCGTCGGGGGCCGCCTTGGGGGCCAGGGGGTAGTCCCGGCCCACGATGAGCCACAGGACCAGGAAAACAACGCTGAAGGCGCCGTAGAAAATCAGCACGCTGCGCCAGTCCCCCAGCCAAGAGCGGACGGCGGAGACGCTGAGCAGGGCGATCAGGTTGCCGGTGTTGGGTCCCGCGTTGTTGATGCCGATCCAGATGGGGTGGCGGCGGGGCTCGAAGCAGTAGACCACATAGGGGGTCATGCAGATCATCAGCAGGGCGCCGCCGAAGCCAAGCAGGAACCGGGTGACCACGAAGAAGGACAGGTTGGTGGCGAAAGCCCCCACCACCACGGCGCAGATGAGCAGGCAGGAGACCGACACGGTCTTTTTCGGGCCCAATTTAATGAGAATCCAGGCGGCCACGAAGTTGCCCAGGATCTTGGCGGCGGAGATGGCGTTGTTCACCGAGGAGGGAAGGGAAGAGAGCCCAAACTCATGGCACATGTCGGTGGTGACGATGGAGCCCACCATCCAGGAAGCGCTGAAAAAGCAGTAAGCGAGAAACAGCAGAGTTTCGATGGCGACGGCCCGGCGGGGGCTGATGACTTTAGGCGGCACGGGAACTCCTCCTTTCCAAAAGGGGCGGTAGAATGAAAGCTAAAATTCATTCTACTCTGATATTTTCGGTTCGTCAAGGCGAACGGGAGAAAAAGTTGGTGAAAATGGCAAGGAGAATAGGGGAAAACCGAAAATTTTCCAGCAAAACGGCAAATTTTGGGTACTGCCCCTGGGTAGGCACGAAGGGACTCCGCCAAGGGAGGTACAAAAAACAAGCGCACCTGGAAAGGTACGCTTTAAGGAAGAGAAAAATCTCGTAGAGTTTCGCCGCCGCAGCGGCGAAATCAAGCA
>JAEDJB010000150.1 GCA_016296565.1 Oscillospiraceae bacterium
CTCCGGCATAGAATGGGGTGTGCCCCAGGGCACACACATCAATTGGAGGTCGAGCAAGCCTATGGAAACGATTCAAACCACCCCGTCCCGTCATGATGATCGCCGGAAGGCCATCACCGAGCTGATTGAAGCTGTGGCCAAGGAGCAGGAGGCGTTGGCCCGCATCCTGGAGGCCGAGCACAAGAAGATCGAAAAGGTCACCGAGCTCTGCGACACCGACGTGGACGACCTGGTCCAGATCGACAAAAGCGTGGAGCGGGTCCTGGCCGCTGTGACCCGCCTGGAGCTGGCCCTGCAGCTGAAGCTGGATCTGTTCCACGACTGCCTCTGCCCGGACGATCCCCGCACCGGCGGCTATGAGCCCTGCTGCAAGTGATCCCCACGGACAGCAGCTCTGCCCCTGGGCCCAGGCCCTGCGGTGCAGCGCCTGCCAGGGGCAGGCGCTGGGAAACTTCCTGACGGCCAGCGCCCGTCGGTTTGCGGACGCCGTCTCCCAGGGAGACAGCGTTTCCGCTCTGCTTCGCGCAGATGAGGCGCTCACCTGCGCCCTGTCCCAGGCCCTGCGCTGGGAGCTGGACCAGCTGCGTGTCTTTTTCCCGCCCTGCCAGTCCCTTTCCTGCCAGAAAAAGCCCAAATGAACCGGTCTCCCCCGCCCGCCGCTCTGCGGCGGCGGGGGCGTTTTTTGTTCGGAACCTCCGGAAAAATTGACAATCCGCTGCATTGCTACTATAATGAACCCAGTTCAGTTTGGAGGTGCGCGCCGTGAACACCGCCGTTACCTCCCGGGAGGCCATCCTGACGGTCTGCCGGGAGATGGTCTCCCGCCAGGGGTTAAGCTGCCTGAACATGCGCTCGGTGGCCCGGGCCTGCCAGGTGGCGCTGGGGTCCCTGTACAACTACTTTCCCAGCAAGGACGACCTCCTCCTGGCCACAGTGGAGAGCGTCTGGCAGGACATCTTCCACATGGGCGGCCTGCCGGACCAGGACCTGTCCTTTTCCGACTGCGTTCAGTGGATCTTCGACCGGGTCCAGCAGGGGCGCAGGGCCTACCCCAACTTTTTCACCGTCCACTCCCTCCTCTTCGCCAGCGGCGAGAAGGAGCGGGCACGCCAGGCCATGGACCGCCACCTCTCCCACATAAAAGCCGCCCTGGAGGAGGCCCTTCGCCGGGAGCCGGATCTCCGGCCCGACGCCTTCTCCCCCGCCTTTTCCCGGGAGGAATTTCTGGACTTCGTCCTCACCAGCCTTCTGGCTCTGCTGCTCCAGGACAAACCCGACTGCTCTTTGCTCCTGGAGCTGATCCGCCGGGCCATTTACCCCGCCTGACCGGCGGGGTTCTCTCGGGCCTAATCTGAACAACGTTCACTTTGAAGGGAATGACTGCCATGCAAGCAATTTTTGAAACCGCCTTTGACCTGGTCTACCTGGTCGCCGTCATCACCCTGGGGGTAAAAATGCTCCGGGGCAGCAAGGGACAGAGGCAGTACCAGCTGTACGGGGCCATGGCCGTGGTGCTGGGCTGCGGAGACGCCTTCCACCTGGTCCCCCGGGCGGTGGCTCTGTGCACCACCGGTCTGGAAAACTACACCGCCGCCCTGGGCATCGGAAAGCTGGTCACCTCCGTGACCATGACCCTTTTCTACGTTCTGCTCTACTATGTGTGGCGGAGCCGGTACCGGGTCACCGGCCGTTCTGTCCTCACAGGGGCCGTGTGGGTGCTGGCCCTGGTCCGCATCGGCCTGTGTCTGCTGCCCCAAAACGCCTGGACCAGCCAGACCCCGCCCCTTTCCTGGGGGATTTACCGGAACATCCCCTTCACTATCCTGGGAATTCTCATTGTGGTGCTGTTCTTCCGGTCCGCCCGGGCCGCCCAGGACCGGCCCCTCCGCCACCTGTGGCTGTCGGTGGTCATCAGCTTTGCCTGTTATCTGCCGGTGGTTCTCTTTGCCGACACGGTGCCTGTGGTGGGGATGCTGATGATCCCCAAGACCTGCGCCTATGTGTGGGCCGTGGTCATGGGCTACTGCGCAATGAAAGGAAGTGAAACTCCATGAAAAAGTATCTGAATTTCTCTCTGGGCTATGCCATTGCCGCCATGGCGGCGGGGGTGTTCTACCGGGAGTTCACCAAGCTGCATGACTTTACCGGTGTCACAGCCCTGGGCAAGGTCCACGGGCACCTGTTCCTGCTGGGGATGCTGCTGTTTCTGGTGGTGGCTCTGTTTGCCGGCCGCTGGGAGCTGACCCGACGGAAGCCCTTCCGCCTTTTCCTGGTCCTTTACAACATCGGTGTTCCCCTGACGGCAGTAATGCTGCTGGTGCGGGGGATTCCCCAGGTTCTGGGGCTTACCCTCTCCCCGGGGGCCAGCGCCGCCATCTCCGGCATCGCCGGAATCGGGCACATTCTCACCGGCGTAGGGCTGCTTCTCCTGCTGTTCGCCCTGAGACAGTGCGGAAAGGATGAGGCGTGACAGATGGGTAATTCTCCCCGGTTTCATGTAAAAAAGCGCACCCTGCTGGCGGTGGCCGGGTGCGTCTGGTTCCTGGCAGGGTTCAACGTGGCCCGGCTGGGGGTGCTGTCCTACCAGCTGGTGGACCGCATCACGCTGGTACATCTGCTGCTCTCGGTGGTGGTCTTTCTTCTCTTCGGCCGGATGTTTTTTAAGATGAGCGGCAAGCACACCCGCCGCATCCACGGCTATCCTCAGCCCACCCGGCCGGTCTGGCACTTCTTTGACGCCAAGGCCTACTGCATCATGGCGGTAATGATGGGCGGCGGCATTGCCCTGCGGTCCTCCGGCCTGCTTCCCGACGCCTTCATCGCCGTGTTTTACACCGGCCTGGGCTGCGCTCTGGCCCTGGCAGGGGTCCTGTTCTGGCGGGCCTACCTCCGCTATCCCCAGGACGCTGCGGCCCTTTCCTGAAAAAACGCCCTTTGCCCGCCGGTCTCCGGCAGGCAAAGGGCATTTCTGTTTTCCGGTTCAGTGGGCGGGCTCCTCTTCCCATTTGAGGAAGTCGCCGGTGGCGCTGTTGATCTCAAACTCGTACTCAGTGCCGTTATAAACAATCCTTCCCTCATACTCCGTCCGGTCGTGGTCCTGGTCGGTTTTGAACTCCTTGATGTCGCTGGCTGTGGCGCCCGGGACCTTGGCCAAGGCCAGGGCCTTGGCCTGCTCCTCGGTGACGGTGTTGCCGCCGCTGGCCGCGGCGTGCTCGGCGTCGTAATCATAGCGGAGAATCTCCCCGGTATACGGGTCGATTTCATAGTCGTACTCCTTGTTGTCCTGGGTGGTGAACTCCACCTCGTACACCTGGCGGCCGTCCTCCAGGTCCAGTTCGCAGCGCGCGAAGGTCGCCTGGTCGTTGGTCAGGCCGGCGTGGGCCAGGGCTTTTTCTTTGGCCTGGTCGGCGGTGATGATTTCCTCTGTCTGGCCGGTGGTACCCGTCTGGGTCTGGGTCTGCTGCTGGCCGCAGCCGCCGCAGAGCAGGACCGCAAGGCACAGGGCACAGAGCAGGATAAGCTTCCGTTTCATTGGTTTTGTCTCCTTTCTGGATTTGGGTGTCCCCTTCCAAGTATAGTATATCCCCCAAACGTGAACGTCTTATGAATTTCTGATCCAAGAGAAAACGCGCTGCCGCAGAATCCCTTCCGCGGCAGCGCGCTGCTGTTTCGGCTTTTTTATTTCAGGTGCAGGCCGCTTCAGGCCTCCGGCTCCTCCTGGGCAGGGGCGTCCTCGGCCTGGCCGTCGGTGTCCACAAAGTCGCTCTCGTCGCCGGCGTTCTCCTGGGGTGCTTCCTCCCGCTCCACCACATGGATGACAGGCTCTTCGTCCTCCAGGTCCACGGAGAAGAAGCCCTCCTCCTCCCGGGCGTCCAGCTGGTCCGCAATGTCCTGCACGGTCTTTTCAATGCTCTTGCGGTTGAGATAGGCCGCAGCACCGCCCAGAGCGGCAGCAACCGTACCAAACGCCAGCAGAGCGCCAAAGCCAAACTTCTTTGCCATGATGATTCCTCCTCATCGTCAAGTAGAGAAACGCGGGTAATAGTATTATGATAGCATTTTTTCTCCATTTGTCAACGTGACACTTGCTGGAGTCTGTCTACCCA
>JAEDJB010000151.1 GCA_016296565.1 Oscillospiraceae bacterium
CTGGAGATCTTCACCAACAACGACGGCGGCGTCGTTTTTAAAAAATACTCTCTCATGGGTGGGCTGGGAGATTTCTCCGCCCAGCTGTGCGAGTCCCTGCACAAGACCACCGGCCGGATGGTCACCATCACCGACCGGGACACCTGTCTCTCCGTGGCCGGGGGCGGGCGGCGGGAGCTCACCGACAAGAACGTCTCCCCCTCCCTGTCCCAGATCATGGAGGGCCGGAAGATCTACCGCCACCAGGAGGGCACCCCCCTGCTGCCGGTGAGCGACTACACCGACCACTATGTGATCACCACCGCCGCTCCCATTCTCGCGGAGGGGGACGTGCTGGGCTGCGTGGTCTTTCTGGCCGAGCGGGACCACGCGGTGGTCAGCGAGGACGAATACAAGCTGGCCCAGACCATCGCCGGGTTCCTGGGCCGGCACATGGAAAGCTAAAAAAACTGCGGCCGGGGGAAAATCCCCCGGCCGCAGTTTATGTGGTACGGATGGCTGGTTTGGGTCTATTTTTCTCCCCTTCCACATAGTATGTCTCACGGACATTGTTGGGAGTGGTAGAACGTGCGGACTGACATCGAGGAACGGGCCTGCGACCTGGCTCTTTATATCATTGAGAATCAAGCGACTGTCCGGACCGCGGCAAAGCAGTTCGGCATCAGCAAATCCACTGTACACAAGGATCTGTCCCAGAGGCTCCCCGCCTTCAACCGGTCCCTGTACCTCCAGGTCAGGCAGGTGCTGGACGTGAACAAGGCCGAGCGCCACATCCGGGGCGGCATCGCCACCCGGCGAAAGTACAAGGGGGAGTAACCCCCCTCACGGCTGCCACTGGTCCAGATCCACCAGCTGGGTCCCCTGGGCTGCCAGTGCCGCCAGGTCCTCCTGGGTGACGGGCAGGATGGTGATCCGCTCATACTCCCCCAGGGCAAAGAAGGGGAACACCCCCACCTCCCCCTGGTAGTAGAGGACATAGGGCACGGTCTGGTCGGAGTAGGGGCTGTCATAGAGGCGCTCATAGGCCTGCCGGTCCAGGGTCTCGTAGAGGGCCTCCAGCTTGTCCTCCTCTACCTGGGGCAGGCAGGCCCGGAGCACATACCGGCACAGAATCCGATAGTCCTCGTGCTTGTTCTCCGTGTCGCTGTGCTCGTCCAGGTCCAGGGAGAGCTTGCGCACCTGGTCCTCCCCCGGAGGCAGGTAGGCGGAGACGGTGGGCAGGAACCAGACCGACGGGTCCTGGGAGACGCTGTACAGGTCCACCGCCAGGCTGGTCTCCGTCTCCTGGGCAGGCAGCAGGCTCCAGTCCTCTTTGGGGGGCAGGAGCCTGGTCTGGCTGTCCTGCCAGGACAGGCCGTTGACGCAGGCGATCAGCTCCTCCAGGGTAAAGGAAAACCGCCGCAGGTTCTCCCCGTCGGTGACCGCCTGGATAGTCAGGGGGGACAGGGGGGCCGGTTCCTCTGTTTCCTCCGGGACTGTGTCCTGGATGGGTTCCGGCTCGGTCTGCTCCCCGGTCTGCTTGGGGGTTCCCGCCCAGAGGCACAGCAGAGCCAGCATGCCGGCCGCCGCCAGCAGGCAGAGAAGGGGCCCCAGCGAACGAAATTTCATGGCAAACACCTCGAAAGAAAAACCGGTGTCCCGGAAGGGACACCGGTTTTGGTCTTGATTTGTTCTCTTACTCCACAGAGATCAGATAGTGATACACCGGCTGACCGCCCCGGAGCAGGGTGATTTCGGCCTCGGGGCAGATGTCCTGGAACCGGGCCAGCGCGGCCTCGGCGTCGGCTTCCTCCACCCCTTCGCCGTAGAAGATGTTGATGAACTCGCCCTCCCGGCGGTTGGCTTCTTCGGCCAGCTTGTCCAGGATCACGTCCAGGCCCTTCTCGGTGCCGAAGAGCTGGTTGTCCACCAGGGCCAGGTAGTCCCCGGCGTGGATGCTGCTGCCGTCGAACTCGGAGTCCCGGGCAGCGTAAGTAACCTCCATGGTGGTCACAAGGCTCATGGCCTCCTCCATGGCGGCGGTGTTGTCCTCGGGCTCCTGGTCGGGGTCCACGGCGATCATGGCGGAGATGCCCTGGGGCACGGTCTTGGCCTGGAGGACCACCACCTGCTTGTCCTCCACCAGGTCCACGCACTGCTGGGCGGCCATGATGATGTTCTTGTTGTTGGGCAGCACATAGACCACCTCGGCGGGGGTCTTGCGGATCTGCCGCAGGATGTCCTCGGTGGAGGGGTTCATGGTCTGGCCGCCGCTGATGACGCCGTCCACCCCCAGGTCCTGGAACACCTTGGCCAGCCCGTCGCCGGCGGCCACGGCCACAAAGCCGTACTTCTTCTCCGGGGCGGCGTTTGCCTGCTGGCTGTTCTCCAGCTCTTCCTCCACGGCGTCCAGGTCGTCGGTGCTCTGGGCCTGCTTGCCGGCGGCCAGCTCCTCGGCCTGGGTGCGCATGTTCTCAATCTTGGCCAGCTCCAGGGTGCCGTACTTGGCGGCCTCGGTGAGGGCCTCGCCGGGGATGTCCGTGTGGACGTGGACCTTGAACGCCTCGTCGCTCTCCCCGATCACCAGGCTGTCGCCGATGCTGTTGAGATAGGCCCGGAACTCCTCCAGAGGCCGGTCGGAGGTGCGGCGGACGATGAACACGGTGTCGTAGGTAAAGGTGATCTCCTCGTCCCCCAGGGCGCTGAAATCGGCCTTTTCCTTCTGCTCTGCAGGGGCAGCATCCTCCCCCTGGGGCATGGGAATGCCGCGGAGCTCGTCCAGCATGCCCTTGAGGATCACCACAAAGCCCATGCCGCCGGCGTCCACCACACCGGCCTTTTTCAGCACCGGGTTCTGGTTGATGGTCTCGGCCAGGGCCTCCTCCGCCTGGAGGATGGCGGACTCCAGCACATACTCGATGGCGGTGTTTTCCTCGGCGGCCCGGCCTGCCCGGTCCCCGGCCAGCCGGGAGACGGTGAGGACGGTGCCCTCGGCGGGCTTCATCACCGCCCGGTATGCGGCGATGACACCGGCGTTCAGGCCGTCGGCCAGGTCGATGCCATCCATGGTCTCCTTGTCCTTCATGGCCTTGGAGAAGCCACGGAAGATCAGGGACAGGATGACCCCGGAGTTGCCCCGGGCGCCCCGGAGCATGGCGGAGGCGTTGATGGACGCCGCCTTGCCCACGGTGGTAGGCTTCTTCTGCTGGAGCTCCCCGGCGGCGGTGCCGATGGTGAGGCTCATATTGGTGCCGGTATCCCCGTCAGGGACAGGGAACACGTTCAGCTCGTTGATCTTCTGTTTTTCCGCGTTCAAAGAGGCAGAGGCGTGCACGATCATCCGCGCCAGCATGCTCCCGTCAATGGACTGTACCATACTTCTTTTCCCTTCCTTCTCAGCCGATCTCCATGGAGTCCACGTAGACATCCACCGCCCGCACTTCCGCGCCGGTCATCCGGCCCACGGCGTAGCGCACCTCGCTCATGATCGAGTCGCTGACGGCGGTGAGGTTCACCCCGTTGTCCACGATGATGTGCAGCTCAATGGACACCGCGTCGTCCTCGTGGATAATGACCCGCACGCCCTTGGCCATGGACTCGCTGCGCAGCAGATGGACCAGGCCGTCCTTCTTGGACCGGGCGGCCATGCCCTTCACGCCGAAGCAGCTGGTGGCCACTGCGCCGGTGATGGTGGTAAAGACCTCGCTGCTGATCTGGATCTCACCTTTATCGTTCTGAATCCGCATAGATTCCATCCTTTCTTTGCCGGGCCGCGGGAGCGGCCCCCTTTGGTTTGGAAAGCTGTGGAAAAAAACGCGCGGGTGCATTGTATTTTTCCACGTTATCATGTAGAATACTACCATACACAAGGGAAACTTCGCAACCGTGTATAGGAGGTTTTACGATGAAAATTACTGATTGTATCCTGAAACTCACCGCCTGCGTCCTGACTGCCGCCGCCATTATCTGCCTGGTGATGGCCAACCTGGAGAAAATTTCCGACTGGGTGGCCTGCTTCTGGGCCAAGGTCCAGGAGAAGAAGGAGCGCCTGTGCAAGGCGGGCTGCTGCTGCGGCGGCGCTGCCTATGAGGACGAGTTTGAGGACTGGGACGTATAAA
>JAEDJB010000152.1 GCA_016296565.1 Oscillospiraceae bacterium
TCATACATAGATATAATCGTTCAGCACAGGTTGGAGACCGCCTTCCTCCATGTCCTGGTACATCCGGCGGATGGAGCGGCCGTCGTTGATTTCAAACTGCTCGTCCCCGGCGTCGGTTTCCTCCTTGCCGGTGTACTTGGCCTCGTGGTCCCCGATGCCGGTGGAGACCCCGGCGGAGACCTTGGTGGCGCAGATCTTGGCGATGCCGTCCCGGAAGGAGGCGCTCTCCCGGCTGGAGACGGTGATGCCCACAAAGGGCAGGAAGATCCGGTAGGCGCACAGCACCTGGCACAGCTGTGCCTCCCCCACGTCCCGGGGGTTGATCTTCTCGTTGTTCACAATGGGACGCAGCCGGGGGCAGCTGAGGCTCAGCTCCGCGTGGGGGTACTTCCGGTTCAGGTAGTACACATGCAGGGCGCTGGCCAGGGCGTCCTTCCGGAAGTCGTCCAGGCCCAGCAGGGCGGAGAACCCGGCCCCCCGCATCCCCGCCATCAGGGCGCGCTCCTGGGCGTCGAACCGGTAGGGCCAGATCCGCTTGTGGCCCAGCAGGTGGAGGGTCTCATACTTGTCGCTGTTGTAGGTCTCCTGGAACACGGTGACGTAGTCCACCCCGCACGCGTGGAGGTAGCGGTACTCGTCGGTGTTCACCGGGTAGATCTCCACGCCGATGTTCCGGAAATACTTCTTGGCGATCTTCACCGCCTCGCCGATATAGGGCACGTCCGAGTGGGCCCGGCTCTCCCCGGTGAGGATCAGGATTTCCTCCATCCCCGACTGGGCGATCACCTGCATCTCGTGCTCAATCTCCTCCATGGAGAGCTTCTTCCGCTGGATCTGGTTGTAGCAGTTAAAGCCGCAGTAGACGCAGTAGTTCTGGCAGTAGTTGGCGATATACAGGGGGGTGAACAGATACACCGTGTTGCCGAAGTGCCGCTGGGTCTCCAGCTCCGCCCGGCGGGCCATCTGCTCCAGGTAGGGAGCGGCGGCGGGGGAGAGGAGGGCCTTGAAGTCCTCAATGGAGCAGGTCTCGTGGGCCAGGGCCCGCTCCACGTCGTCGGCGGTGTAGGCGTCGTAGTCGTAGGCCTGCATCTGGGCGATGACCTTGTCCTTCACGTCGGACTGGATCACCTCCATGCCGGGGAGGTAGGCCATGTGATCCGAGCGGGCGGCGGGGTCCTGCTCGATGCGGTGCTTCTTCTCCAGGGCCTGGGGGGAGAGGTTGTCGCTGTCAATGAAATAAACCTGATTGTCCTGGTTCATGGCTGCCTTCCCCCTTTACCGCAGGAAGCCGGTGAGAGGATCGGAGGCGCTGCCCCCCCGGGCCAGCACCCGGCCCAGCCCGGCCCGGTAAGCGGCCCGGCCGGCCTCGATGGCCTGGCGGAAGGCACCGGCCATGGCGGGGATATCCCCGGCGGTGGCGATGGCGGTGTTGGCCATGATGGCGGCGGCCCCCATCTCCATGGCCTCGCAGGCCTGGGAGGGCTTGCCGATGCCTGCGTCCACAATGATGGGCAGGTCGATTTCGTCAATGAGAATCTGCAGGAACTCCTTGGTGGCCAGACCCTTGTTGCTGCCGATGGGGGAGGCCAGGGGCATCACCGCGGCGGCTCCGGCGTTCTGCAGGTCCCGGGCCACGTTCAGGTCGGGGTACATATAGGGCAGCACCACGAAGCCCTCCTTGGCCAGCTGCTCGGTGGCCTTGATGGTCTCGTAGTTGTCGGGGAGCAGATACTTGGCGTCCCGCATGATCTCGATTTTCACAAAGTCCCCGCAGCCCAGCTCCCGGCCCAGGCGGGCGATGCGGACGGCCTCCTGGGCGTTCCGGGCCCCGGAGGTGTTGGGCAGGAGGGTGACCCCCTTGGGGATATAGTCCAGGATGTTCTCACTGGGCTGGGTGTTGGCCCGGCGGAGGGCCAGGGTGATGATTTCCGCCCCGCCCTGCTCCACAGCGGCCTGGATGAGCTTCAGGTTGTACTTGCCGGAGCCGAGAATAAACCGGCTGGAAAAGGTGTGACCACCTAAAACGAGCTTGTCTTCCATGATGTGTTATTTCCTTTCTGTGTCCAGAATCAGCTGCAGGACCTGGTTGGCCTGGTGGCCGGCGCACACCGCCACCCGGGGGGCCATGAGGCCCATGCCCTCGCCAATGTCCGTGGTTTCGTCCCCGCAGAGGTAGAGCCGCCGCATGGCCCGGCGGGTGCGGATGGCGTTGCAGTCCCCGTACCCGGCCATGCCGCTGCCGGAGACGATGGTCATGTTGGGGCACTGGGATAAGAGCGCGGAGATGAGCATGGCCTTTCCCTCCGCCTGGTCGAAGGCCTCGCAGAGGATGGGGTAGTCCCCAAAGAGGGAGGCGGCGTTGTCCTGGGTGACCCTAACCTGGGCGGTCCGGATGTCCAGGTAGGGGTTAATCTCCCGGAGAATTTCGGTGATAGCCTCCGTCTTTGGTTTTCCCAGGTGGGGGATGCGGTAGGCCTGGCGGTTTAGGTTGGTGACATCCACGGTGTCGAAGTCCACCAGAAACAGGTGCCCCACTCCGCTGCGGGCAAGGCCAATGGCGATGTGGGAGCCTAAGCCCCCCAGCCCCGCCACCGCCACCCGGGCGGCGGCCAGCTTGTCTTTCATCTCCCGGGGAAACCGGGCGTCAAAGGCCCGGTCCAGTTCTTCCTTGGGGATCATATCAGCCGCCTCCCACAAAGTGGACGATTTCCAGGGAATCCCCGGGCTGGAGGACGGTTTTGTCGAAGTCTGCCTTGGGGATAATCTCCCAGTTGCGTTCCACCGCCACCCGGGCCGGATCGTAGCCGGCCGTTTTCAGATAGTCCAGCAGGATCTGGCCGCTGGCCTGCACCGGTTCGCCGTTGATGGTAACCATAGGGGGGGCCTCCTTTCCAAAAATGAGCAGAGCTGTCCCGAAGAATCACACCCGAGGTGGTGTGCCCCTTCGTGACAGCTCCGCTCTCACTCTTTCGTTACTGTAGCATATAAGCCATGGGTTTGTCAAGAAAAACAAGGGGGCTCACAGGCCAAGAAGCTGGCGCTTTTTGGCGTCGTAGTCCTCCTGGGTGATGAGGCCGTCCTCCGCCAGCTTCTGGTAGGCCCGCAGCTGTTCGGCCAGGTCCTCCGGTTCCTGGGGAGTGTTCCCCAAAACCAGGCTGTTCATCCGGTCCTGCATGAGGATGGGAGGGCAGAGGGGGACAAAGAGGGCCAGCAGCAGGCAGAGCACCGTCAGGTCCTCGTCGTCGGCCCGGGTGCCCGAGAGCTTCTCCAGCCGCTGGGCGCTCTTGTAGGCCCAAAAGACGGTGTAGAAGGGAACGAAGAGGCACAGGAGAAGCTGGTTGACCGGGGTGCGCCAGGGCTCGTCCTCCACCCGGTTTAAGTAGGCGGTGGTCCGGTAGATCCAGATGAAGTACCACACCCCGAAGGTAAACAGGAGCAAAAGGACGTGCTTAATCAGGTCGCAGGCCCCGTCCCACTCCGGGGGAGCTGGCTCCGGCTGTTCGGGGTCAAAGTCCCCGGGATCGCTGTAGGTGGGCGTCAGCCGGCCGCTGGGAAACACCAGGGTGATCCCCAGGAAAAAGTAGATGGCGATGGTCAGCAGGCCGGAGAACAGAGTGCCCGCCAGGCCGCTGGAGGCCACGGTGAGAAAGACCCCCAGGGCGGCCACAGCCCCGGGCAGAAACCACAGGGTTTCGGTGACCGGCTGGTGGGGAGCCAGAGCGGGCAGCACCGCGCAGGCCGCCCAGGCCAGAAGGCCAAGGGAGGCGATCAGCAGCAGCAGGCCGCCCAGCACGCTCCACAGGCTGTAGAAGCTGGCAAAGAGGGAGCACAGGTTCAGCAGGCACAGCCCGGCCGCCCCCACCACCAGCAGCAGATCCCGCCGCCGCAGGAGGAGGACTACCGCGAAATACACATAAATTCCGAAGGCCAGCAGGTACAGGAAGCTCACAGGAACGGAAAAATACCGCATCCCCCGGCACAGGGTTACCAGCTGCACCAGACCGGCCAGCACCATGAGAAGGGCCGTGATCAGGGGAATGGGCGGGATGGAACGACGGGAATACATAGCGTCAAATCCTTTCTCTGT
>JAEDJB010000153.1 GCA_016296565.1 Oscillospiraceae bacterium
GGACCAGCTTGCCCTCGATCTGGTTCTTCCGGCCGTGGTCCTTGGCCCCGGAGCGCACATAGCCCATGGGCAGCTCCAGCAGGTGGGCGGTGATGGCGGCGTGGGCGATGCCGGCGGTGCTGGTGCCCATGAGGGCCTCTGCCTGGGGATAGTGCTCCTTCACCAGGGCGGCCAGGCCCTGCTCCACGTCCAGGCGGACCTGGTGGTCGGACAGGGTCAGTCGGTTGTCGCAGTAGATGGGGCTCTTGATGCCGCTGGCCCAGGTAAAGGGCTCGTCAGGCCGGAGAAACACAGCCTGGATCTTCAGCAAATCCTTTGCAATGGTAGTTTTCATAAACGCACTTCTCCTCTTTCACAAATTCACAAATCAGCCAACAAATTCCTTGACGCATCTCTCATAGGCGGCCACCGGGTCGGCAGCTGCGGTGATGGGACGGCCCACCACGATGTAGTCCGAGCCGATCTCCTTGGCCTGGGCAGGGGTGGTCACCCGGACCTGATCCCCCTTGTCCCCGTCGGCGAAGCGGATGCCGGGAGTGACGGTGAGGAAGCCTTTGCCGCAGGTCTCGTGGACCTTGCCCGCCTCCATGGGAGAGCACACCACCCCGTCCAGGCCGGCCTTGGCGGCGTTGGCGGCGTAGTGCATGACGGTCTCGTCCATGGGGGCGTGAATCAGCAGCTCCTCCTGCATCCGCTCCTGGCTGGTGGAGGTCAGCTGGGTGACGGCAATCACCAGAGGGCGGGTGCCGTCGGGACGGGTGACCCCTTCCAGGGCCCCTTCCATCATGGCCCGGGTCCCGGCGGCGTGGAGGTTTACCATGTCCACATCCAGGC
Organism: Oscillospiraceae bacterium; assembly: GCA_016296565.1. Classification (GTDB taxonomy): domain Bacteria; phylum Bacillota; class Clostridia; order Oscillospirales; family Oscillospiraceae; genus Evtepia. The sequence goes on from JAEDJB010000153.1 coordinate 835, forward strand.
GGGAGAGCACGGCCATGGCCTTCTTCACGGTGTTGGGGATGTCGTGGAGCTTTAAGTCCAGGAAAATCTGGTGGCCCCGGGCCTTGATCTCCTGCACGATGGCGGGACCCTCCGCGTAGAACAGCTCCATGCCGATCTTCACATAGGGCTTTTTGCCGGAGAACTTGTCCAGAAAGGCCAGGGTCTCCTCCTTGCTGCTGAAGTCACAGGCAATGATAACGTCTTTTCCCATCAGTGAGCACCTCCGATGATTTCTGTTAAGTCGTGGATTCCCAGGCGCTCCATGACGCCGGGGAGATTGTCGATGATTTCCTTGCAGGCGTAGGGGTTTACCAGGTTGGCGGCCCCCACCTGAACGGCGGAAGCCCCGGCCAGCATCAGCTCGATGACGTCCTCCGCGCTCTGCACGCCGCCCATGCCGATGATGGGCACCTTCACCGCCTCGTAAACCTGCCACACCATCCGCACGGCCACCGGGAACACCGCCGGGCCGGACAGGCCGCCGGTGGTGTTGGCCAGGATGGGGCGGCGCTTTTTAATGTCCAGCCGCATCCCCAGAAGGGTATTAATGAGGCTGAGGCCGTCTGCCCCACCCTCCTCGCAGGCCTTGGCGATGGAGACAATGTCGGTGACATTGGGGGACAGCTTCACATACACGGGCTTCTTGCAGACCTCCTTCACCGACTTGGTCACGTTATAGACCATGTTGGGGTCGGTGCCGAAGCTCATGCCCCCGTGGTGGACGTTGGGGCAGCTGACGTTCACTTCAATGATATCCGTATAGGGGGAGGCGTCCGCCTTGGCGCAGCACTCCACAAACTCGTCCAGGGAGAAGCCGCTGATGTTGGCCAGGATGGGCTTGTGGTAAACCTGGCGCAGGCGGGGCAGCTCCTCGGCCACCACCTTGTCGATGCCGGGGTTCTGCAGGCCCACGGCGTTGAGCATGCCCCCGGGGGTCTCGGCAATGCGGGGGGCCGGGTTGCCGAACCGGGGCTCCCGGGTGGTGCCCTTCACGCTGATGGCCCCCAGGCAGTTGATGTCGTACCACTGGGCAAACTCGTAGCCGAAGCCGAAGGTGCCGCTGGCGGGGATAATGGGGTTGTCCAGCTGGACTCCGCTGAGGGTAACGGCCGTCTTTACCATATAATCTCCTCCTTTTCCAGCACCGGGCCCTCCCGGCAGATACGCTTGTTGCCGTACTTGGTCTGGCAGGTGCAGCCCATGCAGGCGCCGAAGCCGCAGCCCATGCGCTCCTCAAAGCTGAACTGGCCGGAGGTGACGGACTTGTCATACACCGCCTTCAGCATGGGGGCGGGGCCGCAGGTGTAAACACAGGTATAGCCCGTCTGGGGCATGGCATCCGTCACAAAGCCCTTGACCCCCAGGGAGCCGTCGGCAGTGGTTACTGTTACCTCCAGGCCCAGGTCCTGGAAGTCAGCCTGCATGAACTGCTCCGAGGCCTGGTTGAAGCCCAGGATCACAGAGGGGGTCTTCCCCTGGGCCAGGAGCTTCCTGGCCAGGGCGAACATGGGGGGGATGCCCGCGCCGCCGCCGATGAGCAGGGGGCGGTCCCCGGACTTGTCCAGGTTATAGCCGTTGCCCAGGCCGGTGAGAATGTCCAGCCGGGTGCCAGGTGCCATTCGGCTCATCTGCTCGGTGCCCTGGCCCACCACCTTGTAGACGATGGTCAGGCTCCCCTCTCCCCAGTCGCAGACAGAAATGGGGCGGCGGAGGAACTTGCCCTCCAGGGCGATATTCACAAACTGGCCGGGGGCGGTGATGGCGGTGGTGTCCCCCGCCAGAACCATGCGGAAGGTCCCGGGGGCCAGCTGCTCATTGCTGGTTACCGTAAAGAGGCCTCGTTTCACAATCCCTTTCCTCCTTCTTCCTGCCAGGCGATCTCCCCACCGGAGAGGGTCAGCAGGCATTTTCCAAACACGGTCCGGCCGGCGAAGGGCGAGCTCTTGCCCATGGACAGAAAGTCCTCCGGCTGGATGGTGTAGCTGGCATCCAGGTCAAACACCGTCAGATCTGCCGGGGCTCCTTCCTCCAGGGCAGAGCCGATGCCGAAGCGCTGGGCGGGTTTGGTCACCATCAAATCAATGAGCTGCTCCAGGGTGAGAACCCCGGGCTTCACCAGCTCGGTGTACAGCACCGGGAAGGCAGTCTCCAGCCCCACGATGCCGAAGAGGCTGTGGGCCAGCCCTCTCCCCTTCTCCTCGGCGGAGTGGGGGGCGTGGTCGGTGGCGATCATGTCCACGGTGCCGTCCAGAATCCCGGCGACGAGGGCCTGGCGGTCCTCCTCCGACCGGATGGGCGGGTTCATCTTAAAGCAGCCCTCCTCCTGGAGCATGGAGTCGTTGAACACCAGGTAGTGGGGGGTAGTCTCGCAGGTTACGTCCAGCCCCTCGGCCTTGGCCTTCCGGATGAGGGCCACCGTCTCCTTGGTGGACACGTGGCAGACGTGGTAGGCGCAGCCGGTCTCTCTCACCAGGTCCAGGTCCCGCTCCACCTGCTTCCACTCGCTGGCGGAGGGGTTGCCCCGGTGGCCGTGGGCACGGGCGTATTCCCCGTCGTGGATGTAGCCCCCGTTCAGCAAGCTCTCATCCTCGCAGTGGGCAACGATGATCTTGCCCAGGGCCTTGGCCCGGCGCATGGCCTGCTTCATCATCTCCGGGTTCTGGACTCCTTTGCCGTCGTCGGAGAAGGCCACCACATAGGGAGCCATGGCTTCCAGGTCCGCCAGTTCCTTTCCCTTCTCCCCCACGGTAATGGCCCCGTAGGGGTGGACGTGGATGACAGCGTCTTTGGCGATGGCATCCAGCTCGGGCTGGAGGTTCTCCAGGCTGTCGGGCACGGGCTTTAAGTTAGGCATGGGGCACACGGCGGTGTAGCCCCCGTGGGCTGCCGCCCGGGTGCCGGTGGCGATGGTCTCCTTGTATGAAAAACCCGGCTCCCGCAGATGCACATGCACATCCACGAAACCGGGGAACAAGTAACCATGATCCAATTCAATGACACGGGCGCCGGCAGCGTCGGGCGTTTCCTTGGAAAGGGAAACAATACGGCCGTCTTCCACCAGAACAGACACCCGTTCAGCCCCGCCGTTTCGGAGCACCGTCATTTGATTCAGAAGGAGCTTCATTCTTCTCTTCCTCCTATGATTCCACATCAGAATGTACGAAACTCATTTTTCATATGGTACCAGATGTCAGCAATTCTGTCAATTC
>JAEDJB010000154.1 GCA_016296565.1 Oscillospiraceae bacterium
GCCTGCTGTTCCGCCTCTTTGGCGGTGCGGAGGGTTTTCTGGGTCTCCTCCAGGCGCTGGGCCTTTCCTCCGGCGATGGTGTAGAGCAGGCCCAGGGGCCCCTTGGACTCCAGACCGGCCAGCTCCTGCTCCGCCTCCAGCCGTTCCTTTTTTCGGGCTTCGGCCTGGGCGGCCAGGTCTTGGCACTGGGGGAGCAGCCCGGCCCGGCGGGCTTCCAGCTGCTTTTTCCGGGCGGCCTGGTCCCTGAGCTGGCGGAACTGGGAAAGATCGTTGTGATATGCTGCCATAGGGGCGCCTCCTTTGCGTTTTTTTCTCAGGATACCATACTTTGCCCCGGGAAACAACGAAATGTCCGCGCATAACCGCCCCCCGGCCCGTCCATACTATCCAACATCAACCAACGAAAGGGGGACGCCTATGGGCTGGATCGGGCCGAAGGAAGAGAACATCCCGCCCCATCCCCGCCAGGAGCCCAGGTTTTACGGGGATCTGACGGCGGAGCGGGTTCGCTATATCTTCCAGGACTGCGCGGATTTTAAGGAGCGGCAGGTCCTCATTGGGGGTGACCCGGGCAAGCGGGCCGCCGCCTTTACCATCGACGGCCAGTTCCGGAGCGAGCGGCTGTACGACTACGTCCTGCGGCCCCTGGCCACCAGCGACCTGCTGCGGACGGCAACCCCCGAGGCTGCCTTCCGCATGATGACCGAGGGGATGGTCTACGCCTCCGTCACCGTCTGCCACACCCTGGACCAGGCGGTGTTCGCCTTGGTGGACGGCAGCGTGGTTTTTGATTTTCCGGGGCAGGGGCGGATGGTGGCCTACTCGGTTCCCACCGAGGAAAAGCGGTCGGTGAGCGACCCGGAGAACGAGCCCTCCCTGAAGGGTGCCCAGGACGCCTTTGTGGAGTCCCTGCGCACCAACACCTCCCTGGTCCGCCGCCGCCTCCGGGCCCCGGAGCTGAAGATCGCCGAGGTAATTGCCGGCCGCCAGACCGTGACCCCCATAGACATATTATATATAGATGGGCTCACCAACCCCGACCTGGTGGCGGAGGTGAAAGCCCGGCTGGAGGGGATCGACACCGACGAGTTGCTCCAGACCGCCTGTCTGGAGGAACTCATCGTGGACGAGGTGAAAACCGCATTCCCCCTGATCGCCTATACCCAGCGGCCTGACCGGTTCTGCGCAGGGCTGGTGGAGGGCCGGGTGGGGGTCATTGTGGACGGCATCCCCCTGGGGTACCTGATGCCGGGCACCGTGGGCCAGTTTTTCAAAACCGGCCAGGACCGGGCCCAGAACTGGGTGGCGGCCTCCTGCCTGTCGGTGCTGCGCTATCTGTGCATGCTGGGATCCCTGTTTCTCCCGGGGGTCTATGTGGCGGCGGTGAACTTCCACCCGGAGATGATCCCCGCCAAGCTGGCCTGGTCCATCTCCGAGGCCAAGATCGACGTGCCCTTCTCCACGGTCTTTGAGGTGCTCATCCTCCTGCTGGCCTTTGAGGTGGTCCAGGAGGCGGGTCTGCGCCTGCCGGGGCCCATCGGCCAGACCGTGTCCATCCTGGGTGGCCTGGTGGTGGGCACCGCCGCTGTGGAGGCCAAGATCGTCTCCCCTGTGGTGCTCATCGTGGTGGCTGTGGCGGGCATCGCCGGGTACACTGTGCCCAGCCAGGAGTTTTCCAGCGCCCTGCGTTTGTGGCGGCTTATTTTAACGGTGGCTGCCAGCCTGGGGGGACTCTTCGCTGTGGTGGGCGGCGCGGCGGTGCTGGTGTGCCGCCTGGCCCGGCTGGAGAGCTTCGGCACCCCCTACCTGACCCCCTTTGCCGCCTCCGGCGGGGAGCGGGCTCAGGGTCACGGGGTGATCCGCTGGCCCCTGCCCTGGGTGAAGTTCCGGGAGAGCGCCCTGCATCCTCAGAACAAGAGGCGGCAGGGATGAGGCGGCTGATGACGCTGGCCCTGGCGTCAGCTTTCCTGCTCACCGGCTGCGGGAGCCTGCCCCAGAGCCAGGAGACCGGCAGCGCCGCCGTGGTGAGTGTCCTGGGGGTTGCCCCCGCCGCCCAGGGAATCACTGTCTACGCTGCCGCGGAGAGCCGGGAGGGAGAGACACCCGCCGTGTACCAGGGACAGGGCGCCACCCCGGCCGCCGCCATGCAGTCCCTGGCCGGCGCCGGGGAGCAGACGGTGAGCTGCGCCCATGTGGAGCACATCCTCCTGGCCCAGTCCGGGGCCGGGAAGCTGGAGGAGCTTCTCAGCTACGCCTTCCGGGACCAGCGGCAGAGCACCGAGTCCCAGCTGTGGGTGGTGCGGTCGGAAGATTTGTCGGAGGTTTTTGCCGGGACCGGCGACCCCGCTCAGCGGATGGCTGTGCTGAAAGCCGCAGGAAAGGATAAGCAGGGCTTTCAGCCTGTGACCCTCCGTCAGGCGGCCGCAGCCCTGGCCGAGGGGGCCCCTCTGCTGATCCCCGCCCTGGAGCAAGGGGAGGACGGGCTAACCCTGGCCGGGTTTGCCCTCTATGACAGGGGGCAGTTTACTGCCTGGCTCACCGGGCAGGCAGCCCTGGGGGCCGCGCTGCTGCTGGGAGACCCCATCCGCTGGACCGGCTCGGTGGAGGACCGGGCTATCGCCCTGCAAAGTACCGGCTGTCAGGCAGAACCCCTGCTGACCAACGGGAAGCTCACGGGCCTGACCCTCCGGTGCCATTTGGAGGGGGTCTCCGCCGGCGGCTGGATCAGCCGGGAATCCGACATTGCCCTGCTGGAAAAAGAAGCCGCCCAGGCCATGGCAGATGCACTGGAAGTTCTCCGGCAGGCCGGTGCCGACGGCGCGGGACTCAAGCGCCGGGCAGGCCTTCAGAAGCCCCTGGCCTGGCCGGCCATCTCCCGCCAGTGGGAGGAGGCCTTTCCCCGGCTGAACGTGAAAATCTCCGTCCGGCTCACCGTGACGGAGCAGGACTGAGAAAGGAGGTATCCTCGTGAAGGATCGAAGGGTTTCCCTCAGCCAGCTGCTGAAGGCCCTGACCCTGGCCCTGTTTACCCTGGGCACCCAGCGGCTGTTCCACTGGCTGGCCCCCGCCGGGTCCGCCGCCTGGCTGTGCCCCCTGGCTGCCGGGGCGGTGGTGGTGCTGCTGGGGGCTTTGGTGGGCCGCCGGACCGGGCTGGGGGACCCGCTGGGGCCCTGGAGCAAGGGGCCGGGCAAAGCCCTGGCTCTGCTTCTTTTGCTGTGGGGGATCTTCCTCACCGCCGCCCAGGCCGCCCGGGTGGGCAGCCGCCTGTCCGATTCCCTGCGGGCCTCTCCCGCTCTCATGACCGTCCTGATCCTGGCCCTGGCCGGGTGGATGGCCGCCGGGGGGCTGCCTTCCTTTCTCCGGGCCTGCGAGATCTTTTCTCTGGCGGTAGGAGCAGGGTTTGTCCTCATCCTCCTGTCTGGGGTGTTCCGGCTGCGGTGGGACTATGTGCTCCTGTGGCAGGGGCAGGAACTGGCCCAGGTGCCCCTGGGCGCCCTGTCTGCCGCCGGGACCCTGGCGGCGGGGTGCTACGCTCTGCTCCTGCTGCCGGCGGTGTCCCCGGAGGAGCAGGGCCGGCGGCGGGTTCTCAGACGGCTGGGAGGCCTGTTTGCCGCCCTGTCCGCCGCCATGATTCTGGTGCTGGGCCGCTTTGGCCCCGTCCTCACCAGCCGGATCAACCGGCCCTTCTTTCAAATGGTGTCCGGCCTGGGCTTCGAGGGGGCCTTTCAGCGGCTGGAGGAGCTGGTCTCCGCCCTGTGGGTTCTGGGAGACGCGGTCCTGCTGGGGCTTCTCCTGCTGAGCTTACAACCCCTGCTCACCCGGCTGTTAGGCCCCGGCCGGGGAAGAACCTGGAAGGTTACGGGAGTGGTGCTCCTGGTGAGCCTGCCCGCTTCCTTCTGGAAGGGCGTCCTGGCTGGACCGGTTCTCCCCGTGGGAAACCTTCTGGTAGGGGGGCTGATCCTGGTCCTTTCCGCCCTGTCCGCAAGGCGGGAAAAAACTTTGAAAAAATTTCAAAAAAGGGGTTGACATTCCCGTAAGGGGATGGTATTATATCC
>JAEDJB010000155.1 GCA_016296565.1 Oscillospiraceae bacterium
CCACGTCGGCCTTCTTGTTGCACACATGGTCCAGGAAGCCGGGGTCCTGGTGGGTGAAGCCGTTGTGGTCCTGCTGCCACACGTTGGAGGAGAGGATATAGTTCAAAGAGGCGATATCCTGCCGCCAGGGCAGCTCGTTGCAGGTTTTCAGCCACTTGGCGTGCTGGGCGAACATGGAGTCCACAATGCGGATGAAGGCCTCGTAGCTGTTGAAGAAGCCGTGGCGGCCGGTGAGCAGGTAGCCCTCCAGCCAGCCCTCGCACATGTGCTCAGAGAGCATGGAGTCCATAACCCGGCCGTCCCGGCCCAGGAACTCGTCGTTGGGGCCCTGGTCCATGTTCCAGACGCGAGTGGTGGTCTCAAACATGGGGGTCAGGCGGTTGGACTTGCTCTCGTCGGGGCCGAAGACCCGGAAGTTTTTGGCGCTCTCGTTTTCCTTGATCACGTCCCGGACGAAGGAGCCGAGAACCAGCATGTCCTGGGCCTCCACAGCGCCGGGGGCGGGGATGTCCAGACCGTAATCCCGGAAGTCAGGCAGCTTCAGGTCCCGCAGGAGCTTGCCGCCGTTGGCGTGGGGGTTGGCGCCCATGCGGCGGTTGCCGGTGGGGGCCAGCGCCTGAAGCTCGGGGATGAGCTTGCCCTCGTCGGTGAAGAGCTCTTCGGGCTTGTAGCTGCGCAGCCACTTCTCCAGCATGCCCAGGTGCTCGGGCCGGGACATGTCGATGGGGACCTGGTGAGCCCGGAAGGAGCCCTCGATGTTCTCGCCGTCCACCACCTTGGGGCCGGTCCAGCCCTTGGGGGAGCGCAGGACAATCATGGGCCACACGGGGCGGCTGGTGTCGCCGTTGGTGCGGGCGTTGCCCTGGATGCGCTTAATCTCCCGCACGGCCCAGTCCATGGCGGCGGCCATCTTCTGGTGCATCTGCTTGGGGTCGTCCCCCTCCACGAAGCGGGGCTCCCAGCCGCAGCCCCGGAAGAAGTTCTCCATCTCGGTGTGGGACATCCGGGAGAAGATGGTGGGGTTGTGGATCTTGAAGCCGTTTAAGTGGAGGATGGGCAGCACAGCGCCGTCGCCCACGGGATTCAGGAACTTGTTGGAGTGCCAGGCGGTGGCCAGGGGGCCGGTCTCGGCCTCGCCGTCGCCCACCACGCAGGCGGCGATCAGGTCGGGGTTATCAAACACCGCGCCGAAGGCGTGGGCCAGGGAGTAGCCCAGCTCGCCGCCCTCGTGGATGGAGCCGGGGGTCTCGGGGGCCACGTGGCTGGGGATGCCGCCGGGGAAGGAGAACTGCTTGAAGAGCTTCTGCAGACCCTCGGTGTCCTGGCTGATGTTGGGGTAAACCTCGCTGTAGGTCCCTTCCATATAGGTCTGGGCCACCATAGCGTTGCCGCCGTGGCCGGGGCCGGAGAGGTAGATCATGTCCAGGTCATACTTGACGATGGCACGGTTCAGGTGTGTATAGATGAAGTTCTGGCCGGGAACGGTGCCCCAGTGACCGACGATCTTTTTCTTCACATGCTCAGGCTTCAGGGGCTCCTTGAGCAGGGGGTTGTCCAGCAGATACAGCTGGCAGGCGGACAGATAGTTGGAAGCGCGCCAGTAGGCGTCGATCTTCTCCAGCTGGGAGGGGGTGAGGGGAGCCTTCCGGGACATCCGGGCAGCGGTCTTTGCAATGGGCTTGGGGACGCTGGGGGTTCCCTTGGGTTTTCTCGGCATAAGAAAAACCTCCTTTTCTTGTAGCATACTTCTATTATATACCATATGGCGAAAGAATCAACAAGGAAAGGGCCTGAAATGAAAATAAAATTACTTTCCCCTGAAAATAACCTGGAATTCGGGCGAAAACAGCGGGAGTATGGCTTTACAGTTCCTGCCTTAAGTCAGGAAAACCGGAGGTTATCGGAAGGGGAAAAGAATTTAACCGACGTTTATCGGGTTTTTGTCTTCCTCTGCCGCTGTTTTTACAGCGCGGCTGCCAGGGTCTTCCAGAAGGCCGCCCCGGTCTCCAGCACCCCTTCGTCGAAGTGAAAATCGTCCGCGTGGAGGGCGGGGGAGGGGCCGGTGCCCAGGAAGAAGAACAGCCCGGGCAGGTGCCGCTGGTACCAGGAGAAGTCCTCCGAGATCATCACCGGCTTTTCCAGCTGGGAGAAGGACACCCCCGCAGCCCGGACCTGGTCGTACAGATCCTCCGGGTTCCATACGGCGGGGTAGCCGTCGTTGGTGCGGACCTGGACCGTGCAGCCGGTCTCCTGCTCCACCTGCCGGGCGATCTCCTGGAGGCCGTCCCGCAGAGAGAAGAACACCTCATCCTGGAAGGCCCGGAGGCTGCCCAGCAGCACCGTCCGGCCGCTGACGGCGTTGCGCACGGTGCCGCTCTCCATCCGGCCGAACTTCAGCAGGCGGAAAATCTCCGGGGGCAGGGCCTGCTCCATGGCTGCCGCCCGGCGGTAAACTTCCACCCCGGCGGCCAGGGCGTCAATGCCCTCCTCCGCCTTGGCGATGTGGCTGGACCGGCCGGTGATGGTGACGCTCACCTCGCAGGAGCGGCTCATGAGCTCCCGCTTCCGGCTGGCCACCACCCCGGCGGGCAGGTCGGGCCACAGGTGCATCCCGAAGATGCACCGGACCCGGTGGGCCTCAAAGACCCCGCTCTGGCACAGGTCCTTGGCCCCGCCGGTGGTCTCCTCCGCCGGCTGGAACACCAGCAGCACGTTGTGGTTCAGGGTTTCCTGGCTGTCCAGCCAGGCGGCCAGGTCCAGGAGCATGGCCATGTGGCCGTCGTGGCCGCAGGCGTGCATCTTCCCCGGGTGGCGGGAGGCGAAGGGCAGGCCGGTGTTCTCCTGGATGGGCAGGGCGTCCGCGTCGCTGCGGAAGGCGATGGCGTCCGCCCGGCCGAAGTCGAAGAAGGCGCACAGGGACCCGGGGATGGGGGAGGAGAGGGTGCACTTCATGGGGGAGAGCACCCCGGTGAGGTAGGCCATGGTTTCGGGCAGGTCCCGGTCCAGCTCAGGAATCTGATGGAGGGCCCGGCGGTATTCGAGAATTTTCATAGAAACACACATTCTTTCTTGCATGAATGGAGAAAAGGGAGTATACTGCTCCATCATACCTAGTAATTTGCCATGTTGCTGACCCTAAGGAGGAATTTGTATGAATGCACAGGAAATCATTGAACGCATCCGCACCGCAGAGAAAAAGACCCCCGTCCGGGTGTTTCTGAGAGAAACTGCCCCGGTAGAATTTCCCAACGCTGTGGTGTTCCCCTGCGGGGAAAGCAAGATCGTGTTTGGAGACTGGAAGGACATTGGTCCCGTTCTGGAGGCCAACGCCGGCAGCATCAGCCAGGTGGTGGTGGAAAACGACAGCCGAAACTCCGCCATCCCCCTGCTGGATAAGAAGAACCTGAACGCCCGGATCGAGCCCGGGGCCATCATCCGGGAGCAGGTGGAGATCGGGGACAACGCCGTTGTCATGATGGGCGCGGTGGTGAACATCGGCGCGGTCATCGGCGCGGGCACCATGATCGACATGGGCGCGGTCCTGGGGGGCCGGGCCATCGTGGGGAAGAACTGCCACATCGGCGCGGGCACGGTCCTGGCCGGGGTGGTGGAGCCTGCCAGCGCCGTCCCCGTTGTGGTGGAGGACGACGTGATGATCGGGGCCAACGCCGTGGTGCTGGAGGGCTGCCGCATCGGCCGGGGCGCCGTGGTGGCTGCCGGGGCCGTGGTGGTCAGCGACGTGGAGCCGGACACCGTGGTGGCCGGGGTCCCCGCCCGGGTCCTGAAGGACAAGGACGGCAAGACCGCCGAAAAGACCGCCCTGGTGGACGCTCTCCGGGCGCTGTGAGGGAGGCGCACGCCTCCGGCGGGGCACCCTTTCTCTGGAGAAAGGGGGAAAAGAGCACCAGAGGGAGAGAGGTTCTCTCCCTCTGGACTCCCACTTTCTCGTGGGTGAGAAATTACCGTGTTTGTTGGTTTTTATGCTGCGTGATAAACCCGGTACCCTGCCACGAAGACAAAAGCGCGCCCACCGGCGGGGCGCGCCCGACGGTG
>JAEDJB010000156.1 GCA_016296565.1 Oscillospiraceae bacterium
CGCTCCGGGGCCAAGGACCACGGCCGGAAGAACCAGATCGAGGGCAAGCTGGTCCCCGGCCAGAAGGTTGTGGTCATTGAGGACCTGATCTCCACCGGCGGCAGCGTGCTGGAGGTGGTGGACGTGCTGCGCCAGGCCGGGGCAGAGGTCCTGGGCATCGCCAGCATCTTCACCTACGGTATGAAGAAGAGCGTGGACCGCCTGGCTGAGGCCAACGTGAAGAACGTGAGCCTTACCGACCTGGACACCGTTGCCTCCGTGGCCGCCGCCGAGGGCTACATCCGCCCCGAGGACCAGGCCCGGCTGATCGCCTTCCGCAACAACCCCTCCGACGAGAGCTGGATTCAGAAGTAAGGGCCATTTCGCCCCCCGGAAATTTAGTGAAGTGAAAGGAATGGTCCCATCCAATGAAACGAGATTTGATCGACATCACCGACCTGTCCGTGTCGGAGATTGACGAGCTCATCGCCAAGGCCGAGGACATCATTGAGCATCCCGAGGATTACCGGGAGAAGTGCCGGTACAAAAAGCTGGCCACCCTCTTCTATGAGCCCTCCACCCGCACCCGCCTGAGCTTTGAGGCCGCCATGTACGAGCTGGGCGGCCAGGTCCTGGGCTTCTCCGAGGCCCAGAGCTCTTCCGCCGCCAAGGGGGAGAGCGTGGCCGACACCGCCCGGACGGTGAGCTGCTTTGCAGACATCATCGCCATGCGTCACCCCAAGGAGGGCGCACCCCTGGTGGCCTCCATGAAGGCCACCGTTCCGGTGATCAACGCCGGCGACGGCGGCCATCATCACCCCACCCAGACTCTCACCGACCTGCTGACCATCAAGCGGGAGAAGGGCCGGCTGGACAACCTGGTGATCGGCTGCTGCGGCGACCTGAAGTTCGGCCGCACTGTCCACTCCCTCATCGGGGCCATGTCCCGGTATGAGAACGTCCGCTTTGTGCTCATCTCCCCGGAGGAGCTGCGGGTGCCCGAGAGCGTGCGCACCGACCTGCTGGAGAAGAACGGCATCGAGTTCATGGAAACCACCTCTCTGGAGGAGGCCATGCCTCAGCTGGACATTCTCTACATGACCCGGGTCCAGCGGGAGCGGTTCTTCAACGAGGACGACTACGTCCGCCTGAAGGACAGCTATATCCTCACCCCGGACAAGCTCCGCACCGCCAAGTGGGACCTGTCCATCCTGCACCCCCTGCCCCGTGTGAATGAGATTTCCATCGCCATCGACGACGACCCCCGGGCCTGCTACTTCCGCCAGGTTCTCTGCGGCAAGTATATCCGCATGGCCCTCATCCTGAAACTGCTGGAGGTGGAGTGAGATGATTATTGGAACCATTGTGGACGGCATCGTCATCGACCATATCCCTGCCGGCCGGGGCATGGACCTGTACAAGGACCTGGGCCTGGACAAGCTGGAGTGCGAGGTGGCCGTCATCAAGAACGCCTCCAGCGGCAAGTACGGCAAGAAGGACATCCTGAAGATCAACGAGGTTATTGACCTGAATTATGACATGCTGGGGTATATTGACCCCCATATCACCGTGAACATCATCCGGGGAGGCGAGCGGATGGAGAAGATCCATCCCCACCTGCCGGAGACCATCGTGGGGGTCATCCGGTGCAAGAACCCCCGGTGCATCACCTCCATCGAGCAGGAGCTGCCCCACATCTTCCGCCTCACCGACCGGGAGCACGGCGTCTACCGCTGCCTCTACTGCGACACCAAGGGCGGGAAAAAGTAAACAGACCACACGAAAAGGACCTGCCCCGGCAGGTCCTTTTTCCTTGACAACCGGCCATAATTACGATACCGTACCAATAGAAACCAAAAAGGGGGAAATGGGATGGACTACGGCATTTTGAGCCTTCTTCCAGTGGCGGTGGTCATTGTGCTGGTGTTCTTCACCCGGCGCACCGCCTTGTCTCTGCTGGCGGGGACCCTGGTGGGCGCGGTGATGCTCCACGGCGCCGGGTTCTTTTCCTCCTGGCTGGACGTGGTCTACGGGGTCATGGGCAGCGATCTGTGGATCTGGCTGGTGCTGGTGTGCGGCTTTTTCGGCAGCCTCGTGGCCCTCTTCGAGGCCTCCGGGGGCATTTATGGCTTCACTGCCATTGCCGCCCGGGTGTGCAAGGGACCGAAAAGCACCCTGCTGGCGGCCTGGATTCTGGGGATTCTGATCTTCGTGGACGACTGGCTGTCCATCCTCTCCGTGGGAGCCGCCATGCGCCGGGCTACTGACCGCCACGGCATTCCCCGGGAAATGCTGGCCTATCTCACCAACACCACGGCCTCCTCCATCTGCGTCATCGTGCCCACCTCCACCTGGGGGGTGTTCATGATCAGCCAGCTGGTGGCCGTGGGCATCTGTCCGGCGGAGGCGGGGATGAGCACCTTCCTCCATGTGATCCCCTTTCTGTTTTATCCCCTCATGGCCCTGCTCTGCGGCCTGCTCTTCGCCCTGGGGGGGCTGCCCAAGTACGGCCCCATGAAAACCGCCTTCCGTCAGGCTCAGGCAGAAATTTTGGCGGAGGAGACCCAGGAGGAGAAGAAGAAGGGCAACGCTCTGAACTTCCTCCTGCCGGTGGTCCTCATCACCGCCATCACCATCGCCACCGGGGAGATCCTCTACGGAACCCTTACCTGCCTGGTGTTCTGTGCCCTGTTGTACCTGCCCCAGAAGCTCATGAAACCTGGGGCGTACCTGGACCGGATTCTCAGCGGCTTCAAGGATATGATCGGTGTGCTGTTTATCGTCACCAGTGCCTTCATCCTGCGGGATATCAACAGCCTTCTGGGGATGCCGGATTACGTCATCGGCGCCGCCAAGGGAGCCATGTCCCCCCAGATTTTGCCCGCGGCGGCCTTCCTCATTGTCACGATCTTAGGGGTGGCGGCAGGAAACTTCTGGGGCATCTGCGCCATCGCCTTCCCGGTGATCATCCCCATTGCCCAGGCCCTGGGGGCCAACCAGCTGCTCACCGCTGCGGCCATCATCTCCGCCACCGCTGCGGCCTCCCACCTGTGCTTTTTCGGCTCTGAGGCCACCCTGGCCTGCTCGGCAGCGCAGATTGAAAACGTCCGCTACGCCCAGACCGTCGTTCCCATGATCCTGCTGCCGGTGGCGGTCAGCGCCCTGCTGTACCTGGCGGCAGGGATGCTCCTGTAACAGAATAAAGAAATAAAAACAGAACAGACAGGCGCTGCCCACCGGGTAGCGCCTGCCTGCTGATTTATGAGGAGGATTACTGAATTATTTCAGAAACTTTTCCAGCTCTGCCTTGGACTTGACGCCCACGGACATGTCCACAGGCTTGCCGTCCCGGAAGAGCAGGAGGGTGGGGATGGCGGAGATCTGGTACCGCTGGGCAATCTCCGGGGCCTCGTCCACGTTCACCTTGCCGAAGGCGATCTCCGGGTGCTCCTCTGCCAGCTGCTCCACAATGGGGGAGAGCATGGAGCAGGGTCCGCACCAGGCAGCCCAGAAGTCCACCAGCACGGGGGAGGAGGACTGGGAAATGGTATCGTCGAAATTGTTCTGATTTATGTTCATGACAGACATGGTCGAATCTCCTTTCGGGTCATTGGTTTTCTTGGGTACAGGATACCCCAAACGGCACTGATTTACTGTGATTTGCGCACATTTTTCAAAAAATATGAGAAATAGAGACAGGCCGCGGGGGAATAGAGTAGGGAGTATAGGAGGTGCTGTCAATGATTTCGGCGTGGATTCTGCTGCTGCTCAACATGCTCTGCTTCCCCCTGCGCCTGGGGAATACCGGCTCCTTCCCCCGGCCCCTGAAGGCGGAGGAGGAGCGGGAATATCTGGCCCGGTATGCCCAGGGGGATCTGGAGGCCCGGAACAAGCTCATCGAACACAATCTCCGCCTGGTGTCCCATATTCTGAAAAAATATTATGTTCAGGCCAGCGACCAGGATGACCTGATTTCCATCGGGACCATCGGGCTCATCAAGGGCATTTCCACCTTCAAGCCGGACAAAAAGGTGCGCCTGGCAACCTATGCCAGCCGATGTGTAGAAAATG
>JAEDJB010000157.1 GCA_016296565.1 Oscillospiraceae bacterium
AAGCTGTGCAGATTTACAAGACAAAACCGGGAAGACGTCTCCCTCTCCCCTGCCTCCTCTTGAAAAAAAGCGCCATTTATGGTATTCTGTTTTCATTCCCCGATAGGAAGGACGATACTATGCACCTGCAGGAATCCGGCCAAATGTACCTGGAAACCATTTTGGTCCTGTCGAAAACCGGCAAGCCCGTGCGCTCCGTTGATGTGAGCGAATACATGGGGTTTTCCAAGCCCAGCGTCAGCCGGGCCATTGGCCTGCTGAAGTCCGGCGGCTATGTGTCCGTGGACAAGGAGGGGCATCTGACCTTAACAGAGGAAGGCAGATCCGTGGCAGAAAACATCTACGAAAAGCACACCCTGCTGACCCAGTTTCTGGTCCACCTGGGCGTGGACGAAAAAATCGCTGCCGAAGATGCCTGCAAGATGGAGCACGTCATCAGCGACGAATCCTTTGCCGCCATCAAAAAGCACGCGGGCTATTCCCTTTGAACCCATCAAAAAACTTCCCTGGTGAAAACCAGGGAAGTTTTTGCTTTCATTGGGCGTTACAGATCATAATACATGGCAAACTCAGCAGGAGTGGGAATGCGCTCGATGGCTTCCAGCTCTCCCCGCTTCTTCTGCAGCCAGATCTGGATGAGCCGCTCCGGGAACACGCCGCCGCGGGTCAGGTATGCGTGGTCCTTCTCCAGGGCGTCCAGGGCCTCGCCCAGGGACTTGGGCAGGCTGTCGATCTTGGCTTTCTCCTCGTCGGACAACTCGAAGAGGTTGAAGTCATAGGGGCCCCAGCCCTTTTCATGGGGGTCAATCTGGTTGCGGATGCCGTCCAGACCGGCCATGAGGATGGCGGCGAAAGCGTAATAGGGGTTGCAGGTGGCGTCGGGGTTGCGCAGCTCGAAGCGCTTGTTCTTGGGGGCCTTGGCATAGGCGGGGATCCGCACCACGGCGCTGCGGTTGGCCATGGCGTAGCCGATGGTCACGGGGGCCTCAAAGCCGGGCACCAGGCGCTTGTAGGAGTTGGTGGAGGGGTTGGTGATGGCGCACAAGGAGCCTGCGTGCTGGAGCATGCCGCCGATGAACCACAGGGCGGTCTGGCTCAGCTGGCCGTAGCCCTTCTCGTCATAGAACACCGGCTCGCCGTTCTTGAACAGCTGCATGTGCACGTGCATGCCGCTGCCAGCCTCCCCTGCCACGGGCTTGGGCATGAAGGTGGCGGTGCGGCCCTCCTGGGCGGCGGCGTTTTTGATGATATACTTGGCCACCATGGTGTTGTCGGCCATCTGGGTCATCTCACCCAGTTCCACTTCCACCTCCAGCTGGCCGCAGGCGCCCACCTCGGTGTGGTGGTACTTGACCTTCACGCCCCACTCCTCCATCATGAGGCAGATACGGTTGCGCAGGTCCTGGTTCACGTCCAGGGGCAGGCTGGTGTGATAACCGGCCTTGTGGCGGACCTGGTAGCCGTTGTTGTTGGACCACTCCGCCTGGCGGGCTTCAATCTCAAAGCCAGAGTTCTGGGGATCGGTGGAGTAGGCCACGTCGTCGAAGATATAGAACTCATACTCGGGGCCGACGATCATCTCGTCTGCCACGCCCTCTTCCTTCATAAAGTCGATGGCCCGCTTGGCCACGTTCCGGGGATACTGGTCGAAGGGACGGTTGGCAGGGTGGTCAATGATCATCACGTCGCCGATCATGGTCAGGGTGGGGACCTCAGCAAAGGGGTCAATGGTGGCGGAATCCAGGTCGGGGACAAAGACCATGTCGCTGCTCTCCACCGGGGCGTAGCCGTAGTTGGAGCCGTCGAAGCCGATGCCGTAGAGCATGGTGTCCTCGTTCAGACGGCCCACGGGGATGCTCAGGTGGCGCCATCTGCCGTCAATGTCCGTCATTTTAAAGTCGACAATCTTGATGTCCTTCTCCTCACACAGGGTCAGAATATCCTGCAGCGTTTTCTTCATGCTGGGGTCCTCCTTTTATTTCCTTCCAAAGTATGCTCAGAGTTTCTCCATCTCTGAATCATACCCTTCACGATACGAAGGAATTCCCCAATTGTCAATATTATATGAAATTTTTTCACAGGAAAATAACTATAAAATTCATCGGGGCGATGAGGAGTCTTCCGGCAGGGTCACCGTGAAGGTGATCCGCTCCTCCGCGCTCTCGGCCCGGATGGAGCCGCCGTGAAGCTCCACAATCTCCTTGGCAATAGCCAAACCCAGCCCCGCGCCTCCGGAGGAGCTGGACCGGGAGGAGTCCAGGCGGAAGAACTGCTCAAACAGCCGGTCCAGTTTTTCCGGCGGGATGGTGTGTCCGTGGTTCTCCACCAGGATGGAGACTTCCCCCTCCCCTGTTTTCAGCTCCACCCGAATGGGGGTGCCCGGGTAGCTGTAGTTGATGGCGTTGCGCAGCAGGTTGTCAAAGACCCGCTCCAGCTTGTCCGGGTCGCACACCACCACCACGTCAGGGGGCAGGGAAAGATCCCACACCAGGTCCATCTCCGCCAGCACCGGCTGGAACTCAAAGGTCACCTGCTCCAGCATCCGGGTCAGGTTGACCTCCTCCCGCTGCAGGGTCAGGTGGGTCAGGCTGAACCGGGTGATCTCGAAAAATTCGTTGATGAGGGTCTCCAGTCGCTCCGCCTTGTCCAGGGCGATGCCGGTGTACTTAGCCCGCATGGCGGGAGAGAGCTCCGGCTCGTCCCGGAGGAGGGTCAGGTAGCCGATGATGCTGGTGAGGGGGGTTTTCAGGTCGTGGGCCAGGTAGACGATGAGATCGTTTTTCCGCTGCTCGGCCTCCCGGGCGTGCATGGCGCTGCGCAGGGCCCGCTCCCGCACCACGTTCAGCTCGTCCTGGATGCTCTCCATGGGAGCGGACAGGCGGATGGGAGTCTCGTCCGGGTTGGCCAGCTGCTCGGCGGCGGCGGTCACCTCGTCCAGGTAGTCCAGGGGCTTGGAGATGTAACGATAGGCCAGCACAAACATCCCCACCAGAATCAGGGGGCCTCCCCACAGAACCACGGTGGACTGCATGGCCTTCAGAAACCGGTACAGGGGATCCTCCGGCTGCCAGATGAACAGCCGGCAGAAGATCCACGCCAGGAAGATGAGCAGGGCAAAGCCCGCCAGCATCCCCAGGACGCTTAAAATGTACTGCATCAGAATCTGCCGGGAAAGCTGGCTGTGCCGCCGGCGGTATCCTTTATACTTTGTGTTATTCAATGGTATACCCTACCCCCCAGACGGTCTTGATAAACTTAGGCTTTCGGCTGGGCTCCTTCATCTTTTCCCGCAGGCGGGCAATGTGAGCCATTACGGTGTTGTTGCTGTCCATGTATTTTTCCTTCCAGACGGCCTCAAACAGCTCCTCGGAGGAAACCACCTTTCCCCGGTGCTCACAGAGATACCAGAGGATGTTGAACTCAATGGGGGTCAGGGTGAGCTCCTCCCCGTTGAGGGTGCACTGGTGGCTGTCCTGGCAGATAAACAGCCCCCGGAAGTCGTGCTCGTTCCGGTCCTTGCCGTCCGGCGTGTTGTACCGGGTGTACCGGCGAAGCTGGGTCTTGACCCGGGCCACCAGCTCCAGGGGGCTGAAGGGCTTGGTGATGTAGTCATCCGCCCCCAGGGTCAGGCCCATGATTTTATCGGTATCCTCCCCCTTCGCGCTGAGCATCAGGATGGGGAAGAAATGGGTTTCCCGAATTTTTTGGCAGAGAGAGAACCCGTCCATATCCGGCAGCATTACGTCCAGAATGGCCAGGCTCAGGGGTTGGGTCTCCACGATGGCCAGGGCGTCGGCCCCGTTGTATGCCTTGAACACCGGGTAGCCTTCGTTTTTCAGATAGACCTCCACCAGGTCGGCAATCTCCCGCTCATCATCCACCACAAGGATACTGTGCTTCATAATACCCTCTCTTTCTGTCGCGTGTGTGTTTGCCGCTATTTTATCACAGGTTTTTTAACGAATCATTTTAAAAATCATACGAAATTGTTACAATTTGGAATCAGCCTGTTTTATCCCCAGCCCTTCCCGGCTTTCCGAAAAAAT
>JAEDJB010000158.1 GCA_016296565.1 Oscillospiraceae bacterium
ACTCCTCAAATTCCGTCTCCGGCACCGAGTCGGCCACGATGCCCGCCCCGCTGCGGACAAACACCTTGCCGTTTTTCTTATAAGCGATGCGGATGGCGATGCAGGTGTCCATGTTGCCGGTGAAGTCGATGTAGCCGATGGCCCCGCCATAGATGCCCCGCTTGTTGTTTTCCAGCTGGTCGATGAGCTGGCAGGCCCGGATTTTCGGGGCCCCGGAGAGGGTGCCCGCGGGTAAAACAGCGCTGATGGCGTCCAGGGCGTCCAGGTCCTCCCGGATCTCTCCCCGCACGGTGGAGCCGATGTGCATCACGTGGGAGTACCGCTCGATGGAGTGGAGGGTCTCCACCTGGACCGAGCCAAAGCGGCTGACCTTTCCCAGGTCGTTGCGGCCCAGGTCCACCAGCATATTGTGCTCCGCCAGCTCCTTTTCGTCAGCCAGCAGCTCGGCCTCCAGGGCCTTGTCCTGGGCCTCCGTCGCCCCCCGGGGACGGGTCCCGGCCAGGGGGAAGGTGTGCAGGACGCCGTTTTCCAGCTTCACCAGGGTCTCGGGGGAGGCTCCTGCCACCTCCACGTCGGTTCCCGAGAAGTAGAACATATAGGGGGAGGGGTTGATGGTGCGCAGCACCCGGTAGGTGTTTAAGAGGCTTCCCTCAAAGGGGGCGCTCAGCCGGTTGGACAGGACGATCTGGAAGATATCCCCCTCCCGGATGTGGTGCTTGGCCTTCTCCACCATGGCGCAGAAGGCCTCCTTGTCAAACAGGGGGGTAACGGCCCCGGTGAGACGGCCGCCGGGCTCATGGCGCTTTTCCCCGTGGCGGAGCAGGTCCGCCATCTGGTGCAGCTCCATCACCGCTTTGTTGTAGCCCACCTCGGGGTCGTCCAGGGAGATGTTCACCATAAGAACAATTCTCTGCCGGACATGGTCAAAGGCGATGACCTTGTCAAAGAGCATCAGGTCCAGGTCCTTGAAGCCCTCGGTGTCCTGGGCGTGGGAGTGGACGGTGGGCTCGCTGTAGCCCAGGTAATCGTAGGAAAAATAGCCCACCAGGCCGCCGGTGAAGGAGGGCAGGTCGTCAAACCGGGGGCTCTGGTAGTCCGCCAGGATCTGCCGGAGGAAGGCCGCCGGGTCGTCGGTCTGAAACTGGATGTTGCCCGCCTTCATTTTGCCGTCCATGCAGGTGATCTCCAGCTTGGGGTCGTAGCCCAGAAAGGTGTACCGCCCCCACTTCTCCTTTTCCGTCACCGACTCCAGCATGTAGCAGTGGGTGGATACATTTTTCAGCTTTTTCAGCGCCTCCATGGGCGTGCAGATATCGGACAGAATTTCGCAGCTCACCGGCAGCACCTTATACTGGCCGCCGGCCGCAATCTCTTTGACCGTCTCCAAGGTCGGTGAAATCTTCATAAGGGTCTCCTTCCACAGGGGTTCCGCCGGAAAACAAAAAACGCCCTCGACAGAACAAAATTCTGTCAAGGACGAATAAAATCCTTTTATCCGCGGTGCCACCTTGATTCACGGCCCATTGCCGTGCCCTTAGCAGGGTACCAACATACCCCCGGCAACTAACGTATGCCCTCACGTTGCAGAATACTCTGCGCGGCGTGCCGCACATTTGACTGCACCCTCAGCGGTCCATTTGATGATCTGTGTTTCACCCGGCTCTCAGCACCGCGGGCTCTCTGTGGAAGCATAATCACCGTTATCTCCGCGTCAACGGTTTACTGTATTAAATATAACAAAGCACCTATGCTTTGTCAATGGGTGTTTTCCACCAAAGAAAGGCCCGGACGGCAAGGAAAATTCAGGGGTTTGCCTTCTTGGGGTGAAAGGGGCAGCCGGCTTTGTGGCACTGGTTGTTCTGGTGAGAGTGGGTGCACACCATCTCCCCCAGGTCCATGCTGATCCCCAGGTGCTCCCGGGTAAAGGCTGCCGCCTCCCGGACGGCCACGAAGGAATTGCGCTTGCAGCAGCGGGGTCCCCCCAGCTCTCCCAAGGCTGCCAGGACCCGGGCGGTCATCTGGTTGGACAGGCCCCAGGCTTCCCTGGCCAGGGGGGTGGAGCCGGTGACGATGGAGACGTACATCCCGGCGCTGATCCCCGCCCCGCAGGCACCCCAAAAGCCGCAGGCGCCCCCGGGGACCTTTCTCCCCCGGTCCTGCATCTCTCCCAGAGCCAGGAGCAGGTCGATGTCTCCTCCGGCGTTGTGGTAGGCGGTGAGCAGGCTGGCTCCCACCATGGTGTGATGCTCCGGCCCGTGCATGTGGCAGAAGGGCAGGTCCATGAGCTTGGCGAGGATGGTATAGGGGTTCTTGCCGGTTTCGTTCAGGCAGACGCCGAAGATGCTGTCCAGCCCCCGGGTGTGGCAGGCGTCGCAGACGTAGTGACCGTTGACGCAGCAGGCCTTGCTCTGCTCGGTTTTCCCGCAGATGGCGCAGGTCATGGTCTGGCTGGTTTCAAAATACTCCAGGGGGGCTTTGCAGATGAGGCATTCGTCTTGCATAGGGATTCTCCTTTGAATCTGTTCTTTCGCCCTCTCAGTCAGCCTTTGGCTGACAGCTCCCCCAGAGGGGGAGCTTATAAGAGGAAAATCCCCGGGAGGGTGCTCCCGGGGATTGGGGTTGTTATCCTCTGCTCCACTTGGCGCCGCCGGGGACGTCCGTGATGGTGATGCCCTGGGCCTTCAGCTCGTCGCGGATGCGGTCGGCCTCGGCGAAGTTCTTGGCCTTCTTGGCCTCGTACCGCTTCATCACCAGCTCGTCGATGGCGGGGTCGCCCTCGCCCACGATGGTGTAGCCCCCGGCGCTCTTGGACGCGGAGGCCTTGGCGTTCTCCTGGCGCTTGGCCTCAGCCTTGGCCAGCAGGTCCAGGCTCAGCACCTGGTCGAAGTCTGCCAGTACCGCCAGCTTGGTGGCGTCGTTGGTCTTGGCCTTCAGCACATCGTAAACGGCGGTGACGGCCAGGGCGGTGTTCAGGTCGTTTTCCAGGGCGTTCCGGAACCGCTCCTTCAGGGGGGCGGCAGCGGCCTCGTCCACGTCCCCGCCAGGCTTCAGGTTGGCGATGCGGCCGATGAGCTTGTTGAAGGTGCCGGCGGCGTTGTCCAGGTTCTCCCAGGAGAAGACCAGAGCCTTCCGGTAGTGGCTCTGGAGGCAGAAGAACCGGTAGACCAGGGGATCATAGCCCTTCTCCTCCAGCAGGGAGACGGTGAGGAACTCGCCCTTGGACTTGGACATCTTGCCGTCGTTGGTGTTCAGGTGGTGGACATGGAACCACTGGGGGCACCAGGGGTGGCCCAGGTAGCTCTCGGACTGGGCGATCTCGTTGGTGTGGTGGGGGAAGGCGTTGTCGATGCCGCCGCAGTGCAGGTCCAGGTACTCCCCGTTGTACTTCATGGAGATGCCGGAGCACTCAATGTGCCAGCCGGGGTAGCCCACGCCCCAGGGGGAGTCCCACTTCAGGGCCTGGTCCTCAAACTTGGACTTGGTGAACCACAGCACAAAGTCGTTCCGGTTGCGCTTGTTGGTGTCCTCCTCCACGCCTTCCCGGACGCCCACAGCCAGGTCCTCCTCGTTGTGGTCGTTGAAGATATAGTACCGGTCCAGCTTGGCGGTGTCGAAATACACGTTGCCGCCGGCAAGGTAGGCGTAGTCCTTTTCAATGAGGGTAGAGACAATTTTGATATAGTCGTCGATAAGGCCCGTGGCGGGCTGGACCACGTCGGGGGTCTTGATGTTCAGCTTGGCGCAGTCGCTGAAGAAGGCGTCGGTGTAGTACTGGGCGATCTCCATGACGGTCTTGTGCTCCCGCTTGGCGCCCTTGAGCATCTTGTCCTCGCCCTCGTCGGCGTCGCTGGTGAGGTGGCCCACGTCGGTGATGTTCATGACACGGTTTACATCATAGCCCACGTACCGCAGGGTCTTCTCCAGCACATCCTCCATGATGTAGCTGCGCAGGTTGCCGATGTGGGCAAAGTGGTAGACCGTGGGGCCGCAGGTGTACATCTCCACGTGGCCGGGGGTGTGGGTCTTGAACT
>JAEDJB010000019.1 GCA_016296565.1 Oscillospiraceae bacterium
ATCTCTTCCCGTAGGGGGGCTTGCAGTCGGTGGCCCCCCCTCTCTGGCCGGTTCTGATACGAATTCTTAATAAAAACCTTTGGTTTTTATTAAGAAGGCACCGCGATTCGCGTTGCCCTTTTGTGGCTTTTGGCCACAAAAGCCGTCTCATGCAGTTCTTGACGCACCCTCGGTGCTATAAAAAGCTTTTCAAGCTTTTTAACAAGAACTAGTATGAATATGGTACTCTTCCCGCTCGACACGAGATGAAGTTTTGACAACACCAGTATATTAGCACGCCCCGGCGAGGGTGTCAAGAGAAAGGAAAATAGGGCGGGCCAAAAATCAGCCCGCCCTGGGGTTATCCGCCCATGAGGAAGTCCAGCACGTTCCAGCCGTCGGAGGTCTGGCCCCGGTAAAGCTCGGTGAAGCCGCACCGGCGGCAGGTGACGGTGATGAACCGCTTGTTCTGCACGTCGAAGATCTTGGCCAGGTTCCCGCCGGTGGCCTGGAACTGGTCGTGGTCAAACTGGTCGTAGCCGCACTTGGGGCAGCGGTATTGGTTCTGGTCCATGGCGCATTCTCCTTTCTGCCGGGGACCGGCTGGTTTCAGGATAGCCGAAGTACACGAGGATGTCAAGGGATAGCCCTTCTCAATATCCCCAGGTCTGCACAGTCCACTGGCCGCCCTCGTCACGGACCAGGACCCACTCCCAGTCGCTGTAGGTGCTGTTGGGGTTCAGGGAGCCGTCGCCGCCGGACTCGTCCACGTCAAAGTCTGAGGTAAGTACCACAGCCTGGTCAGCATCGTACCGCTCCGCCCACTGTTGGAACACCTCTATCTGGTCCCCGGGGTAGCGCAGGGCGGTCAGGGTGCAGCCGGAAAAGGTCTCCTGGAAACACTGGCGCACAACCTGGGCCGCGTCGTTGAGATCTTCTTCCGTGTATAGTTCCGACCCGGCGGATTCCAGCTGCAAGCCGTCCTCCGTCGTACCTCCGCAGGCGCACAGGGTCAGAAGCAGCAAAGCCGAGAGCAGAATCGTCCATTTTTTCATGGCAAGAGCCTCCTTTCAAAGCCATAGATGCAGGAAAAACACCACCGCTAAAACGATGGGCCAGGCGTCCAGGAGCAGGTCCAGGACAGGGACCCGGTTGTTCTGATAGATGGTTTTCAGATCCTGGCCCAGAAACAGAGCAGACCCGGCCAGGCAGAGGCAGATGCCCAGGGACAGCACCCAGAACAGCAGCTGAATGAGCGCCACCGCCGCCGGGGAGGTTGGCAGGCCGTCCGGGTCGCACAGCAGAAGGAGAAACAGGGGCCAGTAGGACAGGAGGAAAACCGGCGACGCGAGATGCACCGCCCGCCGCAGGGTGCGGGGGCGTTGGGTTGGGAAAAACGCAGTCAGCATAGGGCCTCCTTTCACCGGTCCTGGGGGAGGGCCTGGCCGCAGTAGGGGCAGAAGGCCAGGTCCCCGTCGCTTTTGGGGAGGAATTTCCCGCAGTGGGGACAGCGCCAAAGGGCGAAGAACAGGAGAAACCACACCGCCGCTCCGGCGATCATCAGCACCAGGTCCCAGGGGTAGAGGGCAAAATCCGTCAGGATGTCCGCCACGATCACCGCCAGAATCAGGGCCAGCACCCCGCAGGTGGTGACCCGGCGGAGCTTGTTGGGGTTGTTCCCGTGCATACTTCCTCCCTCCTTTTGTGTGTCCATTATAATAGACCCGCCGTTTTTCTGCAAGAATTTGGTCAATTCTTAATAAAAACATAAGAATTGGGAGGATATATCAGGCAGCGTCCCCTGATCCTTCAAACCCACCAGCCATAGCAAAGGGTCCTTTCCACCGCAGCTACAGCCACGGTAGTAATCACGTTGCATAGGATCACAGCGCAAAGCAGGGCTTTGGGGCGATCTGTCTCCTTAAGCAAAAGATAATACTCGATGGGCACCTCAATCGCGATGGTGACCACCAGAAACACCACACCCACGGTATAGAAATGGCTTTCCATCACCTGGGCAAAATCATATACTGGGTTAAACAGGCACAGGACATAGGGAACAGCAAAGGACAGAACATTGCCCAAACAGGTCACACAGAACACCTTCAGCGGTTTTTTCACCCTCGGTATGAGCCAAATGCCCAGAGTCTCGATCAAAAGTGTTCCCACTACTACAAAAGGTAACACGTCATAGGGCCGGGTCTCCGAGATCCAAACCCAGGATGAATCTGCCCGAGCCACCACCGGCAGACACAGGGCCAGAATTCCAACTAAAAGCATACTGGACGATGCCTGGTATCGTTTCATTTGAAGCGCCTCCTTTGGTTCGTAATGAAGACAATTGTCCCCAACAAACAGAATAGACTCGCCAAGCCAGCATTTAAGATATTCCGCATAGTTTACAGTACTTATTATCTTCTTTATGCTTTTGCATTTCTGCGAACGATAGCAAAGTTTGCCTCTCCATCAAGTCTTTCCCAATTATTAGTCCGTGAATGCACCCAGGCATAGTAATTACTGCTATGTTGAGCTACACAGAAGGTTGTATACACCATACTGTGAACATTCCCATTATCATCCCGATATTGATAGGTGCCTTTAGAGCCTGTATTGGTAACGAATCCTATATGGTCCCACTCAGAATCGTTCGCTTTATCATAAGCGATGAAATCACCCGCTCGTACATGCCCCGAAAACTCTTCAAAGTTATCATACTCATTGCCACTTGTGCCCATAAAGCGGACAAATGCATTTGCTCTTTTCCAAGATATCGATGTTTTATGTGTCGTCCCGGGATTCACGGTGCCTGTTGATACCTTTCTGTGCCACCATCCGGATGATTCATCGGGATATGAATCATGCATCTTAATCCCACCTGCAATCAAAATCTGAGATGCAAAATTTGTGCAGTCGCCACCTTGACTTGTATAATTAGGGTACTCAAGAGTGTTATAACCAGTTGCCCACTTTACTGCATATGCAGTTCCGTTTGTCACGTTAAAGGTCTGCGCTGCCGCAGCCGTAGGCACCGCGCTTTCAAAGTACTCAACGGAAAATGGAGCGTTGTACGGCAGCATATATGCCAACGTTTCCGGGTCAGGATTCGGCGTACTTTCCAGATAAGCTTTGATTTCCTCATTCTGTGCTTTGTTTTCATAAATGTCAAAGAACGAGTCAAACACCTGTTCCTGCACTTCAAGTTTTTCCACTGCTTCCGCAACAAGCTCCTTCTGTTTTGCATCAGTCTGTTTCGCCGTATCTTCCACTGTGCTAGCAACACTAACTTCTGCGGTAGCTGCCTGCACAATATCTACCTGAAAATCAGTTTCCATAAACTGAACGTACCCGCCTTCATAGGCTTCCACTAGGTCAACCTTTTTCTCTACAAGTTTGTAATACGCAGGAATCTTTTTCTCCAGTGCTGTTAGCGCTGTATCCAGGTCATCAAAGGTCGGGTACAGATAATTCACAACACCGTTAATCACCACGGCATCTTTGGTCGAGATTCTTCCCATGTCTTCAAGGCTTTCGTTGTCAAAGGTCACATTGACCTGCGTAATCATCAGGTCTGACAGGTTCAAATCTTCTTGCTCCTGTTCCAGCGCAGATGCTCCTACGGGAATTACCAGGGTACACGCCAAGCACAGTGCCATCATCAAAGTTACCAATCGTTTCTTCATTTGTTTTTCCTCCTTTGGTTTCATCAATTTTCCTTCCTCACAATGTTTGTCAGGCCTCACCTCCCTTTTCCGGCTACGCCTTTTACGGGCACGTCTTGGTAATCGACTTAGTCGACTGCTTTTCGCCGTTAATCGTCGCATCCACAGTCAACGTATAGGTCTTGCCACTGATCACGCTGACCGTTTTGCTCAACGATACGCTTCCGGTCCCACTGGCGGCCCAAGAATTTAAGCAAGTAGAGTCTCGCCACAGCTTAACCCTCACAGACACGGTATCGCTGGGTTTGTCCGCTTTGACCAGCACATTGAACGTCGCCATTGTCCCATTAAAGGTCATCGTAGGACTAGTCTGAGGGGTCCGAGCAATCCCAGCAGCTTGGGCAGAAATCATCAACGCAAACACCAAGATCAACGACAATGCCGTTACGCGCTTTTGCATAAAAATCACCTCCTCATTTCGTTCTTACTCTTAGTAACGAAATGAGGAGGTGTTTTGTGACGCCTAACCTGAAATTTTCTAAAAAAATTTTATATTCCTTCCCGGACTACCTGCTCGGCCATCTGAACCAGTTCCGTCTGGCTGAGATATCCCGAGATATATAGCAGGGTATCTGTCTCCTGATCGACCCAAGTGATGACATTTGCAATTTCCCCGGTTTTGTCCAGATAACATTCGGCGGCGGCCCCCTGAATCAGGACTTGCTTCTCTTCCATCCCTTCTGTCTCCAAAAACAGTTCTGTGCTGGAGGTCTCTGTTGCCCTGAGCAGATACCCGAACGACAAGTAATGATTCGTTTCCAGATTGACATAGCTGATGTCAATGTGCGTTTCCGTCTCGTAACGCTCTTCCAGTTGGTATCCCTCCGGCAATTCTGCCAAGTGGTACGCCACATTGGCTCTCTCCCCGGCGTCAGAGCCCGTGAAGAAGTAGTGCTGGGCATCCTCCACCCGCTGGCTGATCCAGCCGAATATCAGTTCCCTGGCTTCGGCGTTTACAGTGAGGAACACTCCGCCGGACAGCAGGAGGGCCAGGAAGAAGCAGGCCGCCCGTTTCAGGCCCAGGCAGAGGCCCCGGTGGTCCACGCGCCAGATCACTTTTTTCATTTTCCGCTCAAAGGAGGGGGAAAATTCTGCCTCGCAGTCCTCCGGCTCCGGCAGGCTGTCGGCGATGGCCCGTCCGGCCTCCTGGGCGGCCAGCCGCAGACGTTCTTCCGAAATCACAGAACCCCCTCCTCTCTGCACAGCTTTTCCAGGGCATCCCTTGCCCGCTGGTCCAGCTTGCGGACCGCATCCTCGGACAGGTGCAGCACCTTGGCCAGCTCCCGGTTGGTAAGCCCCTGCTCATATTTCAGCAGGATCACCTCTCGGTACCGGGCCGGCAGGTTCAGGATACACTGAGCCAGACCATCGTCCCCGCTGTACTCCACCGTCACCCCTTCCAGCTCTTCCAGAAGCTCGCCGGTGGGGTGGCGCTGTTTCCTGCGATACAGGTCGATCGCCTTTCGTTCAGTAATGGTAACGAGGTAGGATTTGATTTTGTGACGCGGAACCGAAGAAATTTTTGAGAAATTTTTCGCCACAGCCAAGAAAGCCTCGTGGACCGCGTCCTCCGCGTCCTGCTGGTTGCGGAGAATGCGGTTGGCCACATAGAGCATCAGGCCCCGGTAGGTGCGGTACAGGTCCTCGAATTTCACCCGGTCCGCCGGGTCGTCGATAAGTTGGAGATAGATAAGCATAGCAGGTAAAAGGGTTTCAAAGACGCAGGGGCTTAGATGTCTCCGTTCAGAAGCACGTCCTTGTTCTGGATGAAATACTCGATGCCGGAGTAGACGGTGGTCACCAGGATCACCGCCACACAGACCAGAATCAGGGTGGGGTTGGGGAAGGCCAGCAGCAGGCAGATGCACACCATGGTGGAGGCGGTCTTCACCTTGCCGGACTTGCCTGCGGCGATGACCCGGCCCTGCTCCACGGCGATAAGCCGCAGGCCGGTGACCGCCAGCTCCCGGGCGATGACGATGAAGAAAGCCCAGGCGGGCATCCAGCCCACCTCCACAAACCAGGCCATGGCGGACATCACCAGCAGCTTATCCGCCAGGGGGTCCATGAACTTGCCGAAGTCGGTAATCTGATTGTAATGCCGGGCCACATACCCGTCCACAAAGTCCGTGATGCTGGCCAGGATGAACACGGCCAGGGCGGCCAGCAGGTGGCCGGTGAAATCCAGATAAAGCAGGACGATGAACACGGGGATGAGCACCACCCGGATCATGGTCAGCTTGTTCGCGGTATTCATGCCTCCGCCTCCTCGTTGTCAATGACGCCGATGAGCTCGCCGTCGTAGGTGCTGGTGATCTTCACCTGGTAGAAGCCGCCGGGAGCAACGCCCCCCTCTTCCCCTTCAAAGTGCACGATGCCGTCAATTTCCGGAGAGTCGTACTGGCTGCGGCCGAAGTACAGCTCGGTGTCGTCGTCGTAGCCCTCGCAGAGAACGGTGAGGGTCCTCCCCACCTGGTCCTGGCAGAACTGGTCCACCACCCGCAGCTGCAGGTCCGTGAGAAGCTCCACCCGGCGGCGCTTTACGTCCTCGTCCACCTGGTCGGGATAAGAGGCAGCGGCGCTGCCCGGCTCGGGAGAGTAGGGGAACACCCCCGCCCGCTCCACTTTATACTCCAGCAGGAACTCGCACAGCTCCTCAAAGTCCTCCTCCGTCTCCCCGGGGAAACCTGCGATGAGGCTGGTGCGCAGCACCAGGCCGGGGATCTTCTGCCGCAGCTTGCGGAAGAGCACCCGGATCTCGTCCCCGGTGCCCCGGCGGTGCATGGCTTTCAGCACCTTGTCGCTGATGTGCTGGATGGGGATATCCAGGTACTTGACGATTTTCGGCTCCCGGGCGATCACGTCGATGAGCTCGTCGGTGATCTCGTCGGGGTAGAGGTAGTGCAGGCGCACCCACTGGATGCCCTCAATGGCGCACAGCTTGGGCAGCAGCTCCGCCAGGGTGCGGCGGCCGTACAGGTCCAGGCCGTAGCGGGTGATGTCCTGGGCCACCACGATGAGCTCCTTCATCCCCGCTTCCGCCAGGTTCCGGGCCTCCTCCAGAATTTTCTCCTCCGGGCGGCTGCGGAACTTGCCCCGGATGAAGGGGATCACGCAGTAGGCGCACCGGTTGTCGCACCCCTCCGCGATCCGCAGCCAGGCCCAGTAGTCGGAGGTGCACACCACCCGGTCGGTCTCCGGCACCGGGGCGTCAATGTCCCCGAAGAGGGCGGGACGCTCCCCGGCCTCCGCCTGCTCCAGCACCTGGGCGATGGACTCATAGCCCCCCACGCCGATGAAGCCGTCGGCGTCAGGACACAGGTCTGCCATCTCCTCCTTCTTCCACTGGGCCATGCAGCCGGTGACGATGATCTTTTTCAGCTGTCCGGCCCGCTTCAGCTCCGCTAGCTTCTCAATCTCCGCCATGGCCTCATCCCGGGCCTCCTGGAGGAAGCCGCAGGTGTTCACCACAGCCACGTCGCAGTCCTCGGCCCCCAGGGCCACCTCGTGGCCGGCCTCGTAGGTCTGCCAGATCATCTGCTCGCAGTTGACCTGGTTCTTGGCGCAGCCAAGGGAAATAAATCCAACTTTCACTGTTTCAGTCTCCTATCTGTTCGTCTTCCCAGGTCCGCCGGAACCCTTCGATCCCCTGGGACACCTGACTCCAGGAAAACCCCCGGCGCACCAGGGCGTCGGAGGCTTTCTTTACCTGTTTCGGGTCGGTGGGGTCCTTGAGCCTGGCCGCCAGCAGGCGGAAAATCTGCTCCTCCGGGTCCTCCAGGGCCGCCAGGGCCTCCTCCCAGTATTCCCGGGGGACCTTGCGGCGGTAGAGCTCGTCCTTGATCTTGTAAATACCGTACCCCCGGTCCTGGTAGTGGCGGACCAGAGCGGCGGCGTATTCCCGGTCGTTCAGCAGCCCAATGTCCTGGGCCCAGGCGGCCAGGTCCTCCGCCTGCCGGGGGGTAGCCCCCTTGGCCAGGAGCTTTTCCTTCAGCTGCCCGGCGGACAGGAGGCGGCCGGTGAGCAGGGAGATGGTTTTCTCCCGCAGGGCCCCGGCAAAGGCGGCCTCCTTCAGCTCCTCCAGGGTGGGCTGGTCCAGCTCACCTCCCTGGTACAGGGCAAAGTCCGCCACCACCCCTTCGGTAATCTTCAGCTTCTCCCCTGTCTCCAGCACCAGGGTCCAGGGGGAACCCGGTCTGGCGGGAGGCGTCAGCTTCTCAATCCTCATCGTCGAAGTCGTCGGCGCTCACGTCGATGCCCCGGGGCGCTGTCGGAGCAGGCTGGGGCTGAGCGGCGTGGGTGACGGGCTCCTGAGGGGCACGGCCCGCAGCCCGGGCAGCCGCCTGGGCCTGGGCGCTCATGAGCTTGTAGGAATTCTGGCGGATTTCCGCCTCCACCCGGTCGCAGATCTCCGGGTTGTCCTTGAGATACTGCTTGGCCGCGTCCCGGCCCTGGCCGATGCGCTCGTCGCCCATGGAGAACCAGGAGCCGCTCTTCTGGAGGATGTCCAGCTTCACCGCCAGGTCCACCATTTCCCCGTACTTGGAGATGCCCTCCCCGTACATAATGTCAAACTCCGCCTCCCGGAAGGGGGGCGCAACCTTATTCTTGACCACCTTGGCCCGGGTGCGGTTGCCGATGATCTCTCCCCCGGCCTTGATGGGCTCAATCCGGCGCACGTCGATGCGGACGGAGGAGTAGAACTTCAAAGCCCGGCCGCCGGTGGTGACCTCGGGATTGCCGTACATGACCCCCACCTTTTCCCGGAGCTGGTTAATGAAGATGACCACGCAGTTGGTCTTGGCGATGGAGCCGGCCAGCTTCCGCAGGGCCTGGCTCATGAGGCGGGCAAGCAGGCCCACGTGGGCGTCGCCCATGTCCCCCTCGATCTCCGCCCGGGGCACCAGGGCGGCTACAGAGTCCACCACGATCACGTCCAGAGCGCCGGAGCGCACCAGGGCCTCGCAGATCTCCAGGCCCTGCTCGCCGGTGTCCGGCTGGGAGATGAGCATGTTTTCAATGTCCACCCCCAGGGCCCGGGCGTAGGTGGGGTCCAGGGCGTGCTCGGCGTCGATGAAGGCCACCTCGCCCCCCCGCTTCTGGGCCTCCGCCGCAATGTGCAGGGCCAGGGTGGTCTTACCGGAGGATTCGGGGCCGTAAATCTCGATGATTCGTCCCCGGGGCACGCCGCCGATGCCCAGAGCCAGGTCTAGGGCCAGAGAGCCGGTGGGGATGGCCTCCACCACCACCCGGGTGTTGTCCCCCAGGCGCATGATGGAACCCTTGCCGTAGGCCTTTTCGATCTGGGCCATGGCGGTCTCCAGGGCCTTCTTTTTATCCGCAGCCGGTGCGGCGCTCTCTACCGTTTTCTTTTTCTCTGCCATTATCCTTCCTCCTCGTGTAAGCTCTCGTGGAGCAGATCGGGGATTTCCCGTTCCTTGGGCCGCTGGCCCTCCACCACCCGGTCGATGCCGCCGGTGTCTCTTGTGATGCGGATGTTCTCATAGCCCGCCCTGACCAGCAGGGTGGCCACCTTTTCCGCCTGGCCGATGCCCACCTCATAGATCAGGTGGCCGCCGGGCTTTAACGCCGGCTGCCACAGTTTGGTCACCGCCCGGTAAAAGTCCAGGCCGTCCGCTCCGCCGTCCAGGGCCATGAGGGGTTCAAAATCTTTCACGGAGCTGTCCAGCCCCGGAATGTCTCCGCTGGGGATATAGGGGGGATTGCACACCAGCATGTCAAACAGCCCCAGGGTGTGGCTGGGGGCCTGGAGGGCGTCTCCCTTCAGGTGCACCGCCCGGCCGGTGAGCTTGTGCCGGCGGATATTTTTCTTGCACAGGTCCAGCGCCCCGTCGGACAGGTCCACCAGCACCGCCCGGACGTTTTTCATCTTGTAGGCAATGGTGAGGCCCACGCAGCCGGAGCCGGCGCACAGGTCCAGCACCCGGAAATTGCTGCCCGGCCGGGCTTCCTCGTCCTTTCGCAGCCGGTCGATGACGATGTTGGCCAGCATCTCCGTGTCGATGCGGGGGATGAGGACCTGAGGGTTCACCGCGAAGGTGAGGCCGCAGAAAGACCACTCCCCGATGATGTAGGCCACCGGCTCCCCGGTTTTTCGCCGCTCCACCATGGCGGCCAGCTTTTCCTGGATCTCGTCGGTGGTGTACAGGGACAGGTCCTGGAGAAATTTCTCCGGGGTCTTGTCCGCCGCCGCGCAGAGCAGCTCCCGGGCCTCCAGCTTGGCCGCCTCGATGCCCAGGTCCGCCAGGTCCCGGTAGGTATTCAAATACAAGTCATGATAGGTGATCGCCACAAACACACACCCCAATCAGAAACAGTTTCTCTCGTTCTCGTTTTACCAGGCGTCCGCGCCCTTTTCCTCCGGCAGGACCAGGGTCAGGGCCCGGATGGCCACCTCCAGCATGGAGTCGTCCGGCTCGAAGGTGGTGAAGTTCTGCATCCACATGCCGGGGGCCGACAGGAACCGGGTCAGGGGGTTGTCGTGGCGGCCGATAAACCGGTTAAGCTCATAGGTCACCGCCACCACAATGGGTAGCAGCACCAGATGAAGCAGGATACGCACAAGGGGATTGGCGGCCACGTCCCGCACGCCGGGCAGGGCAAAGACCACGCAGGAGGCCAGCACGGCGATGACGATGACCACAAACAGGAAGCTGGTGCCGCACCGGGGGTGGTGCCGGGGCATGGTCCGGGCGTTTTCCACAGTGAGGGGCAGGCCCCGCTCATAGCAGAAGATGGTCTTGTGCTCCGCCCCATGGTACTGGAAGGTCCGGTGGATGTCCTTCAGCCGGGAGCAGAGGATCAGATAGATGAAGAAAATCACCAGCTTGATGATGCCCTCCAGCAGGTTCCGCACCCACATAGGGGCGCCGGGGAAGAAGTACAGCAGGCCGGAGGTTCCCAGGGTGGGCAGGATGATGAACAGCGCCACCGCAAAGGCGATCCCCGCCGCCACGGCCACGCCGATGACCCACTTCATGAGGACCTCGGTGCCGAAGTGCTTTTCCAGCCACTTTTCAAACCGGGAGGGTTCTGCCTCCTCTTCCTCGGGGTAGAACTCCGCCGACCACATGAGGGCCTTGACGCCCTTGATGAGGGAATCCAGAAAGTTGATAACCCCCCGGATGAAGGGCCAGCCCAGGACGGGGTGGCGGTCCTTCACCAGCTTCAGGTTCTCCTCCTTGATCTCCAGTTCTCCCTCCTGGTTGCGCACCACAATGGCCTGCTTCTTCGGCCCCCGCATGAGGATGCCCTCGATGAGGGCCTGTCCGCCGATGGTGGTGCGGAAGGCGCAGTCCTGAGCGGGTGCGCCGCAAGTGCTTTTTTCTTTCATAGTGTCTCCTAATTTTTGTCTGCGTTCCGCAGAGAATATGGTATCAAACCTTGGGGAAAAAAGCAAGGTTTTTCTCGAACTTATGTTCCAGTCGGCAACCGGATCTCCGCCACACAGCCGCCGAACTCATCGTCGGCGTTGCGGATGTTCAGCTCCCCGTTGTGGCGGGAGACGATCTCCTCGCACACCGCAAGGCCGATGCCGCTGCCCCGGGCGGTGGAGCTTCCCTTGTAGAACTTGTACTTTACGTTGGGCAGCTCCTCCGGGGGGATGCCGGGGCCGTAGTCCCGGATGGTGATGACCACGTCCCCTGCCTCCGGGTAGATGCCCGTGTCAATGCGCTTGCCGGAGCCGCCGTGCTTGGCGGCGTTGTCCAGCAGGTTGCAGAAAACCTGCCGCAGCCGGTCCGGGTCCCCGGGGATGGGCTCGAACTCCTCCTCGCAGTCGTGGTGGTAGACGGCGATACCCTCGGCGGCCAGGAACTCGTGGTAGGTGTACACCGCATCCTCCAGCTCGGCCTTGATGTCAATGGGCTCGATGGACAGGGTAAACCGGCCGTCCTCAATGCGGGAGAACTCCAGCAGCTCCTCCACCATGCCCGAAAGCCGTCTGGCCTCGCTGGCGATGATGCCCATGCCCTTGCGGATGTCCGACTCGTCCCGGGCCTCGCCGTTCATGATGGTCTCCGCCCAGCCGGTGATGGCGGTGAGGGGGGTGCGCAGCTCATGGGAGACGGAGGAGATAAACTCCGACTTCATGCTCTCCGCCTGCTTGATGCGCAGGGACATATCGTTGATGGCGTCGGTGAGATCGCCCACCTCGTCGTCGAACTTTTTCTCCACCTGGATGCCGTAGCTGCCCCCGGCAATGCGCTGGGCGATGCCGGTGATGTTCTTCACCGGGTCCACGATGGAGCGGACAAAGTAGATGTTGGAGAGGTACGCCAGCACCAGGATGCTGGCCGCCAGGGCCACCGCCACCAGGGTGAGGGTGATGACCTGCCGGTCCACCAGGCGCATGGAGGTGACATAGCGCATGATTCCCATGAGGGTGCCGTCATAGATGAGAGGGGCAGAGACGGCGGTGATCCGCTCCCCGGTCTGGGGGGAGTTTCCCGTCCAGGAGGAGATCTCCTGGTAGGTCTGCAGGTGGGTGATGTCCTCCGTCCCCGGCATGGTGCCCGACAGGGTCAGGCCGTTGGAGGAGTAGACCACCTTTCCCCCGGGGGTGAGAAACTGCAGCTCCAGCTTGGTGCCGTCCTCAAAGGAGCTGACATAGTCCTGGGCAGCGGTGAGGTAATCCCCAGTGCTGATGTCCATGCTCCCGGCGTAGCTGCCGAAGTAGTTGGCGGCAATGCGGGCCTTGCTCTCCATGTCCGAGAGGATGCTGCTGTCGTAATAGTTTTTCATCACCAGGGAGAAGGCGATCACCACCACCGCCAGAATCATCACCATGATGCTGACGCTGTTGAGCAGCCATCGCTTGCGGATGCCCCGGACTTTCAGAAATGGAATGGATTTCATGGTCGTTCCTTCTTCTCAAAGTATGCCTCTTCTTTTGGAAAAGACAAGTCTTTTCCAAAAGCTCAGAATTCCCACTTATAGCCGTATCCCCAGATGGTGGTGATATAGATGGGGCTGGTGGGCTCGTCCTCGATCTTCACCCGCAGGCGACGGATGTTCACGTCCACGATTTTCAGCTCCCCTAAGTAGTTCTCCCCCCAGACGGATTTCAGGATCTCCTCCCGGGAGAGGGCCTTGCCGGGGTTTTCCATGAACATCTTCATGATGGCGTACTCCACCTGGGTCAGCTTCACCCGCTGGCCGTTTTTCTCCAGGGTGCGCTTGCGGGTGTTCAGAACGAAGGGAGGCTGCTGAATTTCGCCGTCGTCCATCATGTCCCCGCCGATGCGCCGGTAGAGGGCGTCGATGCGGGCGGTGAGCTCCGCCGGGGAGAAGGGCTTGGTCACATAGTCGTCCGCCCCGGTCATGAAGCCGGTGACCTTGTCCATCTCCTGGGTGCGGGCGGTGAGCATGATGATGCCGATCTTGGAGTTGCCCGCCCGGATGCGGCGGCAGACCTCGAAGCCGTCCATGTCAGGGAGCATAATGTCCAGCAGCGCCACCCGCACGTCGGGGTTCAGCCGCAGCTGCTCCAGCGCCTCCTCCCCGGTGCCCGCCTCGATGGTCTCATAGCCTGCCCGGTTGAGGTTGATCACGACGAAGCTGCGGATGTTGGCCTCGTCCTCCAGAACCAGAATTTTTTTCATTGTTCCGCTCCTTTCTTGTTTGGACGGGCCGGTCCCGTCCCGCCCTTCCCAGGGCGCCTCCGGCGGCAGAGCCGGTCAGGTGCCACTATGGCCCCAGCCGCCGGTGCTGTGATGGAAGCGGCTTTCCAGACCGTCCTGGTCCAGGCCGCAGTCCCAACCGGGGAAAAACTCCCCGGTGTAGATGGTGTTGCTGTCCGTATAGAGGATGAACCGGCCGTCCTGCCGGGCCAGCTCTCCCCGGTCCGACCCTGTGAGGGTGCAGATGGTCAGGAAGGGCTGGGGGGCTGTCTCTTCGGTGTCCAGCCCCCGGGCGAAGGTGACGCTGCGCACCCCGGTGGCGGAGCTTTCCTGGCGGCACATGGAGAAGTCTCCCGTCCAGTCCTCGGGCAGTTCCAGGTACCAGCCGTCGCCGCTGTGGCAGGTGGTGAGCACCTGGCTGCCGCTGCCGTCAGCCCGGTAGGCGATCCAGTCCAGCCACCAGAAGCTGTCGGCGGTGCTGCTGCCGTAGGCGGGTACCTCCCGGGACACGGGCACCTCGGTGATCCCGTCCCCGTTCATATCCGCCGGGAAGACCCCGGAATAGTAGTGGCAGGTGTTTGCGCTGCTGCGCTTCCCGGAACCCAGGGAGAGGTTCCGCAGGCCGCCCTCCTCCACGCAGAACACGTCGGTCACCAGCACGTCCTTGCCGAAGTAGGAGGTGACGAACAGACCGGGGACCTCGTCCGCCAGGGTTCCGCTGGACCAGGCGCAGATGTCGGTGGCGCCCTCGGAGAGAGGGGCAGCGGAGAGCAGCTCCATGTGGCTCTCCCGGCCGTCGTAATACTCCAGACGCCAGCGGGCGGGGCTGCCGCCCTCGCTCTGGGTCAGCACCAGTTCCTCCCGGCCGTCCTCGTCCAGGTCCGCCGCCAGGTACCGGCCGTAGCCGCTGCGGAGAATTTCCATGGGCTCTCCCCCGGCGATGGTGTATCCCACCAGGGTGTGAACGGAGGTGCTCACCTGCCAGCTCACCAGAATGTCGCAGCCGGTGTCCCCGCACAGGTCCAGGTAGTCGATGGACTCAATCTCGCTGCCGATGCCCTCGATGCGGGCATAGACCTGATAGGTCTCCCGGTCATCCTGCTTGAAGATCACAATCTGCAGGGGCTGCTCCGCGGCAGCGTCCCGGAAAAAGGCCACCGCCTCCTGGGTGCCGTCCCCGTCCACATCCACCAGCTGGATGGTCTGGCGGTTCTCGCCGCTTAAGGGGGCGATATACTCCGCGCTGCCCTTTTCCTGGTTGATGGTGGCCTGGAGATTCACATAGGACTCCGAGGACTTGGGCAGGGCGTACATCTCGTCCACGCTGCCAAACACGCAGCCGGTGAGTCCCCCCAGACACAGGAGCAGGGCCAGCAGCCCCACAGCTTTCCGCAGCTTCACGAACCGGACGCCTCCTTTCCAGGCCGGCCCTTCCGGCCCGCCATGCTTTCCTGCTCATAATCGTACCATAATATCATATCATACCACATCCCATTCTGATTTCCTATGATTTCTTTGAAATTTCTAAGAGAAAAACCCTTGCCATTGGTCCCCGGCTGTTGTATAATCCACTTGCGCTTAGCCCACCTGCCGGTGTGATGAAATTGGTAGACGTAGCGGACTCAAAATCCGCCGCTGGCGACAGCGTACCGGTTCGAGTCCGGTCACCGGCACCACGAAAGCTCAGATTGCTTCTGCAATCTGAGCTTTCGAACTAAGTGTGCCCTTTCGGGCACGAGAAGAGCGTTTCCCGCGTGAAGATGGCCTTCGGCCAAGAGAAGGGTGCTTCGCACGTGCTGGCACACTTACCTTCACGTTTTGCCTCCGGCAAAACCCTTCTCTGCGGCGCAAGCCGCAGCTTCCCTTGCCGCGAAGCGGCAACCTTCACACACACGACAAGGAAGTTTTCATATGCCAGAAAGCAAACTCGCCGTCCAATCCATGGACTTCGCTGTCTCCATCATCCAGCTGGTCAAGAACCTGAAACAGCAGAAGGAATCCATTATCTCCAACCAAATCGGCAGAAGCGGCACCTCCATCGGCGCAAACATCCGGGAGGCCCAATACGCCCACGGAAAGGCAGACTTCATCGCAAAGCTGCAGATCGCCCTGAAGGAAGCCAACGAAACCGGTTACTGGCTGGAGCTGCTCTACCGCACCGGCTACCTCAGCGAAGGAGACTATCACGCCCTGGAGACTTCCTGCGCCAGGCTTCGTGTTATGCTGGTTTCTTCCATCAGAACCGCAAAAGCCAATCAATCTGCCCAATCGTAACAGGGCTATAATCGAGGTGTACCTCATGCATGACGAACTGACCCAAGTGGACATTGACAAGATGAAGGAGGAGCTCCAGCACCGGAT
This sequence comes from Oscillospiraceae bacterium, assembly GCA_016296565.1. Classification (GTDB taxonomy): domain Bacteria; phylum Bacillota; class Clostridia; order Oscillospirales; family Oscillospiraceae; genus Evtepia. The sequence continues at coordinate 15,701 of JAEDJB010000019.1, forward strand.
TCAGGTGCTGCGGCCCAAGCTCATTGAGGAAGTAAAGGTGGCCCGCTCCTTCGGGGATCTCAGCGAGAACTTCGAGTACAAGGCCGCCAAGCGGGAGAAAAACCGCAACGACAGCCGCATCCGCTACCTGGAGAACATGATTAAAACCGCCAAGGTTATTGACGGCACCTCCCAGGGTTCCGGCATCGGGCTGTTTGACAAGGTCACCATCTACCTGGAGGACGACGACGAGGAGGAAACCATCCAGCTGGTGACCACCCTCCGCCAGGACGCCCTAAAGGGCCTTATCAGCAAGGAGTCCCCCGTGGGCAAGGCCCTCATGGGCCACCAGGTGGGGGACCGGGTCCTCATCGAGGCCGGGGCGGACTGCCGCTATTACGTCCAGGTCCGGGCTGTGGAAAAAACCGGAGAGGACCCGGACATCCCCATCAGCACGTTCTGACGGGAACCCCTTTCATCTGCAAGCAAACTATTTTCTCCTGCAAACTGTTCCGGCATTTTCGGGAGAAAACCGGGTTTTATCCGGGAATGTTGGTGGTTTTGCCGATTGATTTTGCAACTTCCACGTTGTATTATTTCATTGTAGTCAAGAGAGCCGGTTTCACCGGCACAGGTCTTTTCCTTCCCAAAGACCTTTTGACAACCCCTTCTTGTCCAAACCCGTTTCTTCCTTTTAACCTTCCGTTTCATTGTATCCAGCCCTGTGGTTTCTCCGCCCGGGGCAGAAAGACCCCTGGACAGTTCCCCAACTGTCCAGGGGTCTTTCTTATAGGCAATCGAAAAAGGCGTTGCCTTTTCCGATTGCGAAACCTTCGGCCTGCTGCGCGCGCCGGCGATCTGCCTTTGGCAGGCCGCCGGAACACTGGCAGGCCGAGCTGTATTTTTCCCGGCGTACATGCCGCCGGGAAAAATGATTCCATATACTTTCGCCGCTGCAGCGGCGAAACTCTGCGAGGCTTTTAGCCCCGGAAGCGATAGCCCACGCCCCACACGGTTTCGATGTACTGAATGTGCTCGGGGTCAATTTCGATCTTGTCCCGGATGTGCTTGATGTGCACCGTCACCGTGGACACGTCCCCGTAGGCGTCCATCCCCCAGACGCTGTCAAACAGCCGGTCCTTGGAGAACACCGTGTCCGGGTGTTCGGCCAGAAAGAGCAGCAGGTCATACTCCTTGCTGGTCATGTTCTTCTCCCGGCCGTTGACCCACACCCGGCGGGCGTCCCGGTCGATCTCCAGGCCCCGGATTTTCAGAATTTCCGGCCGGGGCTTTTCCCTGCCTCCCACCAGCCGCTGGTACCGCTGGATGTGGCCCTTCACCCGGGCCACCAGCTCGCTGGGGCTGAAGGGCTTGGTCATGTAGTCGTCCGCCCCCAGACCCAGGCCCCGGACCTTGTCAATGTCGTCGGCCAGAGCGGAGATGATGATCACGGGAGTGTCCTTCTCCTCCCGCAGGCGGCGACAGATCTCAAAGCCGCTTAAGCCCGGGAGCATCACGTCTACGATCACCAGGGCGTAATCCTCTGCCAGGGCCCGGCGGAGGCCCTCGGTGCCGTCGGTGCACAGGGTGCAGTCAAAGCCGCCGTTGATCTCCAGGTAGTCCCGCTCCAGCTCGGCTACGCTCTGGTCGTCCTCAATAATCAGTAGTTTCACAGGATGTCCTCCTCTTTCTGAAGGGGGAGATAGACAAAGGCCCGGGTCCCCTCCCCTTCCTCGCTGGTCAGCCAGATTTTTCCGTGGTGGCTGTCCACAATGCTCCGGCAGATGGCCAGGCCCAGGCCGCTGCCGGGCACGGAGCTGGACCGGGCGGTGTCCGCCCGGAAGAAGCTGTCAAACACATGGTGCAGGGCCTCGCTGCTGATTCCCCGGCCGTTGTCCGACACCTGGATCACCAGGCCCCCCTCGTAAGGCTCCGCCGTCAGGTCGATGGCGCCGCCGGGGCGGCTGTATTTGATGGCGTTGGACACCAGGTTGTCCATCACCCGCTTGAGCTTGCCCCGGTCCGCCGTCACCAGGTACCTGCCCTGGGGCAGCCGGGAGGTGAAGGTCAGCCCCCGGCCCGCCGCGTCCTGGGTGTACTCCTCCCCCAGGTCAGCCAGGAAAGCGGTCATCTCCACATATTCAAAGTGATACTGCATCCGCCCCAGCTCATACTCGGAGAAGTCGGACATGTTCCGCACCAGCTTCTCCAGCACCAGGGACTTGCTGTAAATGGTGTCCAGGTAATGGTCCCGCTTTTCCGGGGTGTTGGCGATGCCGTCCCGGATGCCCTCCACATAGCCCTTGATGGCGGTGATGGGGGTGCGCAGGTCGTGGGAGAGGTTGGCCATGAGCAGGCCCCGCTCCTCCTGGGCGGCGGCCTCGGCGTTGGCGGCGGCTTTCAGCCGCTGACGGACGCTCTCCAGGGACTGGCACAGCTCGTCCAGCTCCCGCTCCTGACAGGAGAGGATCTCAAAGTCCAGTTCCCCCTCCCGCAGATTGTCCGCCGCCTGGCAGAGGGTTTTGAGGGTGCCCGACAGCTTCCCCGCCATCCGGGAGGTAACCGCCATGCACATCCCCGCCACGCACAGGCACAGAAGGATGATCCCTCCGATGAGGTAGGGCAGCATCCGCCGGGGTCCCTGGAGCTCTCCCCAGAACAGGTTAACGACAGAGCGGACAAAGTCCTCTCCCTCGGGGACCCGGGCAGCAAAAAGCGCCAGGATCACCACCACCAGCACCAAGGCAATGAGCAGAGACAACCCCAGCATCAAAAGGCCGGTTTGAATGAACCGGCCTTTCATTGTGGTTTTTCGGGCCATAGGCCTGACCTCCTTTGGGGGCGGGGCGTTTGCGGCTCCGCCGGGTTTACCCCTCCTTCCGCTCGAAGAGCAGGAAGCCGCCGCAGCCGAAGACCAGGCCGTATCCGGCCAGCAAACCGATGCGGGAGAGGAGGGAGTGGATGGGCAGGGTGACGCCGATCCACAGGTTGTGCCACCGGAGATACCCGGTGAAGAGCAGGCCGCCGATGGCGGGCATATAGGTACCCAGGGCGATGAAGACCACATACAGCACCACGCACAGCAGCACCGTCAGGCTGGGTCCCTTCACCAGCTGGTTGATGAGGCAGAAAAACAGGATCAGCACCGCCAGGGGAATCAGGTCCAGCAGGCAGGCCCCCAGGCTGGAGAGGATGCCGCCGGTCCCCCCGCCCAGCACCACCTGGGTCAGGGCGGAGACCAGGAACAGCACCACCAGATCTGCCAGGCACAGCAGGAACACCGCCGCCGCCTTGGAGAAGAAGAGCTTGCCCTTCCCCACCGGGCGCATCAGGGAAAAGCGGATGGTGTGGTCCCCCTGCTCCCCCACGAACAGGTCGCAGCTGGCCATGATGGCCATGAGGGGCAGGAAGATCATCAGGAAGAAGAGCAGGTTGGAACTGGTCAGTCCACCCAGCACCGCCTGGCGGGAGACGCCGCCGCCGGTGATGTAGTTGGCGATGACGATCCGCAGGGCGCTGGCCACGCAGATGGCGGAGCCGATGATCAGAAGAACCAGATATTTTTTCCGCTTGCTGAGCTTAAAGCACTCGTTTTTCAGGTTTGCCAGAAATTGCTGCATATGTCGTTCCTCCTCACAGGACCACGGAGCCCTTTTTGTCCCGGACCTTGGCCAGGAAGTAATCCTCCAGGGAGGGGTTGAGCCGGAGGGCCTCCTCCTTGGTGTCGAAGGAGAGCATCTCCCCCTCGTGGAGCACCAGGACCTTGCTGCACATCTTCTCAATCTCCGAGGCCAGGTGGCTGGCCACCAGGAAGGTGACTCCCTTCTCCCTGGCCAGGCGGATGATGATCTCCCGGATCTCCACGGTGGCCTCGATGTCCAGGCCGTTGGTGGGCTCGTCCAGGATCATCAGTTCCGGCTCGGAGATCAGCGCCAGGGCCAGGCCCATTCGCTGCTTCATGCCCAGGGAGAACTTGCCGCAGCGCTCCTTTTTATACTGGGACAGGCCCACGATCTCCAGCACCTTGTCCACCCGGGCCTGGTCCACCTGGGGGTAGTACCGGGCGGCCATGCGCAGGTGGTCCTGGGCGGTGAGGTTTTCAAACAGGGCGGGCTGCTCAATGAGAGCCCCCACCTTGGCCAGGGCCTGCTCCCGCTGGGTCACCGCGTCCGCGCCGAACACGGTGATCTTCCCCGCCGTGGGCTGGCACAGGCCGGTGATGGCTTTCATGATGGTGGTTTTCCCCGAGCCGTTGGGACCCAGCAGGCCCACCACCTCTCCCCGCTGGACGGAGAAGGTGATGTTTCTGGCCCCGCGGCCATTGCTGTATAGCTTGGACATGTGGTCCAGATTCAGTACGGTCTCCAAATGCCGCTCCTTTCCGGGCAGCAACCCTGCCCCGTCAGGGCGGGCCGCCCCGGAGGATTTCCCTCCGGGGCTGTGCCCGCTGTGTATGCTTCTGTAAACTGGCTTTTACGCTCCCGATCAGTGGGCCTCGGTCCGGTCCCCCACGTCCAGAGGCTGGACGGTGGTGGTGCCGTAGTCCTGCACCGTCAGGTCGATGGCAATGACCATCTTGTGGTGGCTGCCGTCCTCCCCGGTGGTGTTGAAGGTCACCTGGATCTGGTTGGAGGTGAGCCGGCCCTGGCTGTCCACGCCGAAGGTGCAGTCCACATCCTCCAGGGTCATGTCCTGGCCCACATACTGGTACAGGTCGTCCATGGTCTCCTCCGGGTGGGC
>JAEDJB010000159.1 GCA_016296565.1 Oscillospiraceae bacterium
TTCCGGCGACGGACAGGTAAACTTCAAGGTCAACGTGGAAGACGGTTATGAGATCGTCTCTGTCACGGCAGACGCCAACTACAAAAACCTGAAAGGCTCCGATGACACCGGCGTGGAGGGCATCTACCGCCTGACCAAGGTCACCGGCGACGTGACCGTAACCATCTCCACCAAGAGCACCGGCTCCGGCGAACCCGTCGAGCCGGAAGAACCCACCTACACCCCCGTGGTCACCGGCGACACCCGGGTGAAGGGCTATTACGACGAAACCGGCTCCCTGAAGCTAGAGCTGGCAGGCCGCTACAACTCCGGCGCCATGAACGCCGACGGCGGCAGCCTGGAAATTGTGCAGTACAACCCCGTCAACGGCTATGCTTACGCCGTCAGCGGCGTGAAGGGCAAGCTCATCGCCGTGGACCTGAACGGCCAGCTGGACGGGGACAAGGTTGTGTCCCTGTCCGGCACCGAGTATGACGTGAAATCCCTGGTGGAGGGCTTTGCCTACGGCGACATGACCTCCGTGGCCATCTCCCCCGACGGCAGCAAGCTGGCTGTGGCCATCCAGGCGGAAAACTATGCCGACAGCGGCGTTGTGGCCCTGTTCGCCTGCAAGGCTGACGGCTCTCTGGAGCTGCTCTCCACCGTTTCCGTGGGCGTGCAGCCTGACATGGTGACCTTCGCGAACAACAGCACCATCCTCTCCGCCGACGAGGGTGAGCCCCGGGGCGGCAAAGACGCTGCCGATCCCAAGGGTTCCGTGTCCATCGTCACCATCGGCGGGGACAACGCTCTGGCCGCCAAAATCGTGACCTTTGACCCGTTCGACAGCCAGCGGGAGGCCCTCACCGCCGCCGGCGTGCTGGTGCAGAAGAACACCGCTCCCTCCACCGATTTTGAACCGGAGTACATCGCTGTTTCCGGCAAGACCGCTTATGTCTCCCTCCAGGAGGCCAACGCCATCGCCGTGCTGGACCTGACTTCCGGCGAGTTTACCGGCGTGTATCCCCTGGGCTTCCAGGACTACAGCGTAACCAAGGTTGACCTGGAAAAGAACGACACCGTTGAACTGAAGAACTACGAAAACGTCTACGGCATCAAGATGCCCGACGGCATTTCCGTAACCACCCTGGGCGGCAGAACCTATCTTCTCACCGCCAACGAGGGCGACAGCCGGGCTGACTGGGACGGTCTGGACAACGAATCCGAAGGCAAGACCTCTCCCACCGGCAATGTGACTCTGGACAGCAAGGTGGTCTGGTTCAACGCCACCATGTGGGATGGTCTGGACGAGAACAGCGCCTATGTGTTCGGCGGCCGCTCCTTCTCCATCTACGAAGTGACCTCCAACGGCCTGAAGCTGGTCTATGACAGCGGCAGCGGCTTTGAGGAAATCACCGCCGCCCAGCTCCCCGCTTACTTCAACGCCTCCAACGACAAGATCAGCCTGGACAACCGCTCGGGCAAGAAGGGTCCTGAACCGGAGAGCGTCATCACCGGCACCGTGAACGGCAAGACCTACGCTTTCATCGCCCTGGAGCGCATCGGCGGCGTGATGGTCTACGACATCACCAACCCCGCCCAGGCCCAGTTCGTCAACTACATCAACTCCCGGGAGTTTGATGCCCCCATCCAGGGGGACGTCTCCCCCGAAGGGCTGTGCTTCGTCTCCGCGCGGGACAGCCAGACCGGCAGCCCCCTGCTGCTGACGGCCTGCGAGGTTTCCGGCACCCTGGCGGTTTATGCGCTCACCGGGACCGCTCCCAGCGGCAGCGGCTCCGGCAACACTGGCAGCGGTTCTGGCAGCAGCTCCGGCAGCTCTGGGACCGGCAGCAACCCCAGCACCGAGCCTGACGAACCCAGCCAGCCGGTGACGCCTCCCGCCGCCGCCCTGCCTTTCACCGACGTGAAGTCCGGGGACTGGTTCCGGGACGCCGTGGCCTACGTCTATGACAAGGGCATGATGACCGGCACTTCCGCCACCACCTTCGCCCCCAACAGCACCACCACCCGTGGCATGATCGTCACCATTCTCTACCGGCTGGAGAACGAGCCCGCCACTGGTAAATCCGCCTTCTCCGACGTGGCCTCCGGCGCCTACTATGCCGATGCTGTGGCCTGGGCCGCGGAACACGGCATAGTGACCGGCACCACCGACACCACCTTCGCTCCCGACGCCCCCATCACCCGGGAGCAGATGGCCGCCATTCTCTACCGCTACGCCACCCTCAAGGGCTATGACGTGAGCCGGAAGGCCGATCTGTCCGGCTACACCGACGCCGGTACCATCAGCGCCTACGCTTCCGACGCCATGGCCTGGGCCAACGCCCAGGGGCTCATCACCGGCGTCACCAACACCACCCTGGCCCCCAGGCACAGCGCCACCCGCGCCCAGGTGGCTGCCATCCTCATGCGCTTCTGCGAAGCCATCGGCCAGTAAGCAACCCCCACACAAACTTTGACCGAACGGGGCGGCGAGGCTCTCGCCGCTCCGTTCCCTTTATCCGGGAGGAATGAACATGAAAGGAACGACCCAGCGAAACCGCCTCATTCTGGAGGTGCTGGTGGTGCTCTCCGTGGTGCTGATGCTGGTGCGCCCCGTAACCGGGGACAGCTACCGGCGGTTTGCCACCGACACCCTCCACTATGTCCGGGCAACGGTGGAGGCGGTACTCTCCCAGGAGCTCACCGACAGCCCCCTGCACACCGGGCAGAAGCTGGGCAGCCAGCGCCTGCTGGTCCGCCTGTCTGACGGCCAGGAGGTGGAGCTGGACAACTACCTGACGGAGACCCACAACATCCTGCTTCAGGCCGGTGAGAGCGCCATCATCTGCGTGGACGCCCCGGAAAACGCGGCGCCCTACTACACCGTCTACAACTACGACCGCTTCCTGCCCCTGGCGGGGCTCATCGGGGTGTTCGCCCTGCTGCTTATCGCCGTGGGCCGGCGGAAGGGGCTGGACGCCTGTCTGTCCATCCTCTTTACCCTGCTGTTCATCCTTCGGGTCACCCTGCCCGTTCTGTACAACGGCGGAAGTCCCGTGGGGATGGGGCTGCTCACCGTGGTGCTGTCCACGGCGGTGTCCCTGGCCCTTCTCCACGGCCCCACCCTCCAGTGCCTGCTGGGCTGCGCCACCACCTTTTTGGGGGAGCTGGCAGCCTGCGCCCTCTTCGGGGTGTTCTCCCGGTTCCTCCACCTCACCGGCTTTCAGACGGACAGCGCCGAAGGGCTGCTGCTCATCGCCCAGAACACCGGGCTGAACATCCGAACCCTGCTCTTTGCCGGGATGATGATCGCCTCCTTGGGGGCGGTGATGGACGTGGCGGTGTCCATCCTCTCCGCCCTGCGGGAGGTGGCCGGAGCCGCCCAAAAGCCCCTGGGAAAGGAACTTTTCCGCAGCGGCATCCGCCTGGGGCAGGACATGATCGGCACCATGAGCAACACCCTGATCTTCGCCTTCACCGGGGGTGCGCTGGCCACCATGCTGGTTTTCTTCTCCTACGGCGTGCAGTTTCACCAGCTGTTCAGCTCCGACTACCTGGCGGTGGAGCTGGCCCAGGGGCTGTGCAGCACGGCGGCGGTGATCCTCACCGTCCCCGCTGCGGCGGCCATCGGCGGGGCCTACTACGGCAAACGTCCTTTGCATCAAAAAAGCGGTACCTGACAGAAGTTCAGGTACCGCTTTTTTCTGCCGGCGCATATAGATGAAGGTAGGAAAGGAGCGTGAAAAGTCGTGAATTTCTCGCAAATCATCGCCGTTGTGATCTTTGCCGTCACCATGGCCGCCATTATGACGGAAAAGATCCACCGCACCGCGGCGGCCATCGCCGGCGCCATCCTGCTGATTCTCACCGGGGTACTCTCGGTGGAGTCGGGCTTTTCCTATGTGGACGTGAACACCCTGGGGGTGCTCATCGGTATGATGCTCTTTGTCACGGTGGTGAAAAACTCCGGCATTTTTGAGTACATCGCCATCCGGGCGGCCAAGGCGGTGAAGGGCCGTCCCTGGGCCCTCATGGCCCTGTTC
>JAEDJB010000020.1 GCA_016296565.1 Oscillospiraceae bacterium
AAGGAGACCCAGGTCTCCACCCCCTCCCAGGTGGTGCGCAGAGGTCCCGCCCGGAGAGCCTGGTGATATTCCTCCAGAGTCCACCCCCGCTCCGTCATGAGGGCCGCGTGAGGCTGGCCCACATATCGGAAGTGCCAGGGCTCATAGCCGATGCCGGTGACCGCCTCCTTTCCGGCTGGGTACCGGAGAACAAAACCATAGGCCGGGGCCAGGTCCCGCACCGCCTGACAGATCCCCTCCCGGGGAAAATCCGGGCAGATGGGGTCCGGGTCCTCACCCCGGAGGCCCAGGTCAATGGCAAGCCCGGTTTCATGCTCGCTGCACCCGGGCTTTGCCACGAAGGTGCAGGTGAACGCCTCCCCGTTTTCCGCCAGAGACTGGTCCCACAGGTTCTGCTGCTCCTGGCGGGACCGCCAGCCGCTCACCGGGGTGATGGTGCCCCAGCCCCGAAGGGCGTTCATCAGCCGGTTCAGGGCTCCGGCGGCCTGGGCCTCCAGCCGCACCGGAGAGGACGGGCCGGGCACCCCCAGCAGCTGGGGGGTTCGCTTTTCCCGGTAGGGCGCCTGGGCGCTGACCAGGATCAAATCGCCTGCGTGGAGGCAGGCAGGGGGAAGGTAGAGCTGGTTCATGGGCTCACCACCTGACAGAGAATGGCGTCCAGCATCGCCGGGAAGGACAGGCCCGCCGCCTGAAGCATGGCGGGGAAGCGGCTGTGCTCCGTAAAGCCGGGGATGGTGTTCACCTCGTTGAAGTAGACCTCCCCCTGGGGGGTGACGAACAGGTCCACCCGGGCGAACCCGGCGCAGTCCAGGGCCCGGTAGACCTGCCGGGCGGTGTCCTTTACCCGGGCGGCCACCTCCGGGGAGACCCGGGCGGGGACGTGGATGGCGGAGGTTTTCAGGGTGTATTTCTCCTCAAAGTCGAAGAACCCGCCGGACAGCTCAATCTCGTCCAGCTCTCCCAGGGTGAGCTGGTCTGTTCCCAGAATGGCGCAGCCCACTTCAAAGCCGGGGATGGCCTGCTCCAGCAGGACCCGGCGGTCATGGCGGAAGGCCCGGTCGATGGCACCGTCCAGATCCTCTTCCCGGGTCACCCGGGTAATGCCGTGGGAGGAGCCGGACCGGACGGGTTTCACGAAGAGGGGCAGCCCCGCCTGCCGGACAAAGTCCCGGGCGGCCTGCCGGGGGGTGTCCGGAGTGAGGACCATCCCCAGGGGAACGGCCACCCCGGCCTCTGCGGCCAGACGGTGGGCCCGGACCTTGTCCATGCACAGGGCAGAGGAGAGGACCCCGCAGCCCACGGTGGGAATCCCCGCCAGCTGGAGAAGGCCCTGGACGGTGCCGTCCTCCCCGTTTCTCCCGTGGAGTACCGGGAAGGCGGCGTCCAGCCGGATGGGAACCACCTGGTCCGGGGGGAAGGTCAGCAGGGCCTGTCGGCTCCGGTCCTGAGACAGGGCGGCGGGGGTGAGACAGGCAGGGTTTTGGGTCCAGGTGTCCTCCTCCAGGGCCTCCAGGGGACCGGTGTAGTGAAACCAGTTCCCCTCCCGGGTGATGCCCACGGGGACAATCTGATACTTGTCCCGGTCCAGGGCGGCCAGCACCGCCCGGGCCGAGTGAAGGGAGACGGAATACTCCGAGGAACAGCCGCCGAACAGGACGGCAACAACGGGCTTTTTCATGGGAAACCTCCTTTGTCGAAGAGATAGGAAAGGGACGGGTTTCAGTATAGCGGAGAAAGATTTTGGAGGAATGAAGAGGGGCTTATGAATTTCTTAAAAAGTCTTGCTGTTTTCTTAAAGCTTTCCACGAGGAAAAATAGTAATCGGTGATTACATTGAAGAAAAGAACAAAATCAGATAAAATGTGCGAAAAATCCGTGATAATGACGTGAATTTCAAAGATTTTATGACAAAAACCGGGGGAGATGGTTTGTGAACAAAATGTGAATCTTTCCCGATTTCTCCTTGACAAAGGGGGTGGAGTAGGGTATATATAGGTCCAAAGTAATCAATGATTACCTAATAAAATGTATTGTAAGACATCATATGGAGGTCATGAAATCATGGTATTTGAAGCAATTGCAGAGCTGATCGCAGAGCGCGTGGAAAAGGATCCTTCCGAGATCAAGATGGAAAGCACCTTCCGTGACCTGGGCATTGACTCCCTGGACACCGTGGAGCTTCTCATGAACCTGGAGGACAAGCTGGATATGGAGATCGAGCTGGACCAGAAGGTGGAGACCGTGGGCGACCTGGTGGCCTTCATCGAGAGCAAGCGGGCATGATTCACACGCCCTTATGTGACCTGCTGGGCATCCAGTATCCGGTCTTTCAGGGGGGCATGGCCTGGATTGCCGACGGCAAGCTGGCCGCTGCCGTCTCCCAGGGGGGCGGTCTGGGCATCATCGCTGCCGGCAACGCCCCCGGGGACTATGTCCGGGAGCAGATCCAAATTGCCAAGTCCCTGACGGACAAGCCCTTCGGGGTGAACCTCATGCTCATGAGCCCATTTGCAGACGAGGTAGCTCAGGTGGTGGCGGAGGAACGGGTGGCGGTGGTCACCACCGGCGCCGGCAACCCCGCCAAGTACATGGCCCAGTGGAAGGAAGCGGGGGTGAAGGTCATCCCCGTGGTGGCTTCCGTTGCCATGGCCAAGCTCATGACCCGGCTGGGGGCTTCTGCTCTCATCGCCGAGGGCGGCGAGAGCGGCGGCCACGTGGGGGAGCTGACCACCATGGTCCTGGTGCCCCAGGTGTGCGACGTCACCCCCCTGCCGGTGATTGCCGCCGGCGGCATTGCAGACGGCCGGGGGGTGGCGGCAGCTTTCATGCTGGGGGCCTGCGGGGTCCAGATGGGCACCCGCTTCCTCAGCGCGGAGGAGTGCTCTATCCACCCCGAGTATAAAAGCCGCATCCTGAAGGCCACGGACCTGTGCACCATGGTCACCGGGAAAAAGACCGGCCACCCCGTCCGCAGCCTGCGGACCAACTTCCCCCGGGAGTACGCCAAGGCAGAGTTCGGCGGCGTGGACGAGGCCACCCTGGACGAGATGGCCACCGGCCGTCTCCGTCTGGCTGTGGAGGAGGGCGACCTGGAAAAGGGCTGCTTCCTGTCCGGCCAGGTGGCCGCCATGGTCAAGAAGATCCAGCCCGCGGCGGAGATCGTCCGGGACGTGATCGAGGGGGCCGAGCCCATCCTGAAAGGAGCCACGAAATGGGTAAGATAGCATTCGTATTTGCCGGCCAGGGGGCCCAGTACCCGGGCATGGGCCAGGCACTGGCTCAGAGTTCGGCAGCGGCCGCCCAGGTGTTTGCCCGGCTGGACGGCATCCGTCCCGGCACCTCGGAGCAGTGCTTTGCCGGCAGCGAAGAGGACTTAAAAAACACCGCCAACACCCAGCCCTGTATGTTCGCTGTGGAGCTGGCTGCCGCCGCCGCCCTGGAGGAACAGGGCGTCCGGGCGGATATGACCGCCGGGTTCTCCCTGGGAGAGCTGGCCGCCCTCACCTACAGCGGGGCTGCCGACCTGGAGACCGGCTTTCGCCTGGTCTGCCGCCGGGGCGAGCTGATGGCCCGGGATTCCGAGGCCAACCCCTCCACCATGGCGGCGGTGCTGAAGCTCACCAACGAGCAGGTGGAGGAGGTCTGCGGACAGTTTGAAGAGGTCTATCCCGTGAACTACAACTGCCCCGGCCAGGTCTCCGTTGCCTTCCGGAAGGAGTCCTTAAAGCCCTTCTCCACCGCCGTGAAGCAGGCGGGGGGGCGGGCTCTGCCCCTGAAGGTTCAGGGCGGGTTTCACTCCCCCTTCATGGCCCAGGCGGCGTCCGACTTCGGCGGGGTGCTGGCCCAGGCCAGTCTGAACCAGCCTAAGCTCCCCCTGTACTCCAACTGCACCGGCGAAGTGTACGACGGGGACCCCAGAGATCTGCTCTCCCGGCAGATCCAGAGCCCCGTCCGGTGGGAGACCATCGTGAAAAACATGATCGCCGCCGGGGCGGACACCTTCATTGAGCTGGGTCCCGGCCGCACCCTCTGCGGCCTCATCCAGAAGATCGACCAGACCGTGCGGGTCTTCCCCATGGAAAAGCCCGAGGATCTGGAGACCATCGCGAAAGAGGTGGCAGGATGCTGACAGGAAAAGTAGCCGTCGTCACCGGCGGCTCCCGGGGCATCGGCGCCGCCATCGCCCGGAAGCTGGCCAGCCAGGGGGCGAACGTGGCCGTCATCTATGCCGGGAACGAGGAACTGGCCCAGCAGGTCTGCGGCCAGTGCCAGGAGGCCGGGGTGACCGCCCGGGCCTACCGGTGCGACGTGTCCGACTTTGCCCAGGCCAAGGAGACGGTCAATCAGGTGAAAGCCGATTTCGGCACCATCGACATTCTGGTGAACAACGCTGGCATCACCCAGGACGGCCTCATCGCCATGATGAAGGAGGAAGCCTTTGACCGGGTGCTGGACGTGAACCTGAAGGGTGCCTTCCACATGATCCGCCACTGCGTGGGTATCTTCCTGCGGAAGAAGGGCGGCACCATCGTGAACATCACCTCGGTCTCCGGCCTTGCGGGAAACGCCGGCCAGGCCAACTATTCTGCCGCCAAGGCAGGGCTCGTGGGCCTGACCAAGTCGGTGGCCAAGGAGCTGGCCCCCAAGGGAATCACCTGCAACGCTGTGGCCCCGGGATTTATTGAAACAGATATGACCAAAGATCTGCCCGCCGGAGACGGCCTGCTCCAGAGCATCCCGCTGGGCCGGACGGGTAAGCCCGAGGAAGTGGCCGAAGCGGTGGCTTTCCTGGCTTCTTCCAGCTACATTACAGGCCAGGTCCTGCAAGTAGACGGCGGCATGATCATGTAAAAACGTTGGAAAAGGCGAAGCCTTTCCCAACGGATGGCCTGCGGCCCGCTGCGCGTGCCCTTTGGGCACACTTGCAGGCCGAGAAGTATTTTTCCCGGCGTACACGCCGCCGGAAAAAATCATAGAATTTTCTTTCGCCGCAGCTGCGGCGAAACTCTACGAGGTGTTTCAGCAGGCAGCTGGAACGCATGACAAAGCAAGGAGAACGACAATGGAAACTACCAACCGCAGAGTGGTGGTCACGGGCCTGGGGGTGGTGAGCCCTGTGGGCAACACCGTGGACGCCTGCTGGAAGAACCTGATCGCAGGGGTTCACGGCATCGGCCCCATCACCCAGTTTGATACCACCGACTACAAAGCAAAGCTGGCCGCGGAGGTCAAGGACTTTAACCCCCGCGACTACATGGAAAAGGGCGACGTGGTCCGCAGCGACCGGTTTTCCCAGTTCGGTGTGGCCGCCGCCATCCAGGCGGTGGAGGAGAGCGGCGTCATCGGCACCCTGCCTCCCGAGCGGGTGTCGGTGTACTTCGGCACCGGCATCGGCGGCATCACCACCTTCAGCGAGGAGCACAAAAAGCTCCTGGACCGGGGTCCCAAGCGGGTTTCCCCCTACTTCATCCCCATGCTCATCGCCAACATGGCAGCGGGCATGATCGCCATCCGCTTTAACTGCCAGGGCGCCGCCATGCCGGCAGTGACCGCCTGCGCCTCCGGCACCAACGCCATCGGCGAGGCCGTCCGGGCCATCCGCCACGGCTACACCGACGCGGCCATCACCGGCGGCGCGGAGGCAGCGGTCTCCCCCTGCGGGGTGGCGGGCTTTATCAACATGCAGGCTCTGTCCGTCTCCGAGGACCCGGAGGCTGCCAGCCTGCCCTTCGACAAGCGCCGGGGCGGCTTCGTCCTGGGCGAAGGGGCCGCCGCCCTGGTGCTGGAGGAGTATGAGCACGCGGTGAAGCGGGGCGCCAAGATCTACGGTGAGGTGTGCGGCTACGGCTCCACCTGCGACGCCTACCACATTACCTCTCCCCAGCCGGACGCCATCGGCGGCGCCCGGGCCATGGAGCAGGCTCTGACCGAGGCCGGGTACCAGAAGAGCGAGAAGATCTACATCAACGCCCACGGCACCGGCACCTATCTGAACGACAAAACCGAGACCGTGGCCATCAAGCGGGTCCTGGGGGAGGAGGAGGCCAGAAAGGTTCTGGTCAGCTCCACCAAGTCCATGACCGGCCACATGCTGGGGGCTGCCGGAGCCATTGAGGCAGTGATCTGCCTGAAGGCCCTGGAGGAAGGGATCATTCCCCCCACCCTCCACCTGGAGGAGCCCGATCCCGAGTGCGACTTAAACTATGTGCCCAACCAGGCAGTGAAGGCCCAGGTGGACCTGGTCCTGTCCAATTCCCTGGGCTTTGGCGGCCACAACGCCTGCCTGGCCTTCCGGAAGGTATGACATGATGAATGAGGAAGATATCAGAAAATACGCTGTCCTGATGCAGGAGCTGGGCCTCACCGGCCTGGAGGTAACGGAGAACGACCGGGTGGTGCGCCTGGAGCGCACCCCTGTGGCCGTCGCCGTACCCCAGCCGCCGGAGGTGGTCCAGGTTCCCGCCGCCCCTGCCGCACCCCCTGCGGAGCCGGGGGTGGACGTGTGCTCCCCCATGGTGGGGGTCTTCTACGCTGCCCCCGCGGAGAACGCGGAACCCTTCGTCAAGGTGGGGGACCGGGTGAAGAAGGGTCAGACCCTGTGCATTGTGGAGGCCATGAAGCTCATGAACGAGATCATGGCCGAGCAGGACGGAGAAATCCTGGAAATTTGCGTGGAGAACGGCCAGGTGGTGGACTACGGCTGCCGGCTGTTCCGTATGAAGAGGCTGTAAATGACAAAGGAAGAAATTAAAACCATCCTTCCCCATCGGGAGCCTATGCTCCTGGTGGAGGAACTGGACCGGGAGGGAGACTTCGCCCTGGGCAAGTACCAGGTGAAGGGGGACGAGTGGTTTCTTCAGGGCCACTTCCCCGGCTCCCCTGTGGTCCCCGGGGTCATCCTCTGCGAGATCCTGGCCCAGACCATGGGCGCTCTGCTCACGGACCGGCTGGGGGAGGGGGAGATCCCCATGTACACCAGCATGAAAAACGTCCGGTTCAAGGCTCCGGTGCTGCCGGGTGACCTGTTCCGGACCAAGTGCCGGATCACCCGGGCCAAGCACCCCTTCTACTTTGCGGAAGGGGAGGGCTATGTAGAGGGCACCCTCTGCGTTAAGGCAGAGTTCTCCTTCGCCATCACGGAGGCGGCGACATGTTCTCAAAGATCCTGATCGCCAACCGGGGGGAGATCGCCGTGCGCATCATCCGGGCCTGCAAGGAGATGGGCATCGCCACCGTGGCGGTGTGCTCCCAGGCAGACCGGGAGGCCCTGCACACCGCCCTGGCGGACGAGT
The DNA here is from genome assembly GCA_016296565.1 of Oscillospiraceae bacterium. Classification (GTDB taxonomy): domain Bacteria; phylum Bacillota; class Clostridia; order Oscillospirales; family Oscillospiraceae; genus Evtepia. Next base: position 7,293 of record JAEDJB010000020.1, read on the forward strand.
GCTGCTGCGTGGGCGGTCCCGCCCCGGCGGACAGCTACCTGAACCAGGAGCGCATCGTCTCCGCCGCTCTGGCCATGGGGGCCCAGGCCATCCACCCCGGGTACGGCTTTCTCTCGGAAAACCCGGGTTTTGCCGACCTGTGCCGGAAAAATGGCCTGGTGTTCATCGGCCCCTCCCCGGAGAGTATGCTCCGGCTGGGGGACAAGGCCCTGCTGAAGGAGACCATGTCGGCCGCCGGTCTGCCGGTGATCCCCGGCACCGGGGTGTTGCGGACGGTGTCCGATGCGCTGGAAGCGGCGGAGAAGATCGGCTACCCGGTGATGCTGAAGGCCCGCGCCGGGGGCGGCGGCCGGGGCATCCGGCTGGCCCAAAACCCGGAAGAGCTGACGGCGGCCTTTCCTCTGGCGGTGGCCGAGGGTGAGGCGGCCTTCGGGGACGGGGCGGTGTATATGGAAAAGTACGTCCACCCCGCCCGGCACATTGAGGTGCAGATCCTGGCCGACGAGGCCGGGCAGGTGGTGTGCCTGGGGGAGCGGGACTGCTCCGTTCAGCGCCGCCACCAGAAGCTCATTGAAGAGTCCCCCTCTCCGGCGGTGCACCCGGTCCAGCGGGCCCGGCTTATGAGCCTGGTGTCCCAGGCGGTGGCTGAAGTGGGCTACGTGGGGGTGGGCACCCTGGAGTTTCTCCTGGATCAGCAGGGCAACTTCTGGTTCATGGAGATGAACGTCCGCCTTCAGGTGGAGCACGGGGTCACCGAAATGCTCACCAACATCGACCTGGTGAAGTGGCAGATCCGCGCGGCGGCCGGAGTTTCCCTGAACTTTACCCAGGCGGACGTGCGCCTGGCGGGAGCCGCCCTGGAGTGCCGGATCAACGCTCTGGCCCCAGGGAAGCTGGAGATGCTCCACGTCCCCGGCGGGCCCTTCGTCCGGTTCGACACCTATCTGGTCCAGGGGGTGACCGTCTCCCCCTACTATGACTCCCTGCTGGGCAAGCTGGTGGTCTACGCCGGCACCCGGGAGGAGGCCGTGCGGAAGATGAAGGCCGCCCTCTGCGAGCTGGTGATGGCGGGGCTGGAGACCAACATTGAGGAACAGCTGGACATTATCAGCTCCCCGGAGTTTATGAGCGGCGCCTATGATTTGACCTTTATGGAAGGCAGGTGAGGCCCATGGCCTTTTTGAATTTCAGAAAACCCAGGATTGAGCTGGAAAAGGGCGGCCGGGCGGCGGCGGAGGTTCAGGAGGACGCCAGCGAGCCGGAAAAAACCTGCCCCAACTGTCACAAAAGCATCCCCTTAAGCCGTCTGTGGGCGGCCTGGAACACCTGTCCCTGCGGGTACCACTTCCGCATGAGCGCCCGGCAGCGGCTGAACTTTCTGGCGGACAAGGGCTCCTTCCGGGAGCTCTTTTCTGACATCCAGTCCGGGGACCCCCTGGACTTTCCCGGCTACCGGGAAAAGCTGGAGACCGTGCGGTCGGTTAGCGGAGAGAAGGAGGGGGTCCTGTGCGGCACCGCCGCCATCGGCGGGGAGCCCTGCTGCCTGTTTCTCATGGACCCCTACTTTATGATGGGGAGCATGGGCAGCGCGGTGGGGGAGAAGATCACCTGCCTGTTTGAGTACGCGGCGGACCACGGCCTGCCTGTGGTGGGCTGCACCGTCTCCGGCGGGGCGCGGATGCAGGAGGGTCTCTTGTCCCTCATGCAGATGGCCAAAACCAGCGGGGCGGTAAAGCGCCACAGCGACAAGGGCCTGTTCTACCTTGTCCTGCTGACAGACCCCACCACCGGCGGCGTCACCGCCAGCTTTGCCATGGAGGGGGACGTGATTCTGGCGGAACCCGGAGCCACCGTGGGCTTTGCCGGGGCCCGGGTGGTGGAGCAGACCACCCGCAAGCCTCTGCCCAAGGGCTTCCAGAAGGCAGAGTCCCTGCTGGAGCACGGCTTTATTGACGCCATTGTTCCCCGGCAGGACCAGCGGGAGACCATAGCCTTTCTGCTCCGGCTGCACCGGGAAGGAGGCGGACAATGAGCACCCCAGCCTATGAAAAGGTCAAGCTGGCCCGGGCCAACAAGCGGCCCACGGGCCTGGATTATATTCACAACCTGTGCGCGGACTTTCTGGAGCTTCACGGCGACCGGCGCTTCGGCGACGACGGCGCTGTGGTGGGGGGCGTAGGGCACCTGCGGGGCATCCCCGTGACCCTGCTGGCCATTGAAAAGGGCCACAGCGCCAAGGAGCGCATGGCCCGGTCCTTCGGGGCTCCCCACCCGGAGGGGTACCGGAAGGCGCTGCGCCTTATGAAGCAGGCGGAGAAATTCCACCGCCCGGTGGTGTGCTTTGTGGACACCTCCGGGGCCTACTGCGGCGTGGACGCGGAGGAGCGGGGCCAGGGTCAGGCCATCGGGGAGAACCTGATGGAGATGATGACCCTCCAGGTCCCCGTTATCACCCTGCTCATCGGCGAGGGGGGCAGCGGCGGCGCTCTGGCCCTGTCGGTAGCCGACCGGGTGTGGATGCTGGAAAACGCCGTCTACTCGGTGATCTCCCCGGAAGGGTGCGCCAGCATCCTCTGGAAGGACGCGGCCCAGGCCCCCCAGGCTGCCCAGCGGCTGAAGCTCACCGCCCAGGACGCTCTGGAGCTGGGGATCATCGAGGCCGTTCTCACCGAACGGGACCTGGGTCAGACCAGCTTCTACAGCCGTCTGGTCGGGCGGCTGGAGGAGGAGCTGCGGACCCTTCAGGCCCAGAAGGACCTGCTGGAAACCCGCTACGCCCGGTTCCGGGCCTTTGGCCGGCCGAACACATCCTGCCCCACTGAATGAGGAAACCAAGCATGATCTATGAATCCTTCTGCCGGGAGACGGTGGACGGCCAGGGCCGCCTCACCAGCTTCCGGCTGAATTACCCCGAGAACTTTAACTTCGGCTATGACGTGGTGGACGCCATGGCCGCCCAGGACCCCGGCAGGCGGGCGATGGTCTGGTGCAACGCTGAGGGGGCGGAACGCACGTTCACCTTCGGCGACATCAGCCGCCTGAGCAATCAGGTGGCCAACGCCCTGCTGGCGGAGGGCATCCGCCGGGGGGACCAGGTGATGGTGGCCCTCAAGCGCCACTATGAATACTGGCTGGTGACCGTTGCCCTCCACAAGCTGGGGGCGGTGATGATCCCCATGACCCACATGCTCACCCAGGCGGACATCCGCTACCGGCTGGGCCAGGCCAGGGTGAAGGGAATCATCTGCACCCCCCAGGACCAGGTGCCCAACCGGGTGCGGGCTGCCGTGGAGGAGATGGGCCTGACCTGCAAGCTGTGGACGGTCCAGCAGGACGTGCCCGGCTTCCTGAATCTTTCGACAGCCATGGACCAGGCTTCCGACACTTTGGAGCGGCAGCCCACCCTGGCCCACGACCCCATGGTGCTGTATTTTACCTCCGGCACCACCGGCTACCCCAAAGGGGTGGTCCACGACTTCACCTATCCTCTGGCCCACATTGTCACCGCCAAGTACTGGCAGCAGGCAGAGGAGGGAGGCCTCCACTTTACCGTTGCGGAAACCGGCTGGGCCAAGGCCTCCTGGGGAAAGCTCTACGGCCAGTGGCTCATCGGCTGCGCCGTTATGGTCTTTGACTTTGACAACTTCGACCCCAAGCAGCTTACCGCTGTCATCAACCGCTACGGGGTCACATCCTTCTGCGCGCCGCCCACGGTGTACCGGTACCTGGTGAAGAAGGGCATTCCCGACATGCCCTCCCTCCGCCACGCGGCCACCGCCGGAGAGCAGCTGGCCCCGGAGGTTTTCCGGAAGTTTACGGAAAAAACCGGCCTGCCCCTCATGGAGGGCTACGGCCAGACCGAGACCACCCTGCTGCTGGCAAACTTCAAGGGCGACGTGCCGGTGGAGGGCTCCATGGGCCGCCCCTCTCCTTTATATAATATAGAGCTGCGGCAGCCCGACGGCTCTCCCACCCCGGTGGGGGAGATCGGGGAGATCGTCCTTCTGCCCCCCGAAGAGGGGGAGCAGCCCGGGCTCTTTACCCACTACCTGGGCAACGAGTCTCTCTACCGCCACGTCTGGAAGGACGGGGTCTACCACACCGGCGACGCCGCCTGGGCAGATCCGGACGGAAACTACTGGTTTCACGGCCGGTTTGATGATATAATCAAAACAGGCGGTTATCGTGTGGGCCCCTTTGAGGTGGAAAACATTCTCATGGAGCACCCGGCGGTTCTGGAGTGCAGCGTGGTGGGAGTGCCGGACCCCCTCCGGGGCCAGGCCATCAAGGCGGTGGTGGTTCCCCTTCCCGGACAGGAGCCCTCCCGGGCTTTGGAGCAGGAGCTGAAGACCTTTGCCAACAGCCGGATGGCGGAGTACAAATGGATTCGGACCGTGGAGTTTGTCTCTGCCATGCCCAAGACGATCAGCGGAAAAATCCGCAAAACGGAGCTGCGGGCATGAAGCCCGTTTTCCGCCGAAAGAAAAGCAGGGGGGATCACCCATGAAGGCAGCGCATCCCAGGCGGAACAGCAAGCGGGAGGACCTGATTAAAGCAGGCATCCAGGAGATCAACAAGCACGGTATCGCAGGGTTTTCCATGCGCAGGATTGCCGACGATTGCGGCCTGTCCTGCGGCGCACCCTACAAGCACTTTGAAAACCGGAAGGACTTCATCGCGGCGGTGATTGAATACGTCAACGAACAGTGGCGGGTGCGGCAGCAGGAACTGCTGGATCAGTACGCCGGGGATCTGCGCCGGCAGATTGTGGAGATGAGCGTGGGATACGTGGAGTTTCTCATGGAGCAGCCCCACTACCGGTCTATCCTCATGCTGAAGGACGAGGAGTTCGACAACACCTACCACAGGCTGCGGGGAGAGCTGAGCAGCCCCACCCAGCAGCTGGCCCAGCGGTATTTTGACAGCGTGGGCATGGATGATTTCACCAGCCGGCGGAAGATCTATGTGGTCCGTTCCCTGATTTTCGGGGCGGTGATCCTCATGGACAACGGAGAAATGGCCTACAACCAGGAGACCCTGGAGTTCATCCGGTTCAGCATTAACCGGGAGTTTGATCTTCCCTGACAAGAGCCCTCAAAGCCCTCCTTTGACCGGGAGGGCTTTTTGCTTGCTTTCCTGCGAAAAATTTTCATCCTGTATTCCGGATTTCTGGAATTTTTTTGGAGGATCGAGGAAAAAATAGCGTTGACATAGGATAACCGGGTTACTATAATGAAAACAGATATGTGCCCGGGAATCCTCCCGGGACGCGCAAAGAACAGAATACCGTTCGGATGATAAAACCGGGAGATACCGCCCAGGCGGAGCCGAAGGGGCTGCGAAAACTCTCAGGCACAAGGGACCGGTTTTGGACGAGACTCCGGAGAGCGAGGTCGCACCGAAGAGGCAATCTGCCCCCCCTTGGCGGAGAATCTTTCAGGTTATGTTACGGAGGCACAGACCTTGGCGTATGCGCAGGGGTCTGTGTCTTCGTTTTTTGTTTGCGTCAACTGATGAAAAAGGAGCGAGTACTATGGAACTGAAAACCCCTCTTTATGACGTGCATGTGGAAGAGGGCGGCAAGATCGTCCCCTTCGCCGGGTATCTGCTGCCCGTTCAGTACGGCACCGGCGTGATCAAGGAGCACATGGCAGTCCGTCAGCAGTGCGGCCTGTTCGACGTGTCCCACATGGGTGAAATCCTCTTCACCGGCCCCACCGCTCTGGCCACCCTGAACCACCTGCTCACCAACGACTATTCCAACATGCCCATCAACAAGGTCCGCTACGGCGTTATGTGCAACGAGCAGGGCGGCACCATTGACGACCTGGTGGTCTACAAGTTCGGCGAGGAGTCCTACCTGGTGGTGGTGAACGCCGCCAACCGGGAGAAGGACTATGCCCACATGGCCGCCAACACCCTGGAAGGCACCAAGTGCGAGGACATCTCCGACACGGTGGCCCAGGTTGCCCTGCAGGGCCCCAAGGCTCCCGCCATTATGAAGAAGCTGCTGCCTGAGGACCAGATCCCCAAGGGCTACTACACCGCTCTGCCCAACGTGAACCTGGGCGGCATGAACTGCATGATCTCCCGCACCGGTTACACCGGCGAGCTGGGCTATGAGATCTACACCGCCAGCGAAAACGCCCCCAAGCTGTGGAAGCTGCTGCGGGAGGCCGGCGAGGAGTTCGGCCTGATCCCCTGCGGCCTGGGCGCCCGTGACACCCTGCGCCTGGAGGCTGCCATGCCCCTCTACGGCCACGAGATGGACGAGACCATCACCCCCCTGGAGGCCGGTCTGGACTTCGGCGTGAAGCTGAACAAGGAAGAGTTCATCGGCCATGACGCTCTGGTGGCTGCCGGGGCTCCCAAGCGGGTCCGCGTGGGCCTGGAGGTTACCGGCCGCGGCATCATCCGTGAGCACCAGGATGTGTATATCGGCGATGAGAAGATCGGCGTTTCCACCTCCGGCACCCACTGCCCCTACCTGGGCAAGGCCATTGCCATGGCTCTGGTGGACGCCAGCCACGCTGAAGTGGGCACCAAGGTGGAGGCTGAGGTCCGCGGCCGCCGTGTGGCTGCGGAGATCATCCCCCTGCCCTTCTACACCAGAGGCAAGTAAGGCAGCCTGAATCAGCCGCCTTCTGCCGGCATCGTATCAATTCGTTCAAAAAAGAAAATTATCATATTGGAGGAAGTATTATGTCTATCATTCCCGCTGAACTGAAGTACACCAAGTCCCACGAGTGGATCAAGGAGGAAGACGGCGTCTTCACCATCGGCCTGACCGACTATGCACAGAGCGCTCTGGGCGACATCGTGTTCATCAACCTGCCCGAGGAAGGCGACGAGGTCACCGCCGGCGAGTCCTTCTCCGACGTGGAGTCCGTGAAGGCCGTTTCCGACGTGTTCAGCCCTGTCACCGGCGCTGTCTGCGCAGTGAACGAGGCCCTGCTGGACGATCCCGCTCAGGTGAACGAGAGCCCCTACGAAGCATGGCTCATCAAGGTGGAGAACGTGAGCGACACCGAGGAGCTGCTGGACGCAGAAGCCTATGAGGCCGTCGTGGCAGCTGAGGAGGCATAATATGGGCAGCTACATTCCCGCAACCGGGGAAGAGCGGCAGAAAATGCTGGAGGCTGTGGGCCTGTCCTCCATGGACGACCTGTTCTCCGTGGTGCCTGAGGAGGTCCGGGTCAAGAGCCTGAACCTGCCCGAGGGCCTCAGCGAGCTGGAGGTTGGCCAGAAGGTTTCCGGCCTGGCAGCCAGAAATCAGCAGTTCCGCAGCATTTTCCGGGGCGCCGGCGCCTACCGCCACTATATCCCCTCTATCGTCAAGACCGTTACCAGCAAGGAGGAGTTCCTCACCGCCTACACCCCCTATCAGGCGGAGATCAGCCAGGGCGTCCTCCAGTCCATCTTTGAGTATCAGACCCAGATGTGCGAGCTGACCGGCATGGACGTGTCCAACGCCTCTGTCTACGACGGGGCCACCGCCGCTGCCGAGGCCGTGTTTATGTGCCAGGAGAGAAAGCGCACCAGCGTGATCCTCTCCGGCGCTGCCGACCCCCAGACCATCGCCGTGGTGAAGACCTACTGCGAGAGCCGCAGCGTTCCCGTTACGGTGCTGCCTGTGGACGGCTGCGCCACCGACCTGGAGGCCCTGAAGGCTTCCCTGGGTAAGGACACCGCCGCCGTTTACGTCCAGAGCCCCAACTATTACGGGGTGATCGAGGACATGGACGCCGTGGTGGCCGCTGCCCACGAGGTGGGCGCCAAGGTCATTATGGGCGCCAACCCCATCTCCCTGGGCCTGCTGAAGACCCCCGGGGAGTACGGCGCAGACATCGCCGTGGGCGAGGGCCAGCCTCTGGGTATGCCTCTGGCATTCGGTGGACCCTATCTGGGCTACATGACCTGCAAGAAGGCCATGATGCGCAAGCTGCCCGGCCGTATTGTGGGTGAGACCACCGACGACCAGGGCCGCCGCTGCTTCGTGCTGACCCTCCAGGCCAGAGAGCAGCACATCCGCCGGGAGAAGGCCTCTTCCAACATCTGCTCCAACGAGGCTCTGTGCGCCATGACCGCTTCGGTCTACCTGGCCGCCATGGGCCCCAAGGGCCTGCGCCAGGTGGCGGAGAGCTCTGCTGCCCACGCCCACTATCTGGCCGGCGAGCTGGCCAAGCTGGGCTTCAAGGTCCGCAGCGACAAGCCCTTCTTCCATGAATTTTTGACCGACAGCCCGGTGGAGCCTGAGGCTCTGTGCGCTGCTCTGGCCCAGCGGGGCATCCTGGGCGGCCTGCCTGTGGACGGCGGCATCCTGTGGTGCTGCACGGAGATGAACAGCAAGGCAGAGATCGACGAACTGGTGTCCATTCTTGGGGAGGTGTGCGGAAAATGAAACTGCTGTTTGAACGGAGCTGCCCCGGCCGGGGCGCGGCCCTGCTGCCCGCCTGCGACGTGCCGGCAGCGGAATTTGACGCTGCCCTGCTGAGAGACCAGGCCCCCCGCCTGCCCGAGATCTCCGAGATCGACCTGGGCCGCCACTACACGGAGCTGGCCAAGCAGACCCACGGCGTGAACGACGGGTTCTACCCCCTGGGCTCCTGCACCATGAAGTACAACCCCCGGGTCAACGAGGAAATGGCCGCGCTGCCCGGGTTCACCCAGATCCACCCCCTCCAGCCTGTGGAGACCGTCCAGGGCTGCCTGGAGGTCATCTATGAGTCCGAGCAGCTGCTGTGCGAGATCACCGGCATGGACGGCATGACCTTCCAGCCTGCCGCCGGCGCGCACGGCGAGTACACCGGCCTGCTGCTCATCCGGAAGTATCACCTCTCCCGCGGCGATACCGCCCGGACCAAGATCATCGTCCCCGACTCCGCCCACGGCACCAACCCCGCCTCCGCCGCTATGGCCGGCTTCCAGGTGGTTTCCGTGCCCTCCAACGACCAGGGCGGCGTGGACCTGGACGCTCTGCGGAAGGCCGTGGGTCCCGACACCGCCGGCCTGATGCTCACCAACCCCAACACCGTGGGCCTCTTCGACCCCAACATCCTGGAGATCACCAAGATCATCCACGATGCCGGCGGCCTGTGCTACTATGACGGCGCCAACCTGAACGCCATCATGGGCCATGCCCGTCCCGGCGACATGGGCTTTGACTGCGTCCACATCAACCTGCACAAGACCTTCTCCACCCCCCACGGCGGCGGCGGCCCCGGCAGCGGCCCTGTGGGCTGCAAGTCCTTCCTGGAAGCCTTCCTGCCCAGCCCCCGGGTGAAGAAGAACGGCGAGACCTTCTCCTTCGAGTCCCCCGAGCAGACCATGGGCCAGGTGCGCAGCTTCTACGGCAACTTCCTGGTGGTGGTCCGCGCCCTGACCTACGTGCTCACCCTGGGCAAGGAGGGTATCCCCGAGGCTTCCGCCGGCGCTGTGCTCAACGCCAACTACCTCATGAAGAAGCTGGTGGGTGCCTATGACATGTCCTACGACACCCAGTGCATGCATGAGTTTGTCATGACCCTCCAGGGCCTGGCCCACGACACCGGCGTCACCGCCATGGACGTGGCCAAGCGCCTGCTGGACTTCGACATTCATCCCCCGACGATGTACTTCCCCCTCATCGTCCACGAGGCCCTCATGGTGGAGCCCACCGAGACCGAGAGCCCCGAGACGCTGGACGAGGCGGCAGAGGTCTTCCTCAAGATCCTGGAGGAGGCCAAGACCGACCCCGAGAGCCTGCATCACGCGCCCCACGACTGCGCCATCGGCCGGCCCGACGAAGTCACCGCCGCCCGCGCTCCCGTGCTGCGTTACTCCTTCGGGGGGTAAGCTCTTCCTGAGGACGGAAAAAGACAAAGTATGCTTCATTCTTTATATGTGATCCATTCCCGGCAGACCGACCCCCGCCATAACCTGGCCCTGGAGGAACTGCTGCTTCACCGGGTAAAGCCCGGGGAGTGCATCCTCTACCTGTGGCAGAACCAGCACACGGTGGTCATCGGCCGCAATCAGCACGCAGAGAATGAATGCCGCATCCAAGCGCTGGAAGCAGACGGCGGACATCTTGTCCGCCGTCTGTCCGGTGGTGGCGCGGTTTATCATGATCTGGGTAACCTGAACTTTACTTTCCTGGTCACCGGGGAAGACTATGATGTGGCCAAGCAGACGGAGACCATCCTCCGGGCGGTCCAGATGGTGGGCATCCACGCGGAGAAAAACGGCCGCAACGACCTCACCGTGGACGGCCAGAAGTTCTCCGGTCACGCCTACTACCGCACCGGGAACCAGTGCTATCACCACGGCACCCTCATGGTGGCGGTGGACATGGCGCCTCTGGAGAAGTACCTGAACGTATCCCCCCTGAAGCTTCAGGCCAAGGGGGTCCAGTCCGTCCGCTCCCGGGTGGCCAACCTCCGGGATTTCCGGCCGGAGCTCACCATCGGGGAGCTGGAGGAGGCCCTGGAGGCCGCCTTCAGCCAGGTCTACGGCCTGCCGGTGCAGCCCCTGCGGTATGAGGACCTGGACCAGCAGGCCCTGGCGGAGGGACAGGCCCGGTTCTCCCGCCCAGAGTGGATCTATGGGGACAGCCGTCCCATGGCCGTCAGCCGGGAGGCCCGGTTTGACTGGGGCCTGCTCCGGCTGGACTATGACCAGCAGGACGGGGTCATCACCCAGGCTGCCCTCTGGTCCGATGGCTTGGACGCGGACTTTTTAAGCCAGGTTCCCCAGCTGATCCAGGGCTGCCCCCTGGAGGCAGAGGCCCTGCGGGCCCGCCTGTCCGGCCAGCCGGACAGCGTGGAGGAGGTCACCGAGGGGATTGTCACACTACTGACCAGAAACGAGGAAACGTTATGAATTTTGACATTGCCATCATCGGCGGCGGCCCCGGCGGCTACACCGCCGCAGAGCATGCTGCCAAGGCAGGCTTCCAGGTGGTTCTCTTTGAAAAGGAGCAGCTGGGCGGCACCTGCCTGAACCGGGGCTGCATGCCCACCAAGTCCCTGCTCCACGGGGCGGAAGCCTACGAGACCATGCGCCACGCGGAGGATCTGGGCATCCATGTTGGCGAGCTCTCCTTCGACTTTGGCGCCATGCACCGCCGGAAGAACCAGGTGGTGGAGGAGCTGCGCAAGGGCGTGGAGAAGCTCATGAAGGCCGGCAAGATCACCGTGGTTTACGGCCAGGCCCAGATTACCGCCCCCGGGGTGGTGGTCTGCGGCGAGGAGACCTATGAGGTCAAGGATATCGTCATCGCCACCGGCTCCAAGGTGTCCTATCCCCCCATCCCCGGCATCCGGGACGAGGGCGTGTACAACAGCCGGGACATCCTGGAGGGGGAGGGCAAGATGTTCTCCTCCCTGGTGATCGTCGGCGGCGGCGTGGTGGGCGTGGAGTGCGCCTCCCTGTATATGTCCCTGGGCTGTGAGGTCACCGTTCTGGAGGCTGCCGACCACATCCTGCCCTTCATGGACAAGGAGATCGCCCAGCGCCTGACCATGATGCTGAAGAAGCGGGGCGCCAAGGTAGAGGCCAAGGCCATGGTTCAGAAAATCGAGGGTAACCCCGGCGCCATGTCCGTCACCTATACTGACAAGAAGGGCGCAGAGCACACCGTCACCGCTGAGGGCGTGCTGGCCGCTGCCGGCCGGGGCGCCAACCTGGACGGCCTGCTGGGCCCCGGCGTGGAGCTGGAGCTCTTCAAGGGCGCTGTGGTGGCCGACGAGGTGGGCCGCACCAGCATCCCCCACATCTATGTCATCGGCGACGCCAAGGCAAAGAATATCCAGCTGGCCCATGTGGCAGAGGCCCAGGGCACCAACGTGGTGGCAGTGATTGCCGGCAAGGAGCCCCCGGTGGATATGTCCGTGGTTCCCAGCTGCGTGTACACCGTACCGGAGATCGCCTCTGTGGGCATGACCGAGGAGCAGGCCAAGGCTGCCGGCGTCCAGGTGAAGGCAGGCAAGTACCTCACCGGCGCCAACGGCAAGTGCCTCATTGAGAACACCGACAGCGGCTATGTAAAGCTGGTCACCGACAAAACCAACGGTCGCATCCTGGGCGCACAGCTGGTGTGCCCCCGGGCCACCGACATGGTGGGCGAGCTGGCCGTGGCCATCCAGAAGGGCCTTACCGTGGACGGCCTCTTTGCGGTCATCCATCCCCACCCCACCTTCTGCGAGATGCTCACCGGCGCCGCCGAAGCTCTGCGGGAGGAATAATCCCAACACCTGCGCATTTACGCGGGGGCGCTTCACCGCGCCCCCGCGATTTTTATGGGAAAGGGGGATAAACCGTGAACGACAAGCAAATCCTCCCCCATGTGCATCACATAGAGGAGGACTACCGGGACTACTGCACCCTGGTCCAGGGAAAAACCCTGGCCATTTTGTGGGACACCGGCCAGGGCAAGCGGGATCTGCGGGCCTTTCTGGAGGAGACGGTGGATACCCCGTACCTTGTCCTGAACAGCCACGGCCACGCCGACCACATTGGGGGCAACCACCGGTTTGAGAAGGTCTATGCCAACCGGGCGGATTGGCCCCTGCTGGCCGCCCAGGCCCTGCTGGCGGGAGGGGAACCGCCGGAATATGCGGTGGAGGACCTGGAACCCGGGCAGGTCTTTGACCTGGGGGGGCGCCACGGGAGGATTGTCTCCCTGGCAGGCCATACCCGAGGGTCTGTGGGCCTGCTGCTGGAGGAGGACCGCCTGCTTCTGGCGGGAGATGCCCTGAACCCCACCCTTCTGCTCCTGGGCCAGGAGTGCGCCCCTCTGCCGGTTTTGAAGGAGACCCTGCGGGGTGCCTTAGAGCTGCCCTTCGACCGGTACTTAGCCAGCCACTACCCCACCCCCCAGCCCAAAAAGATCCTGGGGGCCCACCTGCGCCACTTGGACTGTCTGCGCACCGAGGACCCTTCTCATCCCGGCCCCTACGGCCCCCGGGTCTGCCGCAGCGTCCACAAGGACCCCGCCGGCCGCTCCGTAATTTTTGTAAACAGAGGCCTGGTGGAGAAAGAGCAGGCGTAACCATCCT
>JAEDJB010000160.1 GCA_016296565.1 Oscillospiraceae bacterium
GAGGCCAAGGGTCAGGTGCTGATTATCGCGCCGGAGGACACCTGCGGGGTGGACACCCTGACCCGGGACAAAGAAGCCCTCAAACGGTTCTATGAAAAAGGGTACCAGGACGCCCGCGCAATTTCTTCTTTTATCGGAAATACCAGATCGGAGGTTCAACCATGACAATTCAGGAAGCCATGAACGCACGCCACAGCGTGAGACAGTACAAAAACCGGCCCTTGGGAGATGAGGTGATTGCAGCCTTAAACCAGGAGATCGCCGCCTGCAACCGGGAAAGCGGCCTGCACATCCAGCTGGTGACCAACGAGCCCAAGGCTTTCAGCAACATGATGGCCCGCTACGGGAAATTCTCCGGGGTGACCAACTACCTTGCGCTGATCGGCAAGAAAAGCGACAATCTGGACGAGCTCTGTGGCTACTACGGGGAGCGCCTGGTCCTTCTGGCCCAGCAGCTTGGCCTGAACAGCTGCTGGGTGGCCATGACCTACAAAAAAATCCCCCAGGCCCTGGAGATTGGGCCGGGGGAGAAGCTGACGGTGGTGATCGCCCTGGGTTACGGCGTTACCAGCGGGGAAGCCCATCGCTCCAAGAAGCCGCAGCAGGTGAGTTCTGTGTCCGGCCCTGCTCCCCAGTGGTTCCAAAAAGGCGTGGAGGCGGCCTTGCTGGCCCCCACAGCCATGAACCAGCAGAAGTTCAAATTCACCCTGGAGGGCAGCCAGGTGGAGGCCAAAGCCGGCATGGGCTTTTATTCCAAAATCGATTTGGGTATCGTAAAATACCACTTTGAGCAGGGGGCAGGCAAAGACCGGTTTACCTGGCGCTGAAAAAAGAAGGAGGAAACGAAAGGGACTTTCGTTTCCTCCTTCTTTGGTTTTGTGTGGAATCCGTTCGTCAGATAATCCGCCGGGCAGCGAAGTAATGGGCAACATAATAGTTGGAGTTTAAGTCGCTGATGATAACGCCTGTGGTGGATGTAGAGGCGTGGATGAACTGACCGTTGCCGATATACAGACCCACATGGGTCACGGTGATGCCGTCCCGGGAGAAGAGCAGGATGTCCGCGGGCTGAAGCTCCGCCTTGGAAACCGGCACGCCATTATACAGCTGATCCTTGGAGCAGCGGTTCAGGGTGTAGCCGAACTGCTTGTACACATAGGATGTAAAGCCCGAGCAATCGAAGGTGTCGGGGCCGGCGGTGGCGTAAACATAGGGATAGCCCTCAAACTGCAGGGCGTAGTTCACAATCCGCTGGGCCAGTTCCCCGTCAAAGTCAGCGGGAGGGAGGATGGTGCTGCCGCCGTTGTTTTCGTTGTCCAGGTCGGCAGCGGTCTTGACGATGACATAATCAGCATAGAGATAACCGGTGCGGCCGTTGCAGGTGATCTGATACCAGCCGTTGGTTTTGCCGGTGATGGGGAAGGAGAGTCCGTCGGCCACGGTGCACAGGATCGAGTAGCCGGTGCCGGGCCCCTGGCGGACCCGCAGACCGTCACCATCGGCGCTGATATAGGCGTAGACCATCTCTTCGGGGTTCACAGCGGTGATGGTGCTGCTGGTTTCGTTGCCGTTTTCGTCCTGGTAGACTACCTCAAAGCTGCCCTGGGCCTGGTCGGGGTCCACGGTTACCGGGCTTTCGGTGCCGGAGACTGCGTCAATGGCAGAGGTGGTGGAAGATGCCTTCCGGACCCGAATGGCAGTGGCGGAGTCCACCCCGGCCGGTGCCGCCAGAGCGGTCACGGACAGCAGGGAAGCCGCCAGCAGGGAGGCTGCCAGGACGCGGGAGACAAGATGGGAATGTTTCATGGGATACCTCCGGGGAATCTGGGGATGTTATCGGGTGGCCAGGGCGCGCTCCAGCCAGATCGAGGCGATGTCAATGGCGGAGTACAGGCTGTCCTTTTCGCTGCGCTTCACCACGCGGTCCCGGCTCTTCAGGTCGGGAGCGGTGAGCTGGAGCTGGATGCTGACCCGGGTGGCCACGTTCATGTCGCCGGCGGGCTTGGTGTCCAGAATCTGCAGCTGGATGATGTGGGAGTCGGACATGTCGCCGTAGTAGATGATGTTGTCCTTCCGGCGCAGGGGCCGGCCTTTATAGGTGAGAGGGATCTTTTCGTTTGCCATAGTAACCTCCATATATGATGCTTGAAAGGGAACGCCCGAAGCCGGACGCGTAAAATCAGAAACAGGGGCACAGTGCCCCTACATACAAATGTAACCAAATTGTAACACGTTGTGGGGCCCTTGTCAATTTCTTTTCTGTGAACATTGTTTAAACAGTCCCGGAAATGCACCCAAAACCCGGTCTGAACCCTTGACAGATGGGGCAGAATGAAGGATAATAAAAAGACTCTGAATGAGTGGGCTGGAATCGGCCGGGAAGGGAGGTGCCCGTTTTGGCAGGGGAAAAGACCAGGCAGATCGCGAAAAACAGCAAAGCCTTTCACGACTATTTTGTGGAGGACCGGTACGAAGCGGGCATTGAGCTGGCCGGCACGGAGGTTAAGTCCATCCGCATGGGCAATGTGAATCTGAAGGATTCCTTCTGCACCATCAAGGACGGACAGATGACCCTGAACGGAATGCATGTGAGTCCCTATGAAAAGGGAAACATCTTCAACCGGGAGCCCCGCCGTCCCCGCCGCCTGCTGATGCACAAGCGGGAGATTATGAAGCTCTTTGCGAAAATCAAGCAGGACGGCTACACCCTGGTGCCCCTGAGCCTTTACTTCAAAGGCCCCCGGGTGAAGGTGGAGATTGGCCTGTGTAAGGGCAAAAAGCTCTACGACAAGCGGGAAGCCGCCGCCAAGCGGGACGCCAAACGGGAAATGGACCGGGCCCTGAAGCAGAGATAATTCTCCTCAGTTAAGCTCACCCCTCTGGGGGTCGAACTGTCCGGGGGACAGTTCGATGGAATCCAGTTACCATTCCAAGAGCTGTCAGCACGAAAGTGCTGGCTGAGAGGGCATTTAAATAGTAAATAGAATAAAACGATACACGATATAAGGAGAAAATAACTATGGCACAGAATCCCATTGTTACCATTGAAATGGAGGACGGCGGCAAGATCACGGCTGAGCTGTACCCCGAGGTTGCGCCCATCAGCGTCAACAACTTCATCAGCCTCATCCAGAAGGGCTTTTACGACGGCCTGATCTTCCACCGGGTGATCTCCGGCTTCATGATCCAGGGCGGCGACCCCCAGGGCGTGGGCATTGGCGGCCCCGGCTACTGCATCAAGGGCGAGTTCTCCGGCAACGGCGTGAAGAACGATCTGAGCCACAGCCGCGGCGTGCTGTCCATGGCCCGGGCTCAGAACCCCAACTCTGCTGGCAGCCAGTTCTTCATCATGCACGCAGACGGCCCCTTCCTGGACGGCCAGTATGCTGCCTTCGGCAAGGTTACCGAGGGTATGGACGTGGTGGACCGCATCGCCGGTGTGAAGACCGACCGCATGGATAAGCCCAAGGCAGACCAGCGGATGAAGAAGGTCACCGTTGACACCTTCGGCGTGGACTATCCCGAACCCGAGAAGATGTAATTTGCTTTGATTCTGTTCTCTGTCTGCATCGCGCGGCCCTCTTGACCGTGCGATGCAGTGCGAACAGGTTCGCCTATATTGGGGGGCGTACTGGTTTCGACGGGGACATGGGGGCAGGAGCAGCGGGCGGATGCGCCTGACATCCTTAAAACGGGCACTTATAAATTAAAGAACAACGACAACGTAGTTCTCGCCGCTGCTTAATAGCGGCCGTCCACCCCGGAAGGACCACGAGCCGGGCTTGGGCGTGACTGAGTGGTGCACGTGACCGGGGTAAGCTTTGCCCCCGGCATGACAAATGAAGCTACCAAGCCATGAAGCATGACGGCCTGCGTCATGGTAAGGGAATGCAAAGAACCGTCTGCGCCCGGAGAAGTTCCTGAGGAAGTGTTTTCGGACGGGGGTTCAACTCCCCCCGCCTCCACCA
>JAEDJB010000161.1 GCA_016296565.1 Oscillospiraceae bacterium
AAAAGTAAACAGGATCTTCAGGGCAGGGTGAAATTCCCGATCGGCGGTACAGTCCGCGAGCCGCAAGGCATGATTTGGTGCAATTCCAAAACCGACAGTATAGTCTGGATGGAAGAAGATCGGTAATGCATTCGCAGGATCTCCCTGCGTCTGTTTGCCGTTGTGTTGCTCTGGGATGATATCATTCCAGAGTTTTTTCACTTGGCAGGCAGACGGAAGGCCTGTGTTTTTTCCGACGCGCTCTGAAGCTGTTTCAGAGTGCGTTTTCCTGTTTTTGGAGGTGTTCCATGAACGATCAAGAGTATATGCGCCTGGCCCTGGAGCTGGCCCAGCAGGGCCGGGGCTGGACCAGCCCCAACCCCATGGTAGGCGCCGTTATCGTAAAGGACGGCCGGGTCATCGCCCAGGGGTACCATGCAAAGTGTGGGGACCTGCACGCCGAGCGGGCCGCCCTGGCCAACTGCACCGAGGACCCCAGCGGCTCCACCATGTACGTCACCCTGGAGCCCTGCTGCCACCACGGCCGCCAGCCCCCCTGCACCGACGCCATCCTGGAGGCAGGCATTGCCCGGGTGGTGGTGGGCTCCGGCGACCCCAACCCCCAGGTGGCAGGCAAGGGCCTGAACATCCTGCGCTCTGCCGGGGTTCAGGTCACCGAAGGGGTGTGCACCGAGGAGTGCCGGGCCCTCAACGATGTGTTTTTCCATTACATTCAGACCGGGCGCCCCTATGTGGTGCTGAAATACGCCATGACTTTGGACGGCAAGCTGGCCGCCTACACCGGGGCCTCCCAGTGGATCACCGGGGAGGAAGCCCGCCGCCACGTTCACACCCAGCGGGGCCGATACCGGTCCATTCTGGTGGGGGTGGGCACCGTGCTGGCGGATGACCCCCAGCTCACCTGCCGCATCGAGGGCGGCCGCAATCCCCTGCGCATCGTCTGCGACAGCCATCTGCGCACCCCCCTCACCGCCCAGGTGGTCCAGACCGCCCGGGAGGTTCCCACCCTCATCGCCACCTGCGAAACCGACCCTGCCAAGGCCAAGCCCTACGAGGACCTGGGGGTCCGGGTCCTGTCCCTGCCCCCCAAGAACGGGAAGGTGGACCTGGCCGCTCTCATGGAGGCGCTGGGTAAGGAAGAGGTAGACAGCGTCCTGCTGGAGGGCGGCTCCCAGCTGCACTGGGCCGCTCTGGAGAGCGGGATTGTCAACAAGGTCCAGGCCTACATCGCCCCCAAGCTTCTGGGTGGGGAAACGGCCAAGTCCCCTGTGGGGGGCCAGGGCTTCCCCCATCCGGACCAGGCGGTCCACCTGAAGAACCCCACCCTCACCTGGCTTGGCCAGGACCTGCTCATAGAAAGTGAGGTGGACGCCTGATGTTTACCGGCATTGTGGAAGAGATGGGCACCATCAAGAGCATCCGCAAGGGCAGCCACAGCGCCGTGCTGGAGATCCAGGCCAAGGTGGTCCTGGAGGACATTCGCCTGGGCGACAGCATCGCCGTGAACGGCGTGTGCCTCACCGCCACCTCCTTCTCCCCCACGTCCTTTACCGCTGACGTGATGCACGAAACCCTGAACCGCTCCTCCCTGGCCAATCTCCGCCCGGGCAGCCGGGTGAACCTGGAGCGGGCCATGGCCGCCAATGGCCGCTTCGGCGGGCACATCGTGGCTGGCCACGTGGACGGGGTGGGCACCGTCCTTCACACCGAGAAGGACGACAACGCCATCTGGTACACCATCGGCGCGGAGCCTCAGGTACTGCGCTATGTAGTGGAGAAGGGCTCCATCACCATCGACGGCATCAGCCTCACCGTGGCCAAGGTCACGGACAGCAGCTTCTCCATCTCCGCCATCCCCCACACGGTGGCGGTCACCGTCCTCCAGGACCGGAAGCCCGGAGACACGGTGAACCTGGAGACCGACATCATCGGAAAATACGTAGAAAAGCTCCTGACCCCTCAGGAGCAGCCCATACAGCAACCCAAATCCGGCATTACCCGGGAGTTTTTGTCCCAGTACGGCTATTGAAAGGAGAATCCTCATTATGTTCCAGTTCAACACCATTGAAGAGGCCCTGGAGGACCTGAGAAACGGCAAGATCATCCTGTGCACCGACGATCCCGACCGGGAAAACGAAGGCGACTTCATCTGCGCAGCCGAGTTTGCCACCACCCAGAACGTGAACTTTATGGCCACCCACGGCAAGGGCCTCATCTGCATGCCCATGTCCGAGGAGTATGTCCAGAAGCTCCAGTTCCCCCAGATGGTCACCCGGAACACCGACAACCACGAAACCGCATTCACCGTCTCCATTGACCACGTGGACACCACCACCGGCATCTCCGCTGCCGAGCGCTCCATCACCGCCATGAAGTGCGTGGACGAAAACTCCAAGCCCGAGGACTTCCGCCGCCCCGGCCACATGTTCCCCCTGCTGGCCAAGGAAAACGGCGTCCTGGAGCGCAACGGCCACACCGAGGCCACCGTGGATCTGCTCCGCCTGGCCGGTCTGAAGCAGTGCGGCCTGTGCTGCGAGATCATGCGGGAGGACGGCACCATGATGCGCACCCCCGAGCTCATTGAGCTGGCCAAGAAGTGGGGCCTGACCTTCATCACCATCAAGGACCTGCAGGCCTACCGGAAGCGCCACGAGGTGCTGGTGGAGCGGGTCACTACCACCAGAATGCCCACCAAGTACGGCGACTTCACCGCCTACGGCTATGTGAACAAGGTCAACGGCCAGCATCACGTGGCCCTGGTGAAGGGCGACATCGGCGACGGTCAGGACATCCTGTGCCGGGTCCACTCCGAGTGCCTCACCGGCGACACCTTCGGCTCCCTGCGCTGCGACTGCGGCCAGCAGTTTGCCGCCGCCATGGCCCAGATCGAAAAGGAAGGCCGGGGCATTATGCTCTACATGCGCCAGGAGGGCCGGGGCATCGGCCTGATCAACAAGCTGCGGGCCTATGAGCTGCAGGACCAGGGCATGGACACCCTGGAAGCCAACCTGGCTCTGGGCTTTGCCGGGGACCTGCGGGAGTACTACATCGGCGCACAGATCCTCCGGGACCTGGGGGCCAAGACCCTGCGCCTGCTGACCAACAACCCCGACAAGGTCTATCAGCTCTCCGACTTCGGCATGTCCATCAAGGAGCGGGTGCCCATCCAGATGGCCGCCACCGCCCACGACCTGTTCTACCTGCAGACCAAGCAGAAGAAGATGGGCCACATTCTGAACTACTAATACAGTATTTTCTTTTGCCGCCCCGGCGGCAAACTCTACGAGGTTTTATTACAAGGAGGAAATTATCATGAAAACCTATGAAGGCAGCCTGGTTGCACAAAATATTAAGGTCGGTATCGTCGCCGCCCGGTTCAACGAGTTCATCACCTCCAAGCTCCTGGGGGGCGCTCTGGACGGTCTGACCCGCCACGGGGTCAAGGAAGAGGACATCAAGGTGGCCTGGGTTCCCGGCGCTTTTGAGATCCCCCTGATCGCCGGCAAGATGGCCAAGAGCGGCAAGTACGATGCCGTCATCTGCCTGGGCGCCGTCATCCGGGGCAGCACCAGCCACTATGACCTGGTGTGCAACGAGGTTGCCAAGGGCATCGCTCAGGTCGCCCTGGCCAGCGACGTGCCCGTCATGTTCGGCGTGGTCACCACCGACACCATCGAGCAGGCCATCGAGCGCGCCGGCACCAAGGCCGGCAACAAGGGCTATGACTGTGCCCTGGGCGCTGTGGAGATGGTGAACCTGATCCACGAGATCGACGGTTAATCACACAGCATACCAAAGCCGCCGCGTCCCTTTGGGGGATGCGGCGGCTTTTTGCCTTTTTCAGTGGGTATGGCTGGGGGCTTGTTTGGAATGTGCAGTATTGATTTCTTCCATCAGTGCGTCCCGCCAGCCGGAGAAATGGCGGGTGATCCAGCCCAGGACCACCCCCACCAGCACGG
>JAEDJB010000162.1 GCA_016296565.1 Oscillospiraceae bacterium
TTTGCGGTTCCGTTCCTGGTGGCCTCCCTGGTGCGGCGGGCGGCCAAGGACATCTTTCCGGTTCTGGAGTGCTGCCTGCTGGGCATAATCCTGGTGGCCGCCTGGTACCTGTGGCTGATGGCGGGCTGACCCGCGCGGGGATATGAATCAAAAATACCCGGGCGGCCATAGGGCTGCCCGGTTATTTTTCGGTGGAGCGGGAGAAGGGTTTCGCGGCCCTGTGTAGGGGCGAACTGTGTTCGCCCGAAACGCGGAGGGCATCTCAGCGTGGGCGGGCGGTCACAGACCGCCCCTACAAGGGGGGGCCAGTCACCTGCGTTACAGCAGGTCCGGGTGGTACAGCTCCTTCCGCCGGTTTTTCAGGTAGTTCAAATCCCGCAGGGGTTCTTCCCGCAGGGAGAGGTCCACGGGGACATACAGCATCGTCTCCTCCCCGGTGCCGGCCTCCGCCAGGGGCTGGCCGGTGGGGTCATAGGCGCAGCTCTGGCCGCAGTAGTGGAAACGCTTTTCGTCCCCCACATAGTTGCAGTAGAGGGTATACACCATGTTCTCCATGGCCCGGGCCCGCATGTAGACGGCGTGGTAGTCCTCAAAGGGGGACATGTTGGCCGCGCACATGCAGAGGATCTCCGCCCCGTCCAGAGCCAGGGACCGGGCGGTTTCGGGAAACTCCCCGTCGTAGCACACCAGAATCCCCACCCGGCCGAAGGAGGTGTCGAAGGCCTTGTGCTCTGTGCCGGGGGTGAACATCTTCTCCTCCCCGCCGAACATGTGGGTCTTGTGGGCCAGGCCCGGAAGGGAGCCGTCCCGGTCGATGAACACCACGGAGTTGTGGGGCTTGTCCCCGGGGGAATCCGCCACGGGCAGGCCCACCACCACGCCCATGTTCAGCTCTCTGGCCTTGGCCCGCAGGGCGGAGAGGGCCGGACCGATCTCAACTGTTTCGGCCAGCTCACCCAGTCTGTCCCGGATGAGGTAGCCGGTGAGGAACATTTCGGGAAAGAGGATCAGGGACGCGCCATTGCTGCGGGCCTCCTCCATGGCCCGGATGGCCCGGGCGAGATTGCCCTCCTTGTCGTAGGGGCCGGAGTGGGTCTGGACGATGCAGGCGGTGAAAACAGACATAACGGGTCTCCTTTCTGATGGGATGAAAAAACGCGCCGCAAACATGGGTTTGCGGCGCGTTTTGTGGTTACGAACCGAAATTAGTCGGTGACGTAGGGCAGCAGAGCGATCTGACGGGCCCGCTTGATGGCCTCGGTCAGCTGACGCTGATGCATGGCGCAGGTGCCGGTGGTTCTGCGGGGCAGAATCTTGGAGCGCTCGGAAAGGAAACGGCGCAGCTTGGCGGAGTCCTTATAATCGATGTGCTCAACCTTATCGACACAGAAAGTACAAACCTTACGGCGTTTACGGCCGCCGCGAGGGCGTTCTCTATCCATAGCCATGATAGCAAACCTCCTTAAATTATGATAGTGGCGCTGCCTCAGAAGGGCAGCTCGCCGTCGTCGTCGGTGAGATCAGCGAACTGATCGACGGCGGGTGCGGCAGTGTAGCTGCCGCCGGACGAGGGGTAGGGGTTGCCGCCGGCGGGGGCGCCATACCCGCCCCGGTTGGCAGCGGGGGCGGGGGCGTATCCGCCGCCTTCAGCGTCCCGGCGGGAGTCGCCGAAGTAGACGTTGTCGGCCACCACTTCCGTGGCGGTCCGGCGGTTGCCGTCCCGGTCGGTGTAGTCGCGGGTCTGGAGCTTGCCCTCCACAATGGCCATACGGCCCTTGGTGAGGAACCGGGAGACGAACTCACCGGTCTGCCGCCAGGCGACCACGTTGAAGAAATCGGCTTTCCGCTCGCCGGTCTCCCGGTCCTTAAAGTCCCGGTCCACCGCCAGGCGGAAGGAAGCCACGGCCACGCCGTTCTGGGTGTGGCGGAGTTCAGGATCGGCCACCAGCCGGCCCTGAAGGAAGATCTTGTTCAGCAAAGCAAGAGCCCCCTTATTCGTCCTTGCAGATGATCATGGAGCGCATGACGCCTTCGGTGATCTTCAGCACGCGGTCCAGCTCTGCGGGCAGGCCGGGGACAGCAGTGAAGGTCATGAGGACGTAGTGACCCTCAGTCAGGTCGTTGATGGGATAAGCCAGACGGCGCTTGCCCCAATCGTCGATGGCGGTCACAGTGCCCTCGGTTTCCACCAGAGCCTTGAACTTCTCGATCATTGCGGCGATGGCCTCTTCACCCATTGCGGGGTCCATGATGTAGACCACTTCATAGTTTGCGTTTACCTTTGCCATGGTTCGTTGCACCTCCTTATGGACATTTGTCCGGCGTTCACGGCCGCCGGAAAGGATATGCTTGTTATATAGACACAAGCTATATTATTATATCGAAAATTGCGCGTTTGTCAAGGATTTTTTTGGAAGCAACCGCTCCGTTCCCGGTCCCTTTATAGGGACCGGTCCCCGCCGTCTCACCGGTTGACTCCTGCCAGCACCCCCAGAAACCCCAGGGCCAAAACCGTGCACACCAGCGCCGCAGCGTTGAGGACGGGAAGGGTCTTTTCCTTCAGCCACCTGGCCAGCAGAGCGTACAGCCCCACCCCCGCCAGCACCCCCAGGGTGTTGGACAGCAGATCGGTCACGTCGCTCCGCCCCAGGGCAAAGATATATTGCAGCACCTCATAGGCCAGACTGGTGAAAAACCCGGGCAGCACCCGCTTCCAGACAGGCCAGCGGGGCGCCAGCAGGGACAGATACAGCCCGAAGGGCACAAAGGCCAGCAGGTTGAGAACCACCTCCTGGTAGTTCGCCCGGCCGTTGGTCACCACCGCCCCGGCGAAGGGGATCAGATTCACCGCCCGGACCCCGGTGCTCAGGGCAGTCCAGTCCGTCTGTAACTTAAATAGTATAATCCAGGTAAGCGCCGCCAGATACAGGGCCAGCAGCACCCCGGTGAGCCGTTTTGACCGCATGAAATCCCTCCTTTTTTCCAGGATATCACAGAATTCTTAAAAATCTGGAAAGGGCCAATAAAGAAAGGATAAAAGGTCAGCTGATCTGACCATAGGGCCAGAGAGAAGAGGCCAGAACCAGACCAGGTCAGATTGTGTGGTGACCTGTCCCTAACTCCAGGGCAGAGAAAAACTGATATTGTTAAAAATGCGCAAACTGAGGATTTGAATAAGGCCAGTTTCTGATACAATACACCCATCAACAAAAAAACAACGAGGTGATCCCTTATGGATAAGAGCAGATACGAACTGAACAAGGAACTGGCCCAGATGCTCAAGGGCGGCGTCATCATGGACGTGACCACCCCCGAGCAGGCAAAGATCGCGGAAGCCGCCGGCGCCTGCGCCGTCATGGCTCTGGAGCGCATCCCCGCCGACATCCGCGCTGCCGGCGGCGTGTCCCGGATGAGCGACCCCAAGATGATCAAGGGCATCCAGGAGGCCGTGTCCATCCCCGTCATGGCCAAGTGCCGCATCGGCCACTTTGTGGAGGCCCAGATTCTGGAGGCCATTGAAATCGACTACATCGACGAGAGCGAGGTTCTCTCCCCCGCTGACGACGTCTACCATATTGACAAGACCCAGTTCAAGGTGCCCTTCGTCTGCGGTGCCCGTGACCTGGGCGAGGCTCTCCGCCGCATCGCCGAGGGCGCTTCCATGATCCGCACCAAGGGCGAGCCTGGCACCGGCGACGTGGTCCAGGCTGTCCGCCACATGCGCGCCATGAACAAGGAGATCCGCCGGGTGCAGAACCTGCGGGAGGACGAGCTCTTCGAGGCCGCCAAGCAGCTGCAGGTGCCCCTGGATCTGCTGCGGTACGTCCACGAGAACGGCAAGCTGCCTGTGGTGAACTTCGCCGCCGGCGGCGTGGCTACTCCCGCTGACGCTGCTCTTATGATGCAGCTGGGCGCTGAGGGCGTGTTTGTTGGCTCCGGCATCTTCAAGTCCGGC
>JAEDJB010000021.1 GCA_016296565.1 Oscillospiraceae bacterium
CGGCGCAGCGTGCGTGAGCACGATGCGAGTGTGCGCAGCACACGGGATTCTTGATTCAATTTTTTAATCAAGAATCAGTATTAGGCGGCAATGAAAAATGATGCAGCGCAAAAATCCTCCCTTGAAAAAGGGAGGATTTTTTGAAGGGCAGCCGGTTACTCCAGATTCAGATGCCGGTGGAGCATCCGGATGGTGATGCAGTAGAGAATCCCGGCAAACACCGCGGCGCAGAGGATGAGCCCCCACAGCCCCGCGTGGATGGAAAGGGCAGGGGAGACGGTTACGTCACCAACCAGGGGGAAGAGCAGGTTGGCCCCGCCCACGGTGATGATCTCCATGGCCACCTGAATGACGAAGAAGAACACCACGGACAGGAGCATCTTCCGCCGGTCGAAGCTGTGGCCGATGGCCAGGGGGGCGTAAAAGATCAGGCAGCAGAGGATGCAGCCCACCAGGCACAGGAGGAGGAACTCTGCCGTGTAGCCCACCGCGTGACCCAGCAGGGCCTGGTTGGGCTGGGTGAGGTTGTCGAAAATGGCGGGCAGAAGTTCCCGGAGATCCCGGAAGAAGGCCCGGTCCGCTGCCAGCACGATCATGGCCAGGGCATCCACCACCACGGCCCCCACGAACCACACCAGGGACACCAGCAGCTTGGACCACACCAGCTGGTGGGTGGACACGGGCAGGGTGAACATCACATACCCCTCGTCCGCCAGCAGGTTGGAGCGGAACCGGAGGATCATCAGAATGACCGCGGCCACCGGCACCGCAATGAGGGCCGCCGCAAAGCCCACGGTGATGATGCCGTAGAGCAGGTCCAGAATGTCAAACCCCGACACGGCGATGTGCTGGGTGGCCAGGTCTCCCAGCCGGGAGAGGAGGGCCAGCACCAGGGCGGCCAGATACAGGGGGAGCATCAGCCGGGCAGTGGCCCGGAACTCGTGTTTCATCAGTTTTCTCAGCATCGGTATACCTCCCGGAACAGGGCGTCCACGCTCATGCCCTTCTCCTCCCGGATCTGGTCCACGGAGGACTGGAGGGTGATCTGACCCTGGTTGATAAAGAGAACCTCGTCCAGCACCGTCTCCACGTCGGCGATCAGGTGGGTGGAGATAATCACGGAGGCCTCGGGGTTGTAGTTGCGGATGATGGTGTCCAGG
This sequence comes from Oscillospiraceae bacterium, assembly GCA_016296565.1. Lineage (GTDB taxonomy): Bacteria > Bacillota > Clostridia > Oscillospirales > Oscillospiraceae > Evtepia. The sequence goes on from JAEDJB010000021.1 coordinate 1,161, forward strand.
ATGTAGTCCCGGGCCGCCGGGTCCACCCCGCCGATGGGTTCATCCAGCAGGTAGAGCTGGGCCTGGCGGCTCATGGCCAGGATCAGCTGAACCTTTTCCCGGTTGCCCTTGGACAGATGCTTGAGCTTCTGCTTGGTTCCCAGCTCCAGCCGGTCCAGCATCTCCTGGCTCTGCTGCCGCTGAAAGTCGGGGTAGAAGTCCTCGTAAAAGTCCTGCAGCTGCCCCACGGTCATCCACAGGGGCAGGCTGGTGCGCTCAGGCAGATAGGAGACCAGACCGTGGCTCTCCCGCCCAGGGGGCAGGCCGTTTACAAGAATTTCCCCGGCGGTGGGGGTGAGCAGGCCGTTGGCCAGCTTGATGAGGGTGGTTTTGCCGCTGCCGTTGGGGCCCAGCAGCCCCACGATGCGGCCGGGCTGGATGGCGAAGGTGACCCCGGCCAGAGCCGCCGTGGGTCCATACCGCTTCACCAGGCCGTTGCACTCCAGAATGTTCATGTGTCGTTCTCTCCTTCCGTTTGGATCAGGGCTGTGATCTCCTCCCGGGAGAAGCCCAGCTGGGCCATCCCGGACAGAAAGCCCCGGATCTGTTCCCGGGCCATGTCCTCCCGCAGGGTTTTGATCCGGCCGGCGTCCTCGGTGACGAAGCGGCCGGCGGTGCGCTGGCTGTAGACCAGCCCCTGGCGCTCCATTTCGGTCATGGCCCGCTGCATGGTGTTGGGGTTGACCCCGGCCTCCCCGGCCAGGTCCCGCACCGAGGGCAGGCGCTCCCCGGGCAGCAGAACGCCGGTGACGATCCGGCGCTGGAGTTGGTCGATGAGCTGGGTGTAGATGGGTGCGTCGCTGCGAAATTCCCAGGGCATCGGGATCCCTCCTTGTCTTATTGTATTAGCTGATTAATACAATAGCACAAAATCCCCGTTTGTCAAGGGGGTGGGAAGAAAAATTTTCCGCTCTTTACAACCCCGCCGGAATCCGATACACTGGCGGTAACAAGAACACACGGAGGTGATCCCATGGAGCTCTTTCGCAAGGCCGCCGTGCTGGAGGCCCAGCCCGGGGAGAAGGACTGGACCCGGGAGCACGGCTATGCCAGGACCAGCCAGTTTCCCTTCCCGGATATTTATCTGCACGAGAAGGTCTCTGCCCTGGCGGCCCGGGATGAGGACCTGCGTCCCTTCCTGGATCAATGCCTGCAGCGGTTTGTGAACCACGACTACGGCAACATCATTTCCATGGATCAGGTGGAGAACTTCCTCAGCCGGGATCAGCGGAAGGAGAACACCTGGATGCAGGGGATCTACCCCACGGAGAAGTGGGGGAACATCCACCTGGACATTTTCTATGACCTGGCCCTGTTCCACCTGGAGGACGCCGCCCCCCGGGACCTGGCCCTGGCCCAGCGGGACAAGGAGCGGGCCGCCCGATAAGAAAAACAGAGCCTCCCCTCATGGGGAGGCTCTGTTTGCTGTTTGGAGGTTATTCCTCCCAGTCCAGCTCACCCTTGTCCAGGATGGCCTTGCCGGTGGTCTGGTTCACCAGGCGGAAGGCGGCCTTGCCGGGAGAGAGCTTCCACAGGTGCAGGGCCACGGGGGTGTCCGGGTAGAGGACGGTTTTCATGGCGGCGTACATCCGCTGGAGCTTCTCCGGGTGGCCGGGGAAGAGGGCGGCGATGGCCAGACGGCAGACGTAGCCGAAGGCGCACAGGTCGTGGACGAAGGGACCGTTCAGCCCCCGGCTTCTGGCCACCTCATCGTCTACGTGGACCAGGTTGGTGTCTCCGGTGAGGCGGTAGAGCAGGTTCTGGGCAGCGCCGATGTGGTCAGGGCAGATGAGGTCGGGCTCCCGGTCGGGGATGAGGCTGGTCCGCCGGGACAGGGGCTCGCCGCCGTAGCCCCCCAGGGTGGGGAAGAGGGTGGTGCACTGGTTGGTGCACAGAAGGGTGCCCCCCTCGTCAAAGACCTCCACCTGGGACTGGACCGCCATGCCCCGGCCTTCTCCCCGGTCGTAGAGGCCGGTGAGCTTGTCCCGGTAGACGAAGGTGCCCTTCACAGGCTGGATGGGCCGGTGGTAGAAAAATTCATAGTCCAGGTTCACATAGGAGGCCTCCGGCTGGAGCTTCTCCTCCACCAGCACCGGGATGGAGGTGGGCCGGGGGAGCTTGGGGGCGACGTTGACAGTGCCCCAGTAGGGGGTGACCCCGAAGGTGGGGATGGCCTGCATGTCCTTTTCGTAGGTGTACTGGGGCTCGTCGTTGCCCGCGCCCACCGCCAGGGCGTAGAGGGCGCAGTCCCGCCAGTTGTAGGTCATGGTCCGCCATTCGGTGGAAAGACCGGTGAGCTGTTGGATCTTGTTTTTCATGGAAGGTCCTTCTTTCTCTGTGGTGTGGGTTGTATGGGGATTCAGGGATAACAGCCCCCTTGGCTCCCCCAGAGGGGGAGGCAAGGATGAAAAACGTTACCCGTTTAAATATTCTTTCAGCGCCGCCAGCCGCTTTTCCGCCACGGCCCGGCCGTGGTCGTAGGCCCTTTGGAGCTTTTCCGGGTCGTGCTCCACCCGGCCCACGTCCAGGGGGGACTCCGGACGGAGGACGAAAAGCTCGCCCCGGCGCTCCTTTTCCCGGATGACGGCGGTTACTTCATTGTACTGCTCGTGGCGGCGGGCCATCACCTCCACAACCTTGGGGTACTGCCTGAAGGCCCGGCGCATCAGGGGCAGAGCCTTGTTCTTCTCCTTCACAAAGCCCAGGGGCTGGGTGAGAACCACCACGTTCCGCTGGTACAGGCCCTCGGCGAAAGCCAGGGGGATGGAGTCGGCAATGCCCCCGTCCAGCAGGCGGTGGCCATCGATCTCCACAATCCGGGCGGCCAGGGGCATGGAGGCGGAGGCCCGGAACCAGTCCAGGTCGGTCTCATCGCCGGTGAGGCAGTTGTGGTATACCGGCTGGCCGGTGGTCACGTCGGTGGCCACCACCCAGAAGTCCATGGGGTCCTTCTGGTAGGTTGCAATGTCGAAGGGGTCCAGGCGGTTGGGGATGTCCCGGTAGCAGAACTGGGCGCCGAACAGGTCCCCGGTTTTGATGAGGGAGCGGATGCTGCAGTACCGGGGGTCTTTGCAGTAGGTCAGGTTGTACCGGAGGACCCGTCCCGGCTGATGGGACTTGTAGTTGCAGCCGAAAACCGCCCCGGCGGACACGCCCACAGCGCCGTCGTAGGTCAGGCCGTTCTCCATCATCACGTCGATGACGCCGGCGGTGAACAGGCCCCGCATGGCGCCCCCTTCCAGGATCAGTCCTCGTTTCATGATTTTCGTCTCCCCTTCCGCATAAAATCTCTTTTATCCTAGCACCAAAGTCGACTTTTGTAAAGAAAGGCCGGGGGCAAATCTTGCCGAAGCCCTTGCCGTGCCGGGGAATTTATGGCATTATGGAGGAGAATATGAACGGGTTTCCCAGAAAGGAGGCGGGGGCGATGCTGTGTAAGGTGCGTTCCCTGGGGGTGCAGGGCATCGCCGGGTATGAGGTCACCGCCGAGTGCGACCTGTCCGGGGGCCTGCCCAACTTTGACATTGTGGGTCTGCCCGACGCGGCGGTGAAGGAGGCCCGGGAGCGGGTGCGCTCCGCCATCAAAAACAGCGGCTATCAGTTCCCCGTGGGGCGGATCACCGTGAACCTGGCCCCGGCCAACCGGAAAAAATCCGGCACCCTGTATGACCTGCCCATCCTGGTGGGCATCCTGGCGGCGGGGGGACAGCTGGTGTGGGAGGACCCGGACTGCGCCTTTGTGGGCGAACTGTCCCTGTCCGGCACCCTGCGGCCGGTGGTGGGGATGCTCCCCATGGCTCTGGCCGCCCGGGCAGCGGGGGTCCAGCGGCTGTACGTTCCCGCGGACAGCGCCCCGGAGGCAACCCTGGCGGAAGGACTCACTGTCTACCCGGTGGAAACCGTGGAGCAGCTGGCCGACCACCTCACCGGCCGGGTCCCCATCCAGCCGGCCCCCGTGTGGTCGGGAAGGGAGGAGGCGCTGGACCTGCCGGACTTTTCGGAGGTCCGGGGCCAGGCCCAGGTAAAGCGGGTGCTGGAGATCGCCGCCGCCGGGGGACACAACGTGGCCATGATCGGCCCGCCTGGCTCCGGCAAGAGTATGCTGGCCCGGCGGCTGCCCTCCATCCTGCCCCCCATGTCCCGGCGGGAAGCCCTGGAGGCAACGCAGATTCACTCCGTCATGGGGCTCACCACCAAGGAGCGGCCCCTGCTTCTCAGCCGGCCCTTCCGGTCTCCCCACCACACCATCTCCTCCGTGGGGATGGCAGGGGGCGGATCCCCCTTCCCCAAGCCGGGAGAGATTTCCCTGGCCCACCGGGGGGTTCTGTTTCTGGATGAGCTGCCGGAGTTTCACAAGGACGTGCTGGAGGTCCTGCGCCAGCCCATGGAGGAGGGGGAGATCACCCTGGTCCGGGCGGCGTCCTCGGAGACCTACCCCAGCGACTTTATGCTGGTGTGCGCCATGAACCCCTGCCGGTGCGGGTGGTACGGGCATCCCTCCGGCCGGTGCCGGTGCTCGGCGGCCTCGGTGAAAAAATACCTGGGCAAGCTCTCCGGGCCCCTGCTGGACCGGATCGACCTGTACGCCGAGGTGCCGCCCCTGGAGTTCGGGGACCTGTCGGACCGCAGCCCCGGGGAGTCCTCCGAAGCCATCCGGGAACGGGTGCTGAAGGCCCGGGCCATCCAGCGCCGGCGGTACGGCCCCGACGGCCCCGCCTGCAACGGCGCCATGGGCCAGGAGGAGCTGAAAAACTACTGCGCCCTGGACGAAGCGGGCCAGACCATCATGAAGGGGGCCTACGAGCACATGGGCCTCACCGCCCGGAGCTACGACCGCATCCTCCGGGTGGCCCGGACCATTGCGGACCTGGACGGGGAGGAGGCCATCGCCCCCTACCACCTGGCTGAAGCCATCCAGTACAGGGAGTCGGAGTATTTCCAGCGGTGAGAAAACCAGAGAACCTCTGCATGAATAGAAAACCAACCACGAAAGGAAACCATAGAATATGGGTAAGTATTACAACAAGAACAAAGACCACGTCCCCCCTGTGGGAGAGGAGATCTTCCTGCTGAAAATGGGCGAGATGGTCCTGAAGGGCCTGAACCGCCGGGGGTTTGAGGAGCGGCTCATGGGCAACGCCCGCCGCCGGCTCCAGAAGTACGGCAAGTTCCGCATCTACTCCCGCCAGTCCATTACCTATGTGGAGCCCCAAAGCCTGGACTGCGACCTGGACGGAGCCTTCCAGAGCCTGTCCCAGCTCTTCGGGGTGGTGGGTCTGTCCCGGGCCAAGGCCTGCGAGAAGACCCCCGAGGCCATTGTGGAGACCGCCAAGACCTACCTTCACGACGATCTCATGGAGGCTCAGACCTTCAAGGTGGAGTCCAAGCGGTCGGACAAGTCCTTCCCCCTGTCCTCCATCCAGCTGTCCCAGTATGTGGGAGGCGAGCTGGACGACGCCTTCCCCCACCTGACGGCGGACATGCACACCCCCGACGTGGTGGTCCACGTGGAGGTCCGGGAGTTTGCCGCCTATGTGCACGCCAACCCCACCCCCGGGGCCGGCGGCCTGCCGGTGGGCATGGGGGGCAAGGCAGTGTCCCTGCTCTCCGGGGGCATCGACAGCCCCGTGGCCTCCTGGATGATGGCCAAGCGGGGGGTGGCCCTGGAGATGGTCCACTTCTTCAGCTACCCCTACACCTCTCCCGAGGCCAAGGAAAAGGTGCTGGAGCTGGCCCGGCTCATCACCCCCTGGTGCGGCCGGCTCACGGTTCATGTGGTGCCCTTTACGGAGATTCAGGAGGAGCTGCGCCGCAGCTGCCCCGAGGCCCTGTTCACCCTCCTTATGCGCCGGTTCATGATGCGCATTTCCGAGCGGGTGGCCCAGCGGATCGGGGCCCACGGCCTGGTCACCGGGGAATCCCTGGGCCAGGTGGCCAGCCAGACCATGGACGCCATGGCGGTGACCAACCAGGTGTGCACCCTGCCGGTGTTCCGCCCTGTGGTGGGCATGGACAAGGAGGAGATCATCCGCATCGCCCGGAAGATCGGCACCTTTGAGACCTCCATCCTCCCCTATGAGGACTGCTGCACCGTCTTTACGCCCCGCCACCCCAAGACCCACCCTACCCTGGAGGAGATTCAGGAGGCCGAGGCCGTGCTGGACATTGAGGGGCTGATTGCCAGGGCCGTGGACGGCATTGAAAGAGTGGTGCTGGAGCTGTGAGCCATACCGCCGAACTCATCGCCGTGGGCACCGAGCTGCTCCTGGGCAGCATTGCCAACACGGACGCCCAGATGATCTCCCAGGGCCTGTCGGAGCTGGGCATCAACGTTTACTATCATACGGTTGTGGGGGACAACCCCCAGCGGGTCCGCCAGGCGGTGGACATTGCCCGGAACCGGGCGGATATCATCATCACCACCGGCGGCCTGGGACCCACCTGCGACGACCTGACGAAAGTGGCCATCGCCGAGGCCTTTGGAAAGCAGCTGGTCTTTCATGAGCCCTCCGCCCAGCGCATCCGGGACCGGTTTGCCGCCATGGAGCGGCCGGTGACGGAGAACAACTACCAGCAGGCCATGCTCCCCCAGGGATGCACGGTCCTGGACAACGACTGGGGCACCGCCCCCGGGGTGGCCTTTGAGGCGGATGGCACCCACGTGATCATGCTCCCCGGCCCGCCCCGGGAGTGCGAGATGATGTTCCGCCACCGGGCCATGCCCTATCTGCAAAGTCTCTCCGACGGGGTGATCGCCTCCCGGACGGTAAAGACCTTCGGCATTGGGGAGTCCGCCGCCGAGGCCCTGCTCCGGGACCTGATGAACGCCCTGCACAACCCCACCCTTGCTCCCTACGCCAAGCCCACAGGCACCGAGCTGCGCATCACCGCCCACGCTCCCACCCGGGAGGAGGCTCTGGCCCTCATTGCCCCGGTGGAGCAGCAGGTGAAGGAGATTCTGGGGGACCGGGTCATCGGCGTGAATGTGAACTCCCTGGAGGAGGTCTGCCTGGCTCTTCTTAAGGAAAAGGGCCTCACCCTGGGCACCGCCGAGTCCTGCACCGGCGGGCTCATCGCCAAGCTCATTACTGATCTGCCCGGGTCCTCCGCGGTCCTGAAGGGCGGGGTGGTCAGCTACACGGATTCCGTCAAGGCCGGGGTTCTGGGGGTTCCCCAGGACCTGCTGGACCAGTACGGCGCCGTGTCCCCCCAGGTGGCGGAGGCCATGGCCCGGGGGGCAAAGAAGATTCTGGGCTGCGACATTGCCGTGTCCGCCACCGGCATCGCCGGGCCGGACTCCGACGACCGGGGCAACCCGGTGGGGCTGGTCTACCTGGGCCTTGCCTATGAGGACCAGTGCGTGGTGAAGGAGTTCCACGCCGGGAAAGTCGTCCGGGAGCGGGTGCGCCGCATGTCCGCCCACACCGCCCTGGACCTGGTCCGGCGGTATCTCACCGGGCTTCTGTAACAAAAGAACCCGCGCCGGAGCAGTCTGCCCCAGCGCGGGTTTTGTGTGAAACCCTGCGAACTTTGCGTGTCATGGGCAGGGTTCTGTGCTGATATACATGTAGAGCGTGAAAACGCGGGAAAGGATGTGGAACGGATGGGGAAACGGCTGTGGGCCCTTCTGCTCAGCGTGATGATGCTGTGCCTCTCCGTGCCGGTTCAGGCGGCGGAGGCAACCGATTATTCGGACCACTGGGCCAAAGAGGAAATTCAGACGGCCCTTCAGGCGGGCTGGGTCAGCGGCTACCCGGACGGGTCCTTCCGGCCGGAGGAGACCATCACCCGGGCGGCGTTTACCCGGATGCTCCTGGCGGCCTTCCGCCTGACCCCGGACAGCGAGACCGTTCAGTTTCTGGCGGCCCACAGCCAGCCCCAGAGGCCCCTGGAGGATATGGAGGGCCACTGGCTGGCGGAGCAGGGCTGGCTTCAGGCGGCCCTGGTGTCCGGCCTGGTGGTGTCCGATGACTACAACGAGCACTGCTTCCGGCCGGAAAAGCCGGTGAGCCGCCGGGAGATCGCCCTGATGACCGTCCGGGCCTTGGGGCTGGTCTATCCCGCCCAGACCCAGGACCAGCCCTTGGAGGCGGCCGACAGGGCGGACATCCCCGAATGGGTCCGGGGCTACATCCGCTTAGGCCTGGAGACGGGGATTCTCACCGGCTACCCGGACGGCACCTTCCGCCATGAGGGCACCGCCACCCGGGGGGAGGCGGCAGCCATGGTGGCCCGGGCCGTGCAGTATGCCCGGAAGGGGGCAGAGGAAACCGCCCGGGTGGTTCTGCGCTTTCACCACGCTTACGATAAGCGGCAGGATCAGAAGCTGACCCTGAAAAACGTCCCCGTCCTGATGGCGGACGGGCAGATCTATGTGCCCGCCCGGGCGGTGTTCACCGGCTGGAACACCCTGCGGCAGAAAGCCTATGGGCTGGCCCCCAGCGAGCTGTCCGCCCGGTGGGACCCCATCCGGCAGACCCTCGCCTTTGACCACCAGCTGGAGTGGATGTTCCAGGCGGGCAACGCCGACTATGAGGACCAGGGGTACTGGACGGGAATCCAGCCGGGCCGCTGGCAGCTGCCCGCCCCGGCCCGGCTGCTGTACGGGGAGATCATGATCCCCGTGTGCAGCCAGACGGAGGAGGGGACTTACAGCTACTGGTGCCAGCCGGACGCCTGGCAGTGGTACACGAACACCCTGCGGCTGGACCTGACCGCCCCCTATGAGCCCCTTTTGTAACCGGCCGGTTACGACGGCGCATGCACGGTGAGGGAGGCCAGGGAGGCGCCTTCGGCCCGCTGGGCGCAGTAGCTGTCGGTGCAGGCCCGGTAGGCGTCGAACCGCTGCCGGGCGGCGGCCGGGTCCCCGTAGACCTTCCAGCAGCCGCTGCACTTGCAGTGCTTCCCCTGGTGCTCAATGAAGCCCCGCACATCCTCCGGGGGATAGCTTAAAAACAGACCGATTTCATGAGGAAATTCCTCCCGTGCCCGCAGCCGCCGGGTGAGCTCCCGGAGACAGGATTGCTGGGCAAAGTCCCGATACCCCGCCTGGCGGAGCAGCTGCCGGGCCTCCCGGCGGGCCAGGTCCCGGTCCAGCCGGTCCGGGCGGAAGAGGTAGAGCAGCGCCTTGTCCTCCTCCAGCCGCAGGGGCAGCAGACGAAGCCCCCGGGGCACCAGCACCTGGTTGATCTCCCGCAGATCCCGCAGCAGGGCGGGCCGGGCAGAGTAGGCGCAGGGGAAGAGGTTTCCGGTTTTCAGATCCGCCAGGGTGGGCGCTCCGTGCTGGATGACATAATCCACAGACATGGCGTGCCCTCCTTTTACACAGCGTGGGTTTCCAGCACCGCCCGGAGCCCGGCGATGGAGCTGGAATGGGAGCGGGCCACCACCGTGGGCAGCCCCTTGGTCTCCCGCAGGGCGCAGCGGACAATTTTGTGGGAGATGGTGTCGGTGAAGAGCACCAGCAGGTCCGGGCTGCCCAGCCGGTTTTTCAGGGTGCCCCCCATTTTGGGGATTACCTTGGCTGTGCAGTGATAGTCCTGACACAGCTGCTTGTACTGGCGGACCATGCATTCGTTTCCGCCCAGGATGACAACACTCATAAGGGACTCCTTTCTTTGGTTAGTCTACGCTAACTTTTGGGGCGGTAAAACGCGTCCACAGGGACGCGTCCACCCGCAGCTGACGGTAGTATATGGAGAAAAAGGAACGGTTTCCAAAAAGGGGAGAGGAAATGGTTTCCTTTTGTGGTTAGCTTAAGCTAACTAACGGCAGTATAGCACATCCCGATCCTCCCGTCAAGGAAAATCTGCCGGAAAATCCGGCGTTTCCGGTGTGATTTTCGGGGGAAAAACAGAGGGGAATGGAGACGAAAATTTAAGAAAAAATTAATTGACTTTTCATAAAGAAGTTGTACAATGGAGGAACTGTATAAGGGAAAGTCTGGAAAAGCCGACCAAATGTTCCGGCACGGAGGAAGGACGCGTCCGAGGCAGTTTCCTCGGCTTTCCGGGCCACGCTGCGATGCTTACCTGGCAGAGTTTCTTGCCTCTGCCGCCGTCTGTGCGCCCCCTGCAGGGACGCAACGAAAGGAAAAGGGTTGGAAAATCAATATGAAGCTCATCTTGATCATCAACATCATAGTGGCGGCCATCTTTTTCTGCTGCTACGCCTATCAGCTGTACTTTTTAGCGGTTCCGTTCACAAAAAAACAGGAACCCCATAAGCCGGTGACCCCGCACCGGTTTGCCATCCTCATCTGCGCCCGGAACGAAGAGGCGGTCATCGCGGATCTGCTGCAAAGCATCCGCCAGCAAACCTATGACCAGAGCCTCATGACCACCTTTGTCATGGCGGACAACTGTACCGACCGGACGGCGGAGATCGCCCGGGCCGAGGGAGCGGTGGTGTACACCCGGTTCAACAAGAACCTGGTGGGCAAGGGGTACGCCCTGGAGCAGCTGCTCCTGCACATTGAGGAGGACTACCCCCGGACCTTCGACGGATTCCTGGTCTTTGACGCGGACAACGTGCTGGACTGTCACTTCGTGGAGGCCATGAACCAGTCCTTCTGCGATGGGTACGAGGTCCTCACCAGCTACCGCAACTCCAAGAACTACGGGGACAACTGGATCTCCGCCGGATACGCCCTGTGGTTTATCCGGGAGTCCCGGTACCTGAACAATTCCCGGATGCTTCTGGGCACCAGCTGCGCCATTTCCGGCACAGGCTTCTTCTTCAGCCGGGAGGTGCTGGAGAGCACCGGCGGCTGGAAGTTCCACCTGCTCACCGAGGACATCGAGTTTTCCGTCCACCACATTCTCCGGGGCCGGAAGATCGGCTTCTGCGCCGAGGCCGTCCTCTACGACGAGCAGCCGGTGACCTTCCGCCAGTCCTGGCGGCAGCGGCTGCGCTGGGCCAAGGGCTTTCTCCAGGTCTTCCGCAAGTACGGGGCCGGCCTGGTGAAGGGGGCCACCCGGGGAAACTTCTCCTGCTACGACATGAGCATGACCGTCATGCCCGCTTTTATTCTCTCGGTGGGTCTCATTGCCGCCTACCTCATCGCCGGTGCGGTGACCACAGCAGAGGGGCTGTCCTTCCTGCCCTGTGTGGTCTACATATTCCGCACGATTTTTGGAATGTATCTCACCCTGTATATCATCGGCCTGTTTACCACGGTGACCGAGTGGGATCAGATCCACACAACCACGGCCAAAAAGATCCTGTACACCTTTACCTTCCCCCTGTTTATGCTGACTTACATCCCCATCTCCATTGAGGCCCTGTTCACCAAGGTCCAGTGGAAGCCCATTGAGCACCACCGGGCAGACCGGAAGGTGCTGGAGGCAGCCGCGGGAAGAAAATAACCCATTTTGTCCCCCGCCGGACCCCGGCGGGGGACCGCTTGCGTTGTGGGTTTTCCAATAAGAAAGGAGCGTGCCTCTATGGCGCTGCCCAAGCTCCGCTGGCGGGACCCGGTGTTTTGGTCCACGGCCCTGCGCCTGGCCCTGCCGGTGGCGATCCAGAATCTGCTCATCAGCTCCTTCGCCCTGGTGGACACCCTGATGGTGGGCCAGCTGGGGGACGTGCCCCTGTCGGCCATCGGCATGGCCACCCAGTGGGCCTGGTTTCTGAATATCTGCCAGTTCGGCTTCTGCTCCGGCGCCACCCTGTTTTACGCCCAGTACTGGGGGGTTAAGGACGTGAAGGGCATCCACCGGGTGTTCGGCATCGCCATGACGGCGGTGACCATCATCTCCCTGGTCTTTACCGCCGTCTGCTGCTTTGCCCCCCAGTGGGCCATCTCCCTGTTTAACCGCACCCCGGCGGTGGTGGAGCAGGGGGCTGCCTACCTGCGCATTGCCGGCTGGTCCTTCCTGGCCCAGATGGCCGTGAGCATGATCGGGGCCCTTCTCCGGTCCACCGGCCGGGTGAAGCTGCCCATGTTCACTGCCTGCCTCACCACCGCCATGAACCTGGTGCTGGACTACGGCATGATCTTCGGCAAGCTGGGCTTTCCCGCCCTGGGCATCGCCGGGGCGGCCTGGGCCACCGCCATCTCCGCCTGGGTGGGGCTTGTCTTCCTGGTGGCGGTGTCCGCCGTCCAGAAAAACATCCTCATCGGCCCTGTCAAGGAGTTCTTCGACTTCCGGCCCGCCGCCCTGGCGGCCTATTTCAAAAAGGCCAATCCGGTGGTGGTCAACGAGGTGGCCTGGGGCCTGGGCACGGTGGTGCTGAACCTGATCTACTCCAACCTGGGCTATGAGTACTACGCGGCGGTGACCATTGTGCGCAGCTTTGAAAACCTGGCCTTCGCCCTGCTCATCGGCCTGTGCTCCGCCTGCGCCATCATGGTGGGCAACTCCGTGGGGGCCGGAGACATTGAGCAGGGGGTGGCCCAGTCCCGCCGGTTCGTGGTGATGGAGCCTGCCCTGGCCATCTGCCTGGGGGGCGTGCTCATCGCCGCCCGAAAACCCCTCATCCACCTGTTCAACACCGGCGGCGCCCTGTCGGAGGTGACCTACACCAGCGCGGTGATTATCCTCATCCTCTACAGCGGCCACATGATTACCCGGAACATCCCCTATATTACCATCGTGGGCATCTACCGGGCGGGGGGTGACACCGCCACCGGGGTAAAATACGATATGGGCTGCCTGTGGCTGCTGTCCATCCCGGTGACCTTCCTGTCGGCCTATGTGCTGAAGCTGCCCTTCCCGGTGGTCTACGCGCTGATGCTCATGTCGGAGGACTATGTAAAAACCTGGCTGTGCATCCGCCACTTCAAGTCCTGGCGGTGGCTCATGCCGGTGACCGAGGAGGGGCGCACCGCCCTGGCGGAGTGGAAAGCGGCCCACAATATCGTATAATTTAAATGAGGAGGCTTTTTATGGACCTGACCGGAAAGCACTACACCTGGTTTCAGAACCGGGACTGCGAATACTTCCCCTGCCACAAGGACGTGAAGGAGGAGGAGTTCAACTGCCTGTTCTGCTATTGCCCCCTCTACCGGGCGCCCCACTGCGGCGGCGGCTTCGTCATGCGCAACGGGGTGAAGGACTGCTCCTACTGCCTGCTCCCCCACAACGGGGCGGAGAGCTACGCCTACATTGCGGCCAAGCTCCGGGAGGAGAAGCTCTTCCCCAAGAAAGAGGACTGACCGGCGGCGGGGTGTTTTTCCGAAAGACCGGGAGAAACACCCCCGCTATTTGTACAGTTTTTCGCGGATTTCCCATTGACAAACCCTGGTTCCATCGGGTATCCTTTAAACAGCACAATTTGATATCGACACGCAATGAAGGGAATATGCCTTTTGTGTCTCCATCCCAGAGAGCGGCCGTCTGGTGCAAGGCCGTATGGAGCCGGCTGGCGTCTCACCCCGGAGCGTGAGCTATTTGAGTGGGCGTTGTTGGACGCCAATAAGAGTGGTACCGCGGAGAAGGATCAGGTCTTCGTCTCTTTGGATATGGAAGAATCCAAACAGACGGAGCTTTTTTTGTCCGTTTTCCGGCGGTTTCAGGATAGGAAGGAAAGGAACGTGACCTACAATGAAAAATTTTGACAAGTACCAGCCCGGGTACTACATGCCCCCGGAGACCTGCATGGACTGGGCCAGGAAGGAGCGCATCACCCAGGCTCCCGACTGGTGCAGCGTGGACCTGCGGGACGGCAACCAGGCCCTCATCACCCCCATGAATCTGGAGGAAAAGCTGGCCTTTTACAACTTCCTGCTGGAAGTGGGCTTCAAGGAGATCGAGGTGGGCTTCCCTGCCGCCTCGGAGACCGAGTATGAGTTCCTGCGCACCATCATCGAGGAGAACCTGATCCCCGAGGACGTGTCCATCCAGGTGCTCACCCAGTCCCGCCCCCACATTATTAAAAAGACCTTCGACGCCATCAAGGGCGCCAAGAACGTGGTGGTCCACCTGTATAACTCTACCTCCTTCGCCCAGCGGCAGCAGGTTTTCCGCATGAGCGAGGACGAGATCGTGGACATCGCCATCGAGGGGGCCAAGGCCTTTAACGAGTACGCCGAGAAGATGCCCGAGACCAACTTCCGCTTTGAGTACTCCCCCGAGAGCTTCACCGGCACCGAGATGGAGTTTGCCCTGCGCATCTGCAACGCGGTGATCGACGTGTGGAAGCCCCGGCCCGACCGGAAGGTGATCATCAATCTGCCCTCCACCGTGGAGATGTCCATGCCCCACGTGTATGCCCAGCAGATTGAGTACATGAGCAAGCACCTCCACGACCGGGAGAACGTGATCGTTTCCATCCACCCCCACAACGACCGGGGCACTGCCGTGGCAGCGGGCGAGCTGGCCCTGCTGGCCGGCGGTCAGCGGATTGAGGGTACCCTCTTCGGCAACGGCGAGCGCACCGGCAACGTGGACATCGTCACCATGGCCATGAACCTGTTCACCCACGGGGTGGACCCCAAGCTGGACTTCTCCGACATGCCCAAGACCGTGGAGTTCTATGAAAAGCTCACCGGCATGTCCGTGGGCTACCGCCAGCCCTACTCCGGCCACCTGGTCTTTGCCGCCTTCTCCGGCTCCCATCAGGACGCCATCTCCAAGGGCATGAAGTTCCGGGAGGAGCAGGGGGAGAAGCGCTGGACCGTCCCCTACCTGCCTCTGGACCCCCACGATGTCAACCGGGAGTACGAAACCGACGTCATCCGCATCAACAGCCAGTCCGGCAAGGGCGGCATCTCCTACATTCTGGAACACAACTTCGGCTATGAGCTGCCCAAGGAAATGGCCGCCGAGGTGGGCTACTTCATCAAGGGCATCTCCGACCACGCCCACAAGGAGCTCACCCCCAGCGAGATCGTGGTGGCCTTCCAGCACGAGTACCAGAACAAGGACCTGCCCATCGCCATCCAGGACATCACCTGGATCCGGGAGAGCGGCTCCACCATTGCCGACGTGACCCTGGCCATCAACAACCAGGAGTACTACCTGAGCGCCCGGGGCAACGGCCCGCTGGACGCAGTGAGCAACGTGCTGAAGATCGCAAACCCCAACATCAAGTACCAGTTCATCGATTACGAGGAGCACGCCCTTCAGACCGACTCGGACTCCATGGCCTCCGCCTACGTGGTCATTGCCGACGAGGAGGGCAACCACTACTGGGGTGTCGGCGTGGACAGCGACATCACCATGGCCTCCGTGTACGCTCTGGTCACCGCCATCAACCGGGAGAACAAGGTCAAGCAGTTTATCCCTACGGAAGACTGATTGGGTTTGTAAACGCCTTGGCTCTCCCTCTGGGAGAGCTGGCAGCGCGTAAGCACTGACTGAGAGGGCGACGCAAAGTGATAGGGCTTTTCTGACGGAACGGAGGAAGAACCCTGTTTGGCAGAGCCGCCCTCTCCGTCTTCGCCCTTTGGGCGAATCCACCTCCCCCAGAGGGGGAGGCAAGTGGGATAGATGAATCACACACGCTATACAATACATTTGAGGAGGGATTCCCCATGGGAATGACAATGACACAAAAGATCCTCGCCGCCCACGCCGGGCTGCCGGAGGTCAAGGCCGGGCAGCTCATCCGGGCCAAGCTGGATATGGTCCTGGGCAACGACATTACCTCGCCCGTGGCTATCCGGGAGTTCGACAAGCAGGGGTTCACCGGCGTCTTTGACAAGAGCAGAATCTCCATGGTCATGGACCACTTCACCCCCAACAAGGACATCAAGGCCGCCGAGCAGTGCCTCCAGTGCCGCACCTTTGCCCAGCGGTTTGACATTGACAACTTCTACGACGTGGGCCAGATGGGCGTGGAGCACGCCCTGCTGCCGGAAAAGGGTCTGGTGGCCGCCGGCGAGTGCATCATCGGCGCTGACTCCCACACCTGCACCTACGGCGCTCTGGGCGCTTTCTCCACCGGCGTGGGCTCCACCGACATGGCCGCCGGCATGGCCACCGGCGAGACCTGGTTCAAGGTTCCCGAGGCCATCAAGGTCCACCTCACCGGCAAGCTCCAGCCCCGGGTCAGCGGCAAGGACGTGATCCTCCACCTGATCGGCCTCATCGGTGTGGACGGGGCTCTGTACCAGAGCCTGGAGTACTGCGGCGAGGGCGTTGCCTCCCTGTCCATGGACGACCGTCTGTGCATCTCCAACATGGCCATCGAGGCCGGTGCCAAGAACGGCATCTTCCCCGTGGACGACGTGACCATCGCCTTCATGAAGGACCGGGTGAACCGCCCCTATACCATCTACGAGGCCGACCCCGACGCGGAGTATTCCCGCACCGTGGAGATTAACCTGAGCGAAATCGAGCCCACCGTCTCCTATCCCCACCTGCCCGAAAATGCCCGCCCCATCTCCCAGGTGGAGGACATTAAGATCAACCAGGTCATCATCGGCTCCTGCACCAACGGCCGCCTGGAGGACATGGCTGTGGCCGCCGAAATCCTCAAGGGCAAGAAGGTGGCCGATCACGTCCGCTGCATCGTGATCCCCGCTACCCAGCAGGTCTTCCAGGACTGCATCGACAAGGGGTACTTAACCACCTTCATCCAGGCCGGCTGCGCTGTCTCCACCCCCACCTGCGGCCCCTGCCTGGGCGGCCACATGGGCGTTATGGCCAACGGCGAGAAGTGCGTGGCCACCACCAACCGCAACTTCGTGGGCCGTATGGGCGGCATCACTTCCGAGATCTATCTCGCAAGCCCCGCCGTGGCCGCCGCTTCTGCTATCGCCGGCAAGATTGCCGATCCTCGGGAGGTATAAGAACTATGAATGCAAAAGGTTTCGTACATAAGTATGGGGACAACGTGGACACCGACGTTATCATCCCCGCCCGCTACCTGAACATTGCCGACAAGAAGGAGCTTGCCGCCCACTGCATGGAGGACATCGACACCAACTTCGTCAAGGTGGTGAAGGGCGGCGACGTGATGGTGGGCGGCTTCAACTTCGGCTGCGGCTCCTCCCGTGAGCACGCCCCCATGGTCATCAAGGAGTCCGGCATCTCCTGCGTCATCGCCAAGACCTTCGCCCGGATCTTCTACCGCAACGCCATCAACATCGGCCTTGCCATCCTGGAGTGCCCCGAGGCCAGCGAGAAGATCGAGGCCGGGGACGAGGTGGCCATCGACTTTGACACCGGCGTCATCACCAACGTCACCAAGGGTGAGACCTACCAGGCCAATCCCTTCCCTGACTTTATCAAGGAAATCATCCAGGCCGGCGGCCTCATGGCTTCCATCAAGGGCAGACAGGAGGGCTGAGGATCATGGAGTTTAAGATTGCTGTGATTCCCGGCGACGGCATCGGCCCCGACATTGTGGAGCAGGCCGTCCTGGTTCTGGAGAAGGTGGGGGAGAAGTTCGGCCACACCTTCCACTGCCAGACCGTTCTGGCCGGCGGCGCCGCCATCGACGCCACCGGCGGCTGCCTGCCCCAGGAGACCATCGACATCTGCAAGGCTGCCGATGCTGTGCTGCTGGGCGCCGTGGGCGGCCCCAAGTGGGACAATCTCCCCGGCGGTGAGCGCCCCGAGCGGGCTCTGCTGGGCCTGCGCAAGGAGCTGGGCCTGTTCGCCAACCTGCGCCCTGCCGTGATCTTTGAGGAGCTGGCAGGGGCCTCCCCCTTAAAGCCCGAGATCCTCTCCGGCGGCCTGGACATCGTGGTGGTCCGGGAGCTCACCGGCGGCATCTACTTCGGCGAGCGTGGCACCAAGGAAACCGACCTGGGTCCCGCCGCCTACGACGTGGAGATGTACGCCGAGGAGGAGGTCCGCCGCATCGCCAAGGTGGCCTTCGACATGGCCATGAAGCGGAACAAGCACGTCACCAGCGTGGACAAGGCAAACGTGCTGGAGTCCTCCCGCCTGTGGCGGCGTGTGGTGGCCGAGGTAGGCAAGGACTACCCGGAGGTCACCCTGGATAACCTCTACGTGGACAACGCCGCCATGCAGCTGGTGCGCAACCCCCGTCAGTTTGACGTGATCGTCACCAGCAACATCTTCGGGGACATCCTCTCCGACGAGGCCAGCCAGATCACCGGCTCCATCGGTATGCTGCCCTCCGCCTCCCTGGCCAAGGGCAACTTCGGCATGTACGAGCCCATCCACGGCTCCGCTCCGGACATTGCTGGTCAGGACAAGGCCAACCCCACCGCCACCATCCTGTCCGTGGGCATGATGCTCCGGTACACCTTCGGCCTGGGGGCCGAGGCCGACGCCATCGACAACGCCGTGAAGGCCGTCCTGGCCAAGGGCTACCGCACCCCCGACCTGTACACCGGCGAGGGCACCCTGGTGGGCACCGCCGAAATGGGCCGCCGCATCGCGGAGGAGATTTAAGACAGCAACGATATGCCAAAAGGCCCCGCTGGAGCATGCCTCCGGCGGGGCCTTTTTCGTAGGGGCGATTCATGAAGCGCCCGCACCCGAAGGGTACCCAACCCACGCCAGGCGCGCCCCTGCCGGAGGCGACAAGCCGGGTTTTACCCGGAAAATCCCCCCATAGTGGGCCAGAACCCACAATCCAGGGGGCAGTTTTTCCGGGAATCTTATTCCAAATTCCCCTTGACGGGGTAGGAAAACCGTGCTACACTGTGACCAACACGAAGAAGGGATGGGTCTTTCTGATGAAGAAGCAGACCGTCAACATGAACAGCGCATTCTACTTTACCTACTATTACTTTATTAACTCCAAGAGAATAAAGTAATGGTAATTTGTGCTGGATAAAATACCAAGATCCCTTCTTCCTGGCGGGAAGAAAATCAAGCGCCACACAGATTCCAATCTGTGAGGCGCTTTTATTTTTCGCAAACGAGCATACTTCTCGAGAAAC
The DNA here is from genome assembly GCA_016296565.1 of Oscillospiraceae bacterium. Classification (GTDB taxonomy): domain Bacteria; phylum Bacillota; class Clostridia; order Oscillospirales; family Oscillospiraceae; genus Evtepia. The sequence continues at coordinate 20,008 of JAEDJB010000021.1, forward strand.
AATGGATGGATGAAAGGAGACCTTCATTATGATCGCAGTATTAAAGCATGGTGCTTCCCCTGAGCGCACCGAGCACCTTATCAACTGGCTGAAAGAGCAGAACCTGG
>JAEDJB010000163.1 GCA_016296565.1 Oscillospiraceae bacterium
ACCGCCCTCTCAGTCAGCTTCGCTGACAGCTCCCCCAGAGGGGGAGCCAAGGGGACGGGGAAGGGGGCGTCACACCACCGTGCCGAATAAGGCCCAGGTGGAGGAATCGGTGATCTTCGCCTGCTGCCAGGTGCCGATGAGGGCTTCCTCCCCCTCCAGGTGGATGAGCCGTCCTCCCGGGGTGCGGGCGGTGAGCCTGCCGTCGGCGCCCACTCCGTCCACCAGGCAGCGAAGGGTCCGGCCAATATACTCCCGGTGCTTTTCCCCGGAAATCTCGTTCTGCCGCTGGAGCAGAGCCTGGAAGTTGGCGCTCTTCTGCTCTCGCGGCTGTGGGTCGGGCAGGGTCTCCGCCGGGGTCCCCTTCCGGGGGGAGAAAATAAAGGTAAACAGGGCGTCAAACCGCACCTGCTCGATGAGGGTCATGGTCTCCTGAAACTCCTCCTGGGTCTCCCCGGGAAATCCCACGATCACGTCGGAGGTGAGCACCACATTGGGAATCCGGGCCCGCAGCTGGTCCACCAGCTCCAGGTAGTGCTCCCGGGTGTACCGGCGGTTCATGGCCTTCAGCACCCGGCTGCTGCCGGACTGGAAGGGAAGATGCAGGCAGGGGGCCACCTTTTCGCAGCGGGCCATCACGTCAAACAGCCGCTGGCTGGCGTCCTTGGGGTGGCTGGTCATGAAGCGGATGACAAAGTCCCCGGGGATCTCGTTCACCTGCTCCAGCAGCCAGGCAAAATCCACCCCTGTCTCCAGGTCCTTGCCGTAGGAGTTTACGTTCTGCCCCAAGAGGGTAATGTCCTTGTACCCGGCCTGGGCCAGCTCCTTCACCTCCGCCAGGATGTCCTCCGGCTGGCGGCTGCGCTCCCGGCCCCGGACGTAGGGGACGATGCAGTAGGTGCAGAAGTTGTTGCAGCCGTACATGATGGACACCCAGGCCTTGATGTTGTTCTGCCGCACCACCGGGATACCCTCGGCCACGGACCCGGGCACGTCGTCGGTTTCAAAGACCCGCTTGCCGGTGGTGAGCTTGCGCAGCAGCAGCTCCGGGAACTTCCACAGCAGCTGGGGGCCGAACACCAGGTCCACATAGGGGAAGGACTGCTTCAGCCGCTTGGCCACATGCTCCTGCCGGGCCATGCAGCCGCAGACGCAGATCACCTGCTCCGGGTGGCGGCGCTTGGTGTGGGACAGGGCCCCCACGTTGCCGAAGACCCGCTGCTCCGCGTGCTCCCGGATGGCGCAGGTGTTCAGCAGCACCAGGTCGGCGCCCTCCTCGGTGTCCGAGAAGGCGTAGCCCATCCGGGCCAGGTAGCCCCGCAGGCGCTCGGAGTCCGCCTCGTTCTGCTGGCAGCCGTAGGTGTCCACAAAGGCGGTTTTCTGGCCGGGGCGGCGGTCCAGCAGGGCGCGGACCTGGTCGCATAGGGAAAGCTGGCGGTCGATCTCCGCCGGGTCGATGGTAACGGTCTGTCTCAAGGTCGGTTCCTCCGGGGTCAGATTCTCCGCCCCGCGCAAAGCAGGGCGGCGGGTTCACATAAAGATACAGAATGAAGTATAGCACAATCTGCAGGGGTTTTCAAGGCGGCTGTAGACAGGAAAACACCCCGTCCGGCAAGGACGGGGCGCAGGATACGTTTCGGTTATCCGCCGCAGACCTGTAAGATTTTGTCCGCCGCGCCTTTGGCGCCGGAGCAGCGGCGGAACCCGGCGGAGATCTCTGCCGCGTGCTCCCGGTAGGAGGGGTCCTCCAGCACCTGGGTGATCCCCTGGCGGATGGCCTGCTGAGACGGGTGCTCCAGCAGGATGCCCGCCCCCAGCTGGACCACCCGGGCCGCCACCCCGCCCTGCTCCGCGGTCTGGGGCAGCAGCACCAGGGGCACCCCGTAGTACAGGCTCTCATTGACGCTGTTCATCCCCCCGTGGGAGAGGAACACATCCGCCTGCTCCAGCACGGCAATCTGGTCCACCTGGGGAAAGACGGAGACCTGCTCCGGCAGCTCCCCGAAGGCCTCCAGGGGGACCGCCGTCCCCACGGACAGAATCACCTGGCAGTCCAGGTCTCCCAGCGCCTCAATGCACCGCCGGTAAAAGGGGAGCATATCGTTGTTCACGGTACCCATGGAGATGTAGACCAGCTTCTCCCGGGTCTTTTCGACTTTCCCCGCCGCCGGGCGGACGGAGGGACCCACAAAGGCGTACTTGTCGGAAAAGGTCTCCGCGCAGGGCTGGAACTGGGGGGAGGTGTACACCACCGTGTGGGTGTTGTCGTCGTTCTGGAGGATATCCAGCACGTTTTTCACCGGGTACCCCTTGGCTTGCAGCCGCTTGATCTGTTTGCCCACCTTGGGCATGGAGAAGAGCATGGCGGCCAGGGACCCGGCGCTCTGCTTCATGATTTTTGCGGAGTGCTGGTTAAAGGCAAAGGTGGTGGTGGAGGACACGAAGGGAATCCCCAGCTTCATGGCCACCGCCTTGCCCCACATGGCCATGGAGTCCGCCACGATGCAGTGGGGCTTCAGCCGCTCCATTTCGGCGCAGACCCGGTGGTCCAGGGTCAGGGTCACGTCCACCAGGACCCGGGTGGAGAGGGCCAGGTCCTTGCCCATCCGGGCGGCCTCCTTGGGGGAGAGGTCCTGCTCCGGAGTGGCCTCGTCACAGGAGACGAAGGTGGCCCCGGCGGCCTCGATCTTCTCCCGGAAGGGCTCATAGGAGTAGTACCAGACCTGGTGCCCCCGGGCGGTGAGCTCCCGGACCACCCCCAGGGTGGGGTTGGTGTGGCCGTGAGCGGGAATGCAGAAAAAGACGATCTTAGCCATGGGACTCCTCCTGACCCATCCCCTCCATCTCCTGGAAGAGGAGAGAGAAGTATTTGTCCCGGACCTCTTTGGTGGGGATGGCGATGCCCTTCTCCTCGTCAGCCACCACCAGGATGGTGTCCCCCGGCCGGATGCCGAACAGGTCCCGGGCCTCCTTGGGGACCACAAACTGGCCCTTTTCCCCGATCTTCACCATCCACGCGTGCTTCCCTGCGGGAAATTCCATGCAAAACACCTCCAGTAGTATGATTAGTATAACTAATCATACTACTGGAGGCAGAAAAACGCAAGAGGTTTTGATTAAGAAACGGCAACGGCCCCCACGGTATAGTCCGACCAGTGGCCATTTTTGTCCTGGGTGCTGGTGCAGTCGCAGAAGAAATAGGCTCCGGTGCCGCTGCGCCACTTTTCCGCGGTGAACACAAGGCCGGGCTCTCCGGCGTCCTGCTCCCTCCGGATGGAGAAGAGCACCCCGTCCTCCCAGTACAGGTTCTCCCCGTCAATGTACCCCTGCTGTGCCAGCTCCTGCCAGGTGCCCTCGATGGCCGGCAGGCCGTGTTCCCCGGCGAAGGCCCAGGCCAGGGCGCTCTGCTCGGACTGGCTCAGCCCGGACTGGGACAGATCCATCCCCAGTTGGGTGATGCCATCGTTCAGGGCAGCGTCCTCTCCCCACAGGTCCTCCAGCACCTGGCGGTAGAGAACGCACAGGTCGTCAAAGCCCGCAGAGTCAACCACCACCTCCACCTGGCCCAGCTGTCCGGGGAAGGTCTCCAGGATGACCCCGCTGTAGTACAGGGTGACCAGGTCCCCCTCCCGGAGACCGTTCAGAGTCTCTTCCGTGGGGGTGGCGGTGTACACCCCGCCCTCGGACCCAGCCAGCAGCAGGCTGTCCTCATACAGCCGGACCACCCGGCCGGGGAGTGGTGTGCCGTCGGGCACCAGGCCGCCGCAGTCCTCCTGGCCGCAGGCGGACAGCAGACACAGGGACAGCAGGGCAGACAGAAGGCAGAATACTTTTTTCATGGGAATCCCTCCTTTTGCCTGGTTAGACGGAGTCCGGGGGAAAAAGTTCCCGGCTTTATGGGAAATTTTCCGGGGCGAGAAC
>JAEDJB010000164.1 GCA_016296565.1 Oscillospiraceae bacterium
CATCGTGGCCCTGCTCCCCGACACCGGCGACCGCTACCTCTCCACCCCGCTGTTCGCGGAGTAACTGAAACGCAAAAGCATAAATCCCGCACGGGACTGCTGCCCTGGGCAGCAGTCTTGTGTGCTTCCTTACATGGGACAGCAGTCACTGGCCGGACTGCTGTCCCTTTTTCATATTACGGAAACAAAAGAAAAACAAAAGACCAACAATTCAGGGGTAGAGTAGGCTCTGCTGAGGGGGATACAGCCCCCTGCCTATTATAAGATTTTTTTATTGCCCTGGTCCTGGGTACCATCGGTGTTGTGTTTTTTGCCCTGGAGATGTGCATGTGCATGCTGCCGGAGTGGGGGATGTTCCACCAGGGCATCGTGGCCGGTGTGGTCGGTCTGGTGATCCTGCTGATGCTGATCCCCTTGCTTCGGGGGATTCACGACTGAAGGCACAAAAGACGGCTGGTTCCGAAAGAACTGGCCGGGGTAATCTTCCTGCGGCTCGTCCGGCACGAGATGAAAAAATGGGAAATCTTAACCTCCTTGTCTATAAAGGAAGGAAGGGCTGGTCCTGAAAAGGATTAGCCCTTCCTTTTATTGAGATGTTGAGCACTGTTCCAATAGGAAATCCGCCACCGTTCCGGCAACGGTGAGCCGGTAGTCGGCAAAAAAGTGGTCCGTGGGGTAACGGATGCTGCGCAGCTTTGTCCCGCCTGCCTGCCGGATGGCCCGCACCAGCGGCTGGCAGTGATAGTCGGGGGGCGTGTGAACATCCAGAGAACCGGCCACGCACAGGAGGGGCTTTTGGGCAAGTTTTTCGGCCGCGCTTTCCAGACGGAGGGTCTCGCTGTGTGCCGAGATTTCCTGCCAGAGGGATTCTTTGGTTGCGCCGGTGAGCCACTGGGCGGCGTCCTCCAGCACGTCCTTCATGGTCTGGCAGACGGCGGGGTTCTCTCGGGCAATCTGCGGAAGCCGCCCGATGTCGCAGGGCATGAGCAGCACCCCCGCCTGAATCTCCGGCCGTGCGGCGGTCAGCTGGCCGCAGACGAAGCTGCCCAGACTGTGACCCACCGCGTAAATGCGGGATTTGTCAAAGCCGTAGGTGGTGTCATGGAGGATGAAGTCCAGCACCGTGTTTGCGTCCTCCAGGTCGTTCGCCAGGGAATAGGCGCCGTCGCTGCCCCAGCAGCCGCTGTAATGAAAGGTCATCACATGAAAGCCCGCCCGGCGCAGAGCCTGGGCCAGGTCCAGGTTCCGCTCGCAGCCGGGGATGCCATGAAGAAGCAGCACTGTGGGGTGAAGCCCCGGCCCGCCTGCCGTGTAGAGGACGGAGAAGAGTCTGCCCCGTGTTCCGGGAATGAGGATTCCGTGCATATCCGGCCGGTAGGAGCTGTCTCCATAGTGCGTTTCCTGCTGCTGTTCCATTTCGCTCATGGTAACTCCACCCTTTCCTTGGTTATTGGGTGCTTTTCCACCCGGTCAGATCCTTCAGTACCTCCCCGGCCAGAATCAGCCCGGCCACGGAGGGAACAAAGGCGTTGCTCCCGGGTACCTGCCGGCGCTGGGTACATTTTCTGGCTGTGTCGGGGGGACAGATGCAGTTGGTCCGGCAGCTGATGGACATGTCGTCCAGGGGCGTCATGGGCGGCTCCTTGGAGTAGACCACCTTGAGCTTCGGGATGCCCCGCTTCCGCAGCTCCTTGCGCATGATCCGGGCCAGGGGACACACGGAGGTCTTGTAGATATCCGTAACCTCAAAGGCGGTAGGGTCCATCTTGTTTCCCGCCCCCATGCTGCTGATGATGGGAACGCCTGCCTTATAGGCCTGCTCCACCAGCTCCAGCTTGCCGGTGACGGTGTCGATGGCGTCCACCACATAGTCGTATTGGGTGAAATCAAACTGGTCCGCCGTCTGGGGGGCATAGAAGGTTTTGTGGGTGTGGACCACCGCGTTGGGGTTAATATCCAGAATCCGCTCCTTGGCCACATCCACCTTGTACTGCCCCACGGTTTTCCGGGTGGCGATGATCTGCCGGTTGATGTTGGTGAGGCAGACCTGGTCGTCGTCAATCAGGTCCAGGGTGCCCACGCCGCTGCGGGCCAGGGCCTCCACCGTGAATCCTCCTACGCCGCCGATGCCGAACACGGCCACCCGGGCACCGTACAGTTTTTCCATGCCCTCTTTGCCGAAGAGCAGCTGGGTTCTTGAAAATTGGTTGAGCATGATCCTTCCTCGACTTCCTGATGTTTCAGTCCGCTTCCGGGGGAACCTCCGTGATGGTGCCGCCGCCCACCACCACGTCGCCGTCGTAGAGCACCACGGCCTGTCCCACGGTTACTGCCCGCTGGGGCTCCTGGAACTCCAGGCGGACGCGGTCCTTCCCCGCCGGGGAAACCGTGGCCCACTGCTCGGTCTGGCGGTACCGGGTCTTGGCCTTGACCTGCATGGGCCCCTCCAGCCGGGGGATGGAGATCCAGTTCATCTCCTCCGCGAAGAGGACTTTGGTATAGAGGGCCGATTCCGGCCCCACGGTGACGGTGTTGGCGGCCATGTCCTTGCCGCAGACGTAAACCGGTGTTCCCATAGCGAGCCCCAGGCCTTTCCGCTGGCCCAGGGTGTAGCCCACAGCGCCCCGGTGGCGGCCCACTACCTGGCCGGTTTGGTCCAAAAAATCACCTGCCGGGTAGTGCTTGCCGGTGTACTGCTCCATGAACCGGACGTAGTCCCCGTCGGGGACGAAGCAGATGTCCTGGCTGTCGTGCTTGCGGGCGTTACAAAGGTTCAGCGACTCGGCCAGCTCCCGGGCCTCTGCCTTGTGCTTTCCCCCCAGGGGGAACTGGATGTGGGCCAGCTGATCTTGGGTGAGCATATACAGCACATAGCTCTGGTCCTTGCTGGCGTCGGCCGCTTTTTTGAGAAGATACCGTCCGGTGTCCGGGTTATACTCAATCCGGGCGTAGTGGCCAGTCGCCACATAGGAGAGCCCCTTTTTCTGGGCAAATTGGAGCAGCTTGTCAAACTTCATATACCGGTTGCAGTCGATGCACGGGTTGGGGGTGCCGCCGGCCTCGTAGATTCGGATGAACTTGCCGATGATCTGCTCCTTGAAGTCCAGGGTAAAGTCCAGCACTTCATAGGGGATGTCCAGCTGGAAAGCCACCTCGCTGGCGTCGTCAATATCCCGCTGGGAGCAGCAGGTGTGAAACTGGCTGAGGCCAATGTCCTCGTTCCGGTACAGGCGCATAGTGGTGCCCTCGCAGCGGTAGCCCTGCTGGAGCATCAGCCAGGCTGCCACGGAGCTGTCCACGCCGCCGCTCATGGCGATGAGGGCGCTCTTGTCCTTTGGTTCTGTCATCTTCCGTCAGCCCCTTTCCTGGGCGCTTTCGCGCTTGACGTTTCCGATGGCCGTTACAATCTGGTATCCGGCGGAATCCACCCGCCGCTCCAGACAGCCCCGGCACTGGGCGGCTTCCTCGCCGGTGCAGATCTTGTTTTCGTAGAGTTCATAGAGCTTCCGCACGCTCACCGGGGAGAGGTTGGGCATCACCACGTTGGCCCCGGCCTTCAGGCCCAGTTCCCGGCCCTGGGGATGAAGGGTGCCCAGGGCAGTGGTTGCAGGGAGCAGGGCATAAGGGAACATCAGCCGGAGAACCGCCACCAGGCGCAGGGTGAGGTCCACGCTTCCGCTGGGACAGGCGGCAAAGGGGGTGTCCGGATGGGTGATATAGGGACCGATGCCGATCATGTCCGGCTGCAGGTCCTGCAAAAACCGGAGGTCCTGGATGAGGCACTCGGTGGTCTGGCCGGGGGAGCCCACCATGAAGCCGGAGCCCACCTGGTACCCGATTTCCTTGAGATCGTACAGGCAGCGTTTCCGGTTGCTCAGCTGCATGCTGTCCGGGTGCAGGCTGCGGTAGTGGGG
>JAEDJB010000165.1 GCA_016296565.1 Oscillospiraceae bacterium
GCACCTTCGGTGCTATAAAAAGCTTTTCAAGCTTTTTAACAAGAACTAGTATGACTATACTGGAAATCCCCCGCCAGGTCAAGAAAAGGAACCCATTCCCAGCCTCCTTTTCCCCTCAGACAGTTGACGATGTTCGCGCAATTGTGGTACAATACCTTAGATTATATTACGAATGATTACAAAAGGGTTAAGTTTTCCTTTGGGCCGTCCCTCCGGCCCGGATCTTTGAAGGAGGAAACCACATGGAAACCAAACAGATGACTTTGAGAAGTCAGACGGTGCGGTGCCCCCACTGCGGGGAATACTATTCTGTGACCTATAAATACTGCCCCTTCTGCGACGCTGGCCGCCAGGAAGAGGAACGGCGGCAGGCGGAAAAGAAGAAGCAGCGCCAGTCCATGCTGGGCGGCATTTTCGGCGGCAGCAAGGAGCCGGAGAAGAAAAAGCGCTCCAGTGACTCCGCCCACCGGGAGAGCCGTCCTGCCCGGGAGGATCGTCCCGCCCGGGACCACGCCGCCCAGGAGCGGCCCCGCAAGGAGCACGCCGCGCCCCCGGCCAAGAAAGCGCCCCCCAAGAAGAAGGAATCCCTCTTCCACCGGGAGACCCGCCGGAAAACCAGCGAGCTGACCGAGGAAGAGAAGGCCATCCGCCTGGCCGAGCGGGAAGCCCGCGCCGCCCAGCGGAAGCGGGAGCGGGACCGGGCCGCCCGGGAAGCCGCTCTGGCCGCCGCACCCAAGGTGGAGGCCGGCCCCGTCTTTGAAGAGGTCACCGTGCCCGAGACCTTCGGCTATCCCGAAACCCCGGAGACCGCCGCCGACCCCGCCGCAATGACCCAGACCCCCGTCACAGCCGAGGGTCCTGTTGTCCTGCCCGAAGGGGGAGAAGAGGTCCCCGTCTTTCCCATTCCCGAAACGCCGGAAGCTGCGGCTCCCGCGGCAGAGCCTGCCGGGGAAGCCGCCCCTGTCCAGCCGGAGGAGCAGCCCCCGGAGGACGAAGCCGAGCGCAGCCGCTGGGAGTTTCTGCGGGAGCTGGAGATGGTCCCCGACGCCCCCGTGGTGGAGGTGGCCGGAGCCCCTCAGCCGGAAGCTGCCGCGCCCCAGCCGCAACCCCAGCCCCAGCCCCAGCCTCAGCAGGCGCCCCAGGAGAAGCCCGTGGAGACCGAGGAGGACCTGGACGCCCTGCTCAGCGAAATCCGGGACATGCTGGCGGAAAGCCCTGTGCCCCAGCTGAACCCTGACCAGCTGAAAAAGCCCCCCCAGCCCGTGCCCCAGGCGGAGATCCCCCAGACCCCGGAGGTCTCTGCCGAGACTCAGCCGGTGCAGGAGGTTCCCGCAGCCCAGCCTGCGGCGGAGCCTGCCCCCCAGGCAGTCCCCCAGCCGGAGGAGATTCCCGTCACCACCCCGGAAGCCCCTGTGCCCCCGGCGGAGGAAGCCCCCCAGATCCCGGCCCAGCCGGCAGAGGAGGCTCCCACCATCGTGGTGCCCACGGCGGAGATTTCCGCCCAGCTGGCCGAGGAGGCCGCCCAGGAGCAGATTGAGGAGGAGACCGCTGCCGACGCAGGCTACAGCGCCGCCTTTGCCGACGACGCTCCCACCCAGGTAATCCACCTGGAGGACCAGCCCCTCCAGATTCTGGAGAATGCCGCAGAGCCTGCCCCCACGGCAGTTCCCCAGCCGGCCAGAGAGCGCCGGCCCCGGGAGCAGAAGGCCGCCCCCAAGGCCGAAAGCGGCAAATCCGCCAAGAAAACCAAGAAGAAGTCCGGCGGCCGTCCGCCGGTGCTGCTGATCCTGTCCCTGGTGATCATCGTGGCGGCCATTGTCATCGTGGCCAAGACGGTGGTGCCCGCCTTCCAGGATGGGCTGTTCAGCCACAGCCAGGCAGCCGAAGCCGAGTCCCTGATTCTGGACCAGACCGAGGCCTCCCTCACCGAGCAGGGGCAGACCCTGACCCTGGTGGCTACCTTCGCCCCGGAGGGCTCCTCCGGCGCGGTGACCTGGTCCTCCAGCGACGAGGCCATTGCCACCGTGGACCAGACTGGTCTGGTCACCGCCGTGGCCCCCGGCTCTGTCACCATCACCGCCGCCCTGGAAAACGGCCAGAGCGCTCAGTGCACCGTCCAGTGCGCCTGGGGTGACCAGGCCGCGGCCCCGGAAGGCGGCGAGCAGCCCGCAGAGGCGGAAACCCCCGCCGGTCCGGCCCTGAGCACCAAGGACATCTCCCTGGACAGCCAGGGGGCAACCAAGCAGCTCCAGGTCACCGGCGCCAGCGGCACGGTGAAGTGGAGCTCGGACAACACCGGCGTAGCCACCGTGGCCGATGACGGCACCGTCACCGCCGTGGACAAGGGCACCGCCACCGTCACCGCCGAGGTGGACGGGAAGAAGCTCAACTGCGAGGTCCGCTGCATCTGGTAAAAATCTGACACCGAACACCAGCCCCCGGGAACAGCCCGGGGGCTTTTCTTTTTCCTGACATTTAACGGAAAGAAGATTTTGGATTTAACGGGGGGCTGTTATTCTAAACACAACGAAAGAGATCACGCAGCAAAGGAAGCGAGCCCATGGGGAGCAAGAAAAAAGTCTGTCTGGCCATCCTGGCGGTGCTGGTGGTTGTCCTGGCTGGTCTTGTGATCTGGCAGCAGGGCAGAGACGACCCGGCCGCTGCCGGGGGCATCGTGCTGGACGCTGGCGCGGAAGCCTGGGAGGGCCCGGCGGACAGCGCCCCGGAGGAGACCGGCATCCGCATCCCCGGGTATGACACGATCTATTTTCCGGCAGGGGAACGGCAGGTTCAGCTGACCCTGTATAACCCGGAGAAAAACACCTGTTATTTCACCTTCTCCCTGTATCTGGAGGGGGAGGACTCGCCCCTGTACATCTCGGACTATGTGGAGCCGGGGAAGGCCATCCGGGCGGAGACCCTGTCCCGGGGGCTGGAGGCAGGGGAATACACCCTCAGCATCCGCATCGCCACCTATGACCCGGTCACCGGGACGGAGAAAAACGGCGCCACGGTGCAGGCCCCCCTGGTGGTCAGCTGAAGTAACGCCAACCGGCGCGAAAATAAAACAATCCGTAATTTGCCTAAGGAGGAACCCCAACATGAAACGGATCAGCAAGCAAGCCACCGCCGCCGTGGCCCTGGCCCTGTGCCTGGGCGTCACCGCCGCCCCCGCCCTGGCCGCCGACGTGGACCAGGCCACCGCCGGAGACGGCCTGTCCACCGCCATCACCTTTGACTACAAGGACGCTCCCGTCCAGAACGACCCCACCTACACCGTTGTGATCCCCGAGACCATCACCCTCACCGAGGAGGGCGCGCCCCTGACCATCTCCGCTGAGAACGTGGCCAACCTGGACGGCAAAAAGATTTCCGTCACCATCGCCGGCACCGACCAGTACAGAAACCAGATGACCATCCAGGGCAAGACCGCCGGCGGCAGCGGCGCGGTTATGCGCTATCAGCTCATCAAGGCCGACGGCACCGTCATTGAGACCACCGGCACCAAGGACCAGGTCAACGGCGTGGAGCTGGCCGCCTTCACCGAAAACGGCTCTGAGACCCTCACCATGAAGCCTGTGCTCACCGGCTCCTCCTCCATCAAGAAGGACGTGGTCTACACCGGCACCATCAACTATGGCATCGCTCTGACCGACCTGGCCGAGTAATTTCCCCCTGCTCATTTCTGATGCTCCCCGATTGTGGATAGAGTACTTCTTCTTACTTCGCCAAAGGCCGCGGTTTTTGAAACCGCGGTCTTTGGCCTATCTTCGGAAATTAAGCCTTGCAATCCATCATGGGCAAGCGTATAATAAGATGTTCGATCAAACGATAGATACGATTTTATATAGAGAGGTGCAGACCTGTGCAGAATGAATCTCTGAGAAATGTGGCCATC
>JAEDJB010000166.1 GCA_016296565.1 Oscillospiraceae bacterium
CTTACCGCGCCACCTTTCCGGTGTAGGAAGAAATGCCGCCGATGTTCCGGACATCGGAATATCCCATTTTGGTGAGAATGCCTGCGGCCTGGCGGCTCCGGTTTCCCGAATAGCAGTAGACGAAAAGGGGGGCGGACCGGTCACCGGCGGCGCTGCCCACGGTTTCCAGGGCCTGGAGGGGGACATTTTTGCTGCCGGGGATGTGCCCCTCCCGGTATTCCTCCGGGGTGCGCACGTCCAGAAGGACGGCGCCCGGTGTGTCGTTGTATTCCTTTACGCCCTTGTTGATGTCGGGACTTTTCAGAAAATCAAAGAAACCCATCTGGTACCTCCCATTCAGCAGGATCATGGCCTGCCAAGTTCTTTATCGGTATCATACCCCATTCCGCCGCTTTCGTCCGTGATGTTGTCACCCCTTTTTTCCGGGAAACAGGTGACAGGCACCGGGATTTGCGGTATACTGCAAAATAACCTACAAGACAGGGAGGATGCGCCATGCTGACCATCAATGACTTCCAGGCGGCTGCGGACCGCCTGAAAAATGTTGTCCACAAAATCCCCCTCTCCTCCTCCAAGACCTTCTCGGAGATGACCGGAGCGGAGGTTTATTTAAAATACGAAAACCAGCAGAAAACCGGCTCCTTCAAGGTGCGGGGAGCCTACAACAAGATCATGAAGCGGTATGAGGAGGGCGGCCTGCAGGCGGTGGTGGCCTCATCCGCGGGCAACCACGCCCAGGGGGTGGCCTTCGCCGCCTCCCGGATCGGGGTGCCCGCCACCATCGTCATGCCCCGGTCCACCCCCATCGCCAAGGTCTCCGCCACCAAGGGCTACGGGGCCAGGGTGGTTCTCCATGGGGCCATCTACGACGAGGCCTACGCCAAGGCCTGTGAGATCGTGGAGCAGGAGGGGGCGGAGTTCATCCACCCCTTCGACGACGAGGACGTGATTGCTGGCCAGGGCACCATCGCCCTGGAGATCCTCTCCGACCTGCCCTTTGTGGACATGGTCCTGGTCCCCGCCGGGGGCGGCGGGCTGGTGTCGGGCATTGCCGCCTGCATCAAGCAGATTAACCCCCGCATCCAGGTGGTGGGGGTCCAGGCGGAGGGAGCGGACGCCATTGTGTCCTCCTTCGGGAAGGACGCGGTGCAGTCCTCGGCCTCCGTCCACACCATTGCCGACGGCATCGCCGTGAAAACCCCCGGGTCGGTGACCATGGGGTACATCAACCAGTATGTGGACCAGATGGTGACTGTCTCCGACGAGGAGATCGCCGGGACCATCCTGCTGCTGCTGGAGCGCACCAAGCAGGTGGTGGAGCCCGCCGGGGCGGCTCCCCTGGCGGCGGTGCTGAACCACAAGGTGGACGTGGCGGGGAAGAAAATCTGCTGCGTGCTCTCCGGGGGCAACATCGACGTGTCCTTCATCCACAAGGTGGTGGAAAAGGGCCTGGTGACCCGGGGCCGCCACCTGAAGTTCTCCACCGTCATGCCCGATGTGCCCGGGGCCCTGGAGCGGTTTGCCCACCTGGTGGCCGGGGAAGAGGCCAACATCATCAACTTCCAGCACGACCGGGTCCAGGCCGACCTGGCCATCGGGGACGCCATCATCCACGTGGTGTGCGAGGTCAGCGGCCAGGAGCACGGCCAGCGGCTGCTGGACACCCTGCGGAAGGCAGGGTATCAGATTCTGAACTGATAGGGTTAAACGAGCGCATGACAAAATGCGCGGGGCTTCGCCTGCCCGGCGGGGGCCCATTTCTTTCGAAGAAATGGGGGAAAGAAGACCAGGGGGAGAGAGGTTCTCTCCCCCTGGACCCCTGTTCTCTGGTTTTTGCAGACCTGCGGTGTTGTGCCTCTTGATGTTTAGGTGGGGCTGCCGCTTGTCTCTTGTGACGCCGTACACAAGCGCGCCCACCAGCTGGGCGCGCCTTCAGTGGTCGGGTACCCTATAACCAACGCCGAGGGACGCTCAACCCAAAGGCTCCCCTGGAGAGGGGAGCTGTCAGCGAAGCTGACTGAGGGGTGCTCCCCTGAGATGCGCTCTTCGGGACCGCTGAAAAGGCAGAGCGGCGGATAACCTCCCTGGTCCTGTCGTACCGCTCCCGATTGCTTCTCTCAGGTGACACCTCTCCACCGCTTCGCGGTCCCCTCCCCTTCAAAGGGGAGGCTTTTTTTGCCGCACCCAACCTGGTCGGGTACCCTGCCGGGTACCGCAAAAAAATACGGTCAGACCCCAAAGTGGGTCTGACCGTTTTCTTGAGCCGGTTTCATGGGTGGATGGGATGAAGTCTTGGTTTCTGCTTTTAGATAAGCTGAGGGAAGAGCAGGAACAGAGAGATCAGGCCAATGGCCAGATTGCAGACGCCGGCGAACTTGCTCAGGGCAGGCTTGCCGGTGTACCAGGCGGGGATCAGGGTGAGCAGCAGCAGGTCAATGACCAGCAGATCAATGCCCAGGGGCCAGACCAGACCGTCCTGGAAGGCGCGGATGGTGAACAGGATGCACAGGACCAGGCCGCACAGGAAAAAGTGGGCCATCATTTTCTTGTCGCCGCCCTTTAAGAAAAAGAGCCCGACCAGGACCCAGAACAGGCCGAAAAAGCCGAACACGGTGCCCAGGTAGCTGCTGTGGTCGCCGCCCACAGAGAACAGGAACATCCAAACAGAGGTGAAAAGCTGGCAGACGCCGCCGAAGAGGATGGCGATGAAGCCCAGGGAGCGGGTGATTTCCTCGTGCTTGCCGCCCTTGACGCCCACGCCCACCTGTTCCAGACCGAAACAGATGACCGTGGCGAACAGGCCGAATACGCCGATTGCTTCAGGGTTTACTGGGAGCATTAGAGTCCTCCTTTTAAATTTTTCTATTCGCTGAAACCGGAATCCGGGCGCTTCTCCAGGAAATCCCTGGGACCGCCCAAGCATCAATTAGCCCACAAATTACCGGATAAACGGCAAAAGGTCAACCTATTCTGCCTAAAGAAAACGATTGGAAAGATTTCTTCGCGAAAAAAGACGGAACACCTGCAATTTTTGAAGAAACCTGAAGCTTCCATGAAAAATGACGGAACAGCGGCATGGAAAGTTCCGGAAACTCCGGTGTTTTCCGGGAAATTTCCCGAAAAACGGCGGAAGCTCTGCAAGGCTATGCAGGAAGGAGGACAAAAAAATTCCCGGCGGCAGGGAGCCGTCCGGGGAAACAAACAGGATTTGGTGTTTATGGGAGGCACTGCAGGGGGTCGATGGGCTCCTCCAGCCAGCGGACCTCGAAGTGGCAGTGGGGGCCGGTGGACCGGCCGGTGGAGCCCATGAGGGCGATCTGCTGGCCCTGGGTTATCTGCTCTCCCACCTGGACCAGCAGCTGGGAGCAGTGGCCGTAGTAGGTGGCAAAGCCGTTGCCGTGGTCCACGATCACCAGGTTGCCGTAGCTGCCTTTCTCGCCGGACCAGGTGACGGTGCCTCCGGCGGCGGCGTAGATGGGGGTGCCCATGGAATTGGCAATGTCCGTGCCGCTGTGGAAGCTGGTGGAGCCGAAAATGTACCGGGAGCCGAAGGGAGAGGTAACCTGCCCGGTGCAGGGCCACTGGAACCGCCCCTGGGCTCCCTGGACCCCGGTGGCGGTGCCCACGGACACAAGGGTGGGCACCGGCTCTTTGAGCACCTGGCTGGAGAGGTTCTCCCGGCCGGTCTCCACCCCGCAGCGGCGGGTGACCCGGTCGGTGCGCTCCTCTATCCCCTCGGTCCCCTGCTGGATGACCTGGGTCTCGCCCACCAGCAGGGAGGGGTCCTCCTGCTCCTGGGTGGGCGCGGGGATGGGCTGGGTGTAGGTAACCTCCTCAATGGTTTCCACCACCAGCAGGGGAACGGCGGTTTCCTCCTCTGTCT
>JAEDJB010000022.1 GCA_016296565.1 Oscillospiraceae bacterium
TGGAGGCCCTGCACAAGGCGGGGAGAGAGGACCTCATCGGCTACGGTCCCGACTGCCTCCTGCGCCCCAGCCGCCCGGGCAAGACGGCCCAAGCCCAGAGCGGAAGAGGAAAACCCGCCGGAAAACCCACCGGCAGAGCTTCCGCCAAGTCCTCCGCCCGGGACAAAAGCCGGAGCAACCGAAAGCGGAGATAACAGAAAAACAGACAGCAGACACGGCGTGTTCCCGTGTCTGCTGTTTTTTAAAGAGAGCGAGAGGAAGGCAGGCTTGAATTACAAAGTTGTGCTGCCGCCACGTCCCGCAAAAATTGTGCCCAAGCATCCGGGTGCTCCACAAAGTAGAGAGGGCAGAGTTTTCCCGTTACATCGTAGTGCCGGATCACATGATCCCGTCCGATGTCGCAGGTGTCGCACAGCCAGGCGGTGAGTCTGACCAGCGCATCATAAGAGGCTTTGGTGAATCGCCCGGTCTCATCCGGGTGGCAGACCTCGATGGAGATGGTGTCCCGGTTCCGGTCGTTGGTGGCGGAGGACTTTTCGTTGAGGGGGATGCACTGGATGACCTCTCCCTCCAGACCCACCAGAAAATGAGCGCTGACGGCGGTGTCCGGCTGAGCGAAAAAGTCGTGGTTTTGCTGTGCTGTGGTGCCGGGATTGCCCACATAGTGGATGGCGATGTCGTTCACCCGGCTCAGTGTTTCGCCCCGGCGAGCAGAGCCGTTGATGTCGATAATCTGCACATCCACCCAGTCGGGTGCCTGGATCCGGGCCAGAGTGCGAACCTGCCCCAAACCAGCGGCGTGAAGAAGAACGCCCACCGCTGCCAGCAGGATAAGAAGAAGCAGGATCGCCCGAAGGGGATGAGACCGTCTTCGGCGGCGTCTTCGCCGGGGAGGGGCCCGTCGGGTGGGTGTGGGGAGCAATTCGTTCATTTGACCTGTTTCCTCCGGTAGACGAAGTAGCACGCCGGCAGCAGGAGAAGGTTCAGCACGGCGTACAAAACCAAGAGAATGGGAATGGCCGGGACGATGGTGTCCCCAATCTGGTACAGGTCGAAGTACCCCAGCACCCGGCTGAGCTGGAGCAGCCGGTCCGGCAGCAGGCCCAGAACGGCCTGGAGCAGATCCCGCATGTCTCCCATGAGCAGGGCGGGCAGGAAGATGAGCACAAAGGGGATCACCGCCGCCGCCATCCCCGAGCCGGTTTTGGCGGAGACCAGCATGGTAACGGCGGAGAGGAACAGGCACCCCAGGTACCCGCCCACAGCGATGAGCAGCCAGGCCTGGAGCAGGGTTACGTTGTACAGGGACTTCCAGATATCCACCTGAATGGGGCAGTTCCAGCCGTCGGCCCCCAGCAGAACCAGCACCAGGGCGGAAAAGGCCAGAAAGACCAGCCAGTACAGCCCGGTCACCGCCAGAACGCCCGCCTTTACCTTGGCGGCGGTGCCCTTGTCCCGGCCGTGGCAGGAAGAGAAGAACAGGGCGTCTGCCTTCCACTGGGCCTCGCAGGAGAAGATGCCCGCAGAGAGAAAGCCCAGCACCAGGGCGGTAATCATCACCACCGTGGGGGCGTATTCAAACAGCTGCTGCCAGCCCAGAAAGCAGTCCATCTCCCAGGGGGTGTCCAGGCTTTGGTACTGCGCCACCAGATAGGCCTTCTCCGCCGGGGAGTACTGTTCTTCCCCCTCTCCGCTGAGCCAGTCCTCCAGGAGCGCGACCCGGTTGCTGTAAAAGGCCGGGGCGTCGTCAGGGGTAAGGGCGTCCGCCCGGTAGTAGTCATAGCTCCGGAAGCCCTCCGCGTAGGAGCTGTTCAGCAGGTCCCGGATGGGGTTGAAGCCCTGCTTCCGGCTGTAGGCCATGTCCAGCTCCGTTACGTTGTCGGACTGGGCCTCGGGGGAGGCGTTGACCGCGCGGTTTTCCTGGATGACCTGGCGGATCACATCCTCGGTGAGAGGCCCTGCCCAGGCTTTCTGGGCCTGGCGCAGCTGCCGGGCGGCCACGGGGCCGTACTCCGTTTGCCCCTGGGGATTCACATAGTGTACCCGCAGGGCGAAGAAGCAAGTGATGCCCAGGGCCGCGGCCAGAACCAGCAGGGTCAGCCGGCCCAGGGGGCGGCCGAAGATCTTTTTCAGTTCATACTTCACCATGGCTGGGTTCCTCCTGTTCTCCAAAGTAATAAAGAAAAACGTCCTCCAACGTCAGGTGGTCCGGGACCGCCCCGGGCATGGGGGGCTCCGGGGAGAGCACCCGCAGCTCGGTTCCCTGGGCGGTGGGGCGGAGGTTGGAGACGGGGTAGGTCCGCAGACAGGCCTCCTCCTGCCCCCGGGGAACCTGACACAGCCAGGCGGCGGTGGGAAGGGCGGCGATCAGGTGGGAGACCGTTCCCGTCTGGATCAGCCTGCCCTGGTCCATGAGCAGAATCTCCCCGGCGATGGATTCCACGTCGGAGACGATGTGGGTGGACAGAAGCACCAGCCGGTCCTGGGCCAGATCGCTGATGAGGTTGCGGAAGCGGATGCGCTCCTTGGGGTCCAGACCGGCGGTGGGCTCGTCCAGCACCAGCACCTGGGGGTCGTTGAGCATGGCCTGGGCGATGCCCGCCCGGCGCTTCATCCCCCCGGAGAGCTTGCGGAGCTTCCGCCCTTTGACCTGGGTCAGGCCCACCTGGTCCAGGAGCAGGGCGGTCCGGGCCTTGGCCTGGTCCGGCCGCAGGCCCTTGAGGGCGGCCATGTACAGCAGGTAGTCCTGGACGGTAAAGTCCGGGTAGAAGCCGAACTCCTGGGGCAGATACCCCAGCAGGCGGCGGTAGCGTCCGCCCAGAGCGAAGATGTCCTGGCCGTCCCAGGTGATGGAGCCGGAGGTGGGGGGGAGCAGGGTGCAGAGCATCCGCATGAGGGTGGTTTTGCCCGCCCCGTTGACTCCCAGCAGGCCGTAGACCCCCGCTCCCAGGGTGCAGGAGAGACGGTCCACGGCGGTGAGCTGGTGAAAGGTTCTGGTAAGGTTGGTTATGGTCAGTTCCATGATGGGTTTTCCTCCCAAAGTCGTGTAAAGGATGCGTTCAGCCGGCCCAGGCAGAGGGCCAGATACCCCAGGGCCAGGGCCAGCAGGACGGTCCAGACCCAGGGGGTGAGCAGGGGATAGAGCCGGTCGCTGAGGACAATCTGGGTCCACACCGCCACCCACACCATGGTGAGGGGCAGGGAGGCGTACACCGCCCAGGGCCGGGGGCTGGACAGGGTGCGGAAGCAGATGCAGGCCGTCACCAGGCAGGGGAGCAGAAACTCTGTGATAAGCGCCCGCCCGGTGACCCGCCCGGTGGCCAGGGCGGCGGAGAAAAACAGGGTGAGCAGCACCAGATCCGCCAGGGTGAAGAGCAGCAGCCGGGCGGCGTACAGGTGGCGGAGAGTGTAGTAGGTGGTGCACTCCACCTCCATGGCCCCTGCCGCCCGGTTCTTTGCCAGCTCGGGCATCACCAGCACCACAAACAGGGCGGCGAGAATGCCCATGGCCCGCGGAACGTCATAGCCGCTGCCGGCGGCGGAGAGCACCTGCCACAGCGCCAGCAGGACGGCGGCCTGAAGAATCCACCACCGCCGCTGCACAAAGGACAGCTGCTGGCGGAGAAAGCCCAGCCGGGACAAGGGCCGGGCCTGGATGCCTCGGGCCAGAGCGGCCTGGGACCGGCGGACGGTCTCCTGCAGAGCCTCCTCCCGGGGAGGCGGCTGGCGGCCGGCCCAGGCTTTGCAGACGGTTTCCCAATGGGTCATAAGGGTTCCTCCTCTCGGAAATAGTCGGTGAGCAGCGCCCTGGCCCGGCGAATCCGGTACTTCACCAGGGGCAGGCTGATGCCCTGGAGTTTGGCGATCTCCCGCTGGCGGCAACCCTGGAAAAAGAAGAGCAGGGCGGTCTCTCGCAGATCCTCCGGGAGGGCCCGGAAGCCCGCTTCCAGATCCAGCCGCAGGTCGGGCTGGGTCTGCGCGGGGTCGGGCCGGTCAGGCAGGGTGTCCAGGGGGAGCTCCCGGTTCTTTCTGGCCAGGTCCCGGCAGGCGTTGGCTGCAATGGTGTACAGAAAGTTTGCCGCCTTTCCCCGGTGCTGATATTCTCCAAAGGCGCGGAAGAAGCGCTCGAAGGTGTCCTGGGTCAGGTCCTCGGCCAGACCCTGGTCCCCGGTGCGGAGGCGGCAGTATTGCAGAATTTTGGGGTAATATTTGGTGACAAAGGTCTCCACGGCGCGGGCATCGCCCAGGCGCATCCGTTGGACCAGCAGAGACTCTGAGTCCATAAGCCGTCCTCCTTTCCGGGAAGCTGGAAAGTACTTTCTGCCTGGAATAACGAACGAGAGGGAGAAAAAGATAGGGCAACGACAAAAAAATCGCGGCAGTTCAACGTGAACCTGCCGCGATTTTTTGTTTCAGTCCCGAAGGATCTTCTCCAGCATCCCCACCCGGTTGAAGGGGAAGGAGAAGTAGTAGCCGTCGGCAAAATCCGCCGACAGGGCCATCATTTCCTTGGCCAGCTGAACCCCGGCCTGTTCCCCCTCCTCCCGGGTCATGTCCGGCCGGTAACGGGCCAGGACCTCGTCGGTGACCTGGATGCCGGTCATCTCGTTTTTGATAAAGATGGCGTTTTTCAGGCTGACGAAGGGCATGATGCCGCAGAGGATGCGGGCGCCGGTCTCCTCCCTGATCCGGCGAATCCGGTCAATGCTCTCTTTGGTGGAGGCGGGCTGGGTCAGGAAGAAGGTGGCCCCGGCGGCCATCTTTTTCTTCACCCGGTTGATCTCAAAGTCCAGATTCTTCCGCCCCTGGTTGATGGCGCCCCCGAAGCAGATGGGGGAGGAGGCGAACTGGTCCTCGTTCATGTCGTTGATGATGCGCATGAGACCCACGGAGTCGAAGTTGAACACGCTCTTTACGCTGTTGCGCACCATGGAGGGGATGGGGTCGCCGGTGATGACCAGGAAGTTCTGGATGTGGTTGAGGTAGGCCCCCAGCAGCTGGGAGCGCATGGCGATGGCGTTTTTGTCCCGGCAGCAGATATGGGGCATGACGCACATGCCGGTCTCCCGGGCTACCTTTTCCGCCACCAGGATGGAGTCTGCCCGGGTCCGGCCGGAGGGGGAGTCCGGGAAGGTCAGCACGTCCACCCCGCTTTTTTGCAGCAGATGGGCAGCGTCCATGAGGGCCTTGTCGTCGCTGCCCAGGGGTGGGGCCAGCTCCACGGCGATGAGGGGCTTGCCTTTCTTCCCGGCGAAGAAGGAATGGTCCTCCGCAGGGGCCTTTTCCCGGGCCGGGATGGAGATCACCGGGGGCTTCTTGGGCTGGGTCAGAGAGAGGCGGGCCCGCAAGGCGCGGATGTGCTCCGGGGTGGTGCCGCAGCAGCCGCCCAGCAGGTCC
Organism: Oscillospiraceae bacterium; assembly: GCA_016296565.1. GTDB lineage: Bacteria > Bacillota > Clostridia > Oscillospirales > Oscillospiraceae > Evtepia. Next base: position 5,398 of record JAEDJB010000022.1, read on the forward strand.
GCCCCGTCCTCCGCCATGTCCTGGACCTTGGAGGCGAAGTAGTCAATGTTCCGGTTGTGGAAGATCATGCGGTTGCTGACGTACTGGGGATACCCGGCGTTGGGCAGGGCGGTGCGGAACTTGGCCCCGGAGAAGGGAACGCCCCGGATGATCTGCTGCATGTGGCCGGGGCCCACGCCGCAGTTAAAGCCCACCGCGTCGATGAGGGGGATCTCCTCGGCCCGCTGGATGAGCTTCCGGGCGCTGAGACCAGCGTGGCTGTAGCCGAACTGGTTCACGGAAAACTGCACCACCACGAAGGCCTTGTCTCCCACCAGGCGGATGGCATCCTGAAGGTCGTCCAGGTCGGCCAGGGTCTCGAAAACGAAGCAGTCAGCCCCCTCCTCCAGGAAGGTGCGGCAGATTTCCGTGTACTCTCGGGACACGGCCTCCCGGCCTGAGCGGCTGTCGGAGGGAATCTGGCCGATGTCGGCGGCCACATAGACGTCCTTTCCACGGGCGGCCTCTTTGGCCAGGCGGTAACCCTGGCGGAGGTTTTCCTGGATCTCTTCCCAGGGCAGGTCCAGGGAGAAGGTGTTGGCGGCGAAGGTGTTGGTGCGGATGATCTGGGCGCCGGCCTGGATGTATTCGGTGTGGATCTGGCGAACCCGCTCCGGGTGGAGGGTGTTGGCCAGCTCCGGCAGCTCCTTGGGGTCAAAGAGCTGGGCGTAATAGGTGCCGAAGGCGCCGTCAAAGAGCAGCTTCTGCTGCTTTAAGCGGCTACCGAGCACGGTTTTGGTTTGGGGTGTCATGGGATGTATGATCTCCTCTTACGAAGTGAAATGATAGGTTTATTGCTTTATCATACCACAGTCCGCCCCCATGCGCAAGGGAGGGCGAAGGCTGCCGGAAAAAGAAACTGCGGCGGGGTGAAAGGCACCCCGCCGCAGCGGATGAGAAAACAAAAGAATTACAGCATGCCGGAGACCCGCTGGTGGAGCTGCTCCATCTCCGCCACCATCTCCTGGATGATCTGGGCGGCGGGCTTTACGTCGTGGATGCGGCCCAGCACCTGGCCCATGGCGATCTGGGCGGCCTGGGGGTCGTCCTTTTCAAAGGCGGCCTTGGTGACGGTGCCCCGGATCATGGGGTAGAGCTCCTCGAAGGAGGGGTGCTTGGTGTTTTCAAATTCGATGATGTTCAGGGCACCCTGGGTTTTCAGGGAGCGGAGGGCATTGCGGATGCTCTTCTGGGTGAGCACGGTGTCGGTCTCCTTGGAGTCGATCACCAGCTGGCGGAGATGGGGGCCGATCTCGGTCTCCTCCGCCATGAGGAATCGGGTGCCCACCATCACCCCGTCCAGGCCCATGGCCAGGGCGGCATACATGGAGCGGCCGTCGCAGACGCCCCCGGCGCCCACCACGGGGATGGAGCACCGCTCCAGGGTCAGGGGCCACTGGACGATGGAGCCCACCCCGGCCATGCCCGGGTGTCCGCCCCCCTCATAGCCCACGATGCACACGGCATCGCACCCCACATCCTGAGCGGTGTGGGCAAAGCGGGAGTCGGGGATCTTGTGCATCACCACGCAGCCGGCCCCCTTCAGCAGGTCCATGAAAGGCTTGGGGCTGCTGCCGGCGGTCTCCACGATGTGGACCTTCTCCTCCACGATGGCCTCCAGAAAGCCCTTGATGGGCCCGTCGGGCTTGGTGTCCGGCAGAAGGGACAGGTTCACGGAGAAGGGCTTGTCTGTGAGGGACTTGAGCAGTTGAATGTCCGCCTGGAAGTCCTCGGGGTTGTCGTAGGTGGTCATGTTGATGGTGCCCAGCCCGCCGGCGTTGGACACGGCGGCGGCCAGCCTGGGCTTGGACAGCCACTGCATGGCCCCCTGGATGATGGGATATTGGATGCCGAAAAGCTCGGTGATTCGTGTTTTCATGGTGATTACCCTCTTGGTGCTGTTTAGAATATGTAATATGATAGCAATTTTTGGGGGGCAGGTCAATGACCGGCCATCCGACCATTTTTCGGGTTTTGTTGGGGTGGCAGGCAAAGTGCCTAAAAACTTTGAAAAAAATCTAAAAAAAGCAGGCAAATTAGCGGCATGAATTTGACAGGGGGAAGGGCAGAGGCTTATAATGGAGACATATGATACGGAAAGGAAGGACCCCTATGGAATTTAAGAACGCGACGATGGAAGACTTCGAAGCAGCCTTTGACTATATCGTCAAGCTGTGGACCTACAACACCTACGACAAGGACGTGACCCGCAAGGTCTATGAGGAGGTTCTGGCCGACGAGAACAGCTTTGCCTTCTTCCTGATGGACGGCGACGAGTATCACGGCTTCTGCCACGGCGCTTACTTCAACACCTTCTGGATGTCCGGCCCCACCTGCTATGTCTCCAGCATCATCACCAACGAGGACGAGCGGGGCAAGGGCAACGGCGTGAAGCTCATGGACCACGCCAAGGAGCTGGCCAAGGCCAGAGGGTGCAAGGCCCTGGTGCTGGACTCCGGCATGCCCCGGACCCAGGCCCACCGGTTCTATGAGATCTACGGCTTTGAAAAGAGCTGCTACGGCTTCGACTACTACCTGTAATCCTTCATACAAAATAACGGGCACCGGCACAAGCTGCCGGTGCCCGTTATTTTTTTCTTTACAACGATAGAAAAAACATCTAAAATAAGCGGAAAAGAAAGAAAAACCAGCGGAGAAAGGAGCGCATATGAGTTTCCGCAGGATGGAGTATTTTCTGGCCGTGGCCAAACACCTGAACTTTACCAAGGCAGCCCGGGAGTGCTATGTGGCCCAGGCGGCCATCAGCCAGCAGGTGAAGCAGTTTGAGGAGGAGCTGGGGTTTAAGCTCTTTGACCGGGGCGGGGCCTCGGTGAAGCTCACCCCGGCGGGGGCCTACTTTGCCCGCCAGTGCCGGAGCATTCTGGCTCAGTACAACGGGGCGGTGAAGCAGGCCCGGGCCATTGCGGACGGGGAAAAGCGGGTCCTGCGGGTGGGCTTTCATGGCCTGAGCGCCCAGAAGATCTTTGCCGGCCATCTCCGCCGGTTCCGGGAGGCCTACCCGGAGGCGACGGTGACCATCCGGGAGGGAAACCAGGCCAGCCTCATGGAGGCGCTGCGCCAGGACGAGGTGGATTTGATTGTGGTGCCGGACTCCGGCCTGGTCCTGGACGAGGGCCTGGACGTGCTGGAGCTGGCAAGCACCCGGTCCAAGTTCATGATCGGCTCGGGAAGCCCCCTGGCGGGGCGACCGGTGATCTCCGCCGCCGAGCTGACCGGCCTGCCTATCCTGCGCATCAACGGCAAGGAGGGGTCCTTCCCCAGCCGCCAGCGGACCGACTACTACACCCGCCTGGGCCTGGGGGAGAACCCGGTCCACTGGGCCAAGAACTACTTTGAGTTGCTGCTGATGGTGGAGGCGGGCATGGGCATCGCCGCCATCCCCAGCGGGGGAGAGGAGCAGCTGCCCGAGGACGTGTCCATCTTTGAACTGGAGGGGGACGCCTTCCGCATCAACACCGTGGCCCTGCGCCTGGTGCCCCCGGTGAGCGTCACCGCCGACGACTTCTTCCAGATGATGCGGCAGGGGGAAAATCCGGCCCTATAATTTTTTGTGATTGACCCCATCATTTTTCGATGTTTCCCAAAGGCTCCTTCTTGTGGTATAACAATGGCACAGAGAAAAGTTTCTCTAAAATGAACAAAAGTTACATAAATAGCATAGAGGGTAGATCCCCTCTCCCATAAGAAAGGAGCACCGTTATGAGCGTAAAGCTGGACGAACGTTATGATCTGTACATCGGCGGCAAGTGGGTTCCCGCATCCGACGGAAGAACCTTTGCTACCATCAACCCCGCCAACGGCGAGAAGCTGGCTGAGTGCGCGGAAGCCACCAAGGAAGACGTGGATGCCGCCGTTCAGGCCGCCTGGGCCGCTTTCCCCGCCTGGAGAGATCTGGGCACCGGTGCCCGGGCCGCTATTCTGGATAAGATCGCCGACGTCATCGACGAGAACGCAGAATTGCTGGCCACCGTGGAGAGCATGGACAACGGTAAGCCCATCCGGGAGACCATGGCCATTGACGTTCCCTATTCCTCCGATCACTTCCGTTATTTTGCCGGCGCCATCCGCACCGAAGAGGGCAAGGCCTCCGTTCTGGACGGCAACATGATGAGCCTCATTCTCCGGGAGCCCATCGGCGTGGTCGGCCAGATCGTTCCCTGGAACTTCCCCTTCCTGATGGCTGCCTGGAAGCTGGCTCCCGCTCTGGCTGCCGGTGACTGCATTGTCCTGAAGCCTTCCTCCACCACCCCCCTGAGCGCTCTGGTGCTGGCAAAGCTCATCGGCGATCTGCTGCCCGCCGGCGTTCTGAACGTGGTCACCGGCGGCGGTTCCCGGGCTGGTCAGTACATGCTGGACCACCCCGGCTTCCGGAAACTGGCCTTCACCGGTTCCACTGAGGTGGGCCTGAACGTGGCCAAGGCCGCAGCCGACAAGCTGATCCCCGCCACCCTGGAGCTGGGCGGCAAGAGCGCCAACATCTACTTCGACGACTGCAAGTGGGACATGGCCATTGACGGCCTGCAGCTGGGCATCCTGTTCAATCAGGGCCAGGTCTGCTGCGCCGGTTCCCGTGTCTTCGTCCAGGAGGGCATCTATGACAAGTTCGTGGCTGCCGCTGTGGACGCCTTCAATAAGGTTACCGTGGGCAACCCCCTGGACCCCAACACCCAGATGGGCGCGCAGGTTGACCAGGGCCAGCTGCGGAAGATCCTGTCCTATGTGGAGCTGGCCAAGGAAGAGGGCGCTACCATCGCCTGCGGCGGCGAAGCCTACACCGAGGGCGACTGCGCCAAGGGCTGCTTCATGAAGCCCACCCTGATCGTCAACGCCACCAACGACATGCGGGTTGCCCAGGAAGAGATTTTTGGCCCCGTGGCCGTGGTCATCAAGTTCAAGACTGAGGAAGAGGTCATTGCTATGGCCAACGACTCCGTCTATGGTTTGGGCGGCGCTGTCTGGACCCGGGATATTAACCGCGCCATCCGCGTGGCCCGGGGTGTTGAGACCGGCCGTATGTGGGTGAACACCTACAACCAGATCCCTGTGGGCGCTCCCTTCGGCGGCTACAAGCAGTCCGGCATCGGTCGTGAGACGCACAAGGTCATTCTGGAGCACTACACCCAGCAGAAGAACATCATGATCAACCTGAACGAGACCCCCTCCGGGTTCTATCCTGAAAAGTAAGTTCGGATACTTCCATTCGTACGGCCAGCTTCCTGCCGGCCGTACGTGCAAATAAATCGGATTCAGAAAGGAATCACAAGCTATGTCTACCTACTATTTCGTACCCAGCAGAAACGTGTTCGGTGAGGGCTCCGTGGAGGAGACCGGTCACCTGATGAAGAGCGTCGGCGGCACCAAGACCATGATTGTCACCGACGAGTTCCTGGCCTCCCACCCCATGACCGCCCGCATCCAGAAGATCCTGAAGGACGCCGGTGTGGACTCTGTGGTCTTCGGCAAGGCCGAGCCCAACCCCAAGGACACCAACGTGGTGGAGGGCGAGAAGTTCTATCACGACAACGGCTGCGACAGCATCCTGTCCCTGGGCGGCGGTTCCTCCCACGACTGCGCCAAGGGCATCGGCCTGGTAGCCACCAACGGCGGCAAGATCTCCGACTATGAGGGCGTGGACCAGGCCCATGAGGCGCTGCCGCCCCTGATGGCCGTGAACACCACCGCCGGCACCGCCTCCGAGATCACCCGGTTCTGCATCATCACCGACACCACCCGGAAGGTGAAGATGTGTATCGTGGACTGGAGAGTCACCCCCACCGTTGCCATCAACGACCCCGAGCTGATGGTGGGCATGCCCGCTTCCCTGACCGCCGCCACCGGCATGGACGCCCTGACCCACGCGGTGGAAGCCTACGTCTCCACCGCCGCCAACCCCCTGACCGACGCTGCCGCCATCAAGGCCATCGACAAGATCGTCCACTACCTGCCCCAGGCCGTGGCAAACGGCGAGTACATGAAGGCCCGTTCCGAGATGGCCTATGCCCAGTATCTGGCCGGTGTTGCCTTCAACAACGCCTCCCTGGGCTATGTTCACGCCATGGCTCACCAGCTGGGCGGCTACTACAATCTGCCCCACGGCGTGTGCAACGCGGTCCTGCTGCCCTATGTCCAGGAGTTTAACCTGATCGGCAACCTGGAGCGTTTTGCCGTCATCGCCGAGACCATGGACCTGAACGTGAAGGGCATGTCTCCCTTCGAGGCAGGCGAAGCCTGCGTCTACGGCCTGAAGACCTTCGGCCGCTACCTGGGCATCCCCCAGAACCTGCGCGCCCTGGGCGTGAACCCCGCGGACTTCGAGATCATGGCAGAAAACGCCATGAAGGACGCCTGCGCTGCCACCAACCCCAGAAAGGCCACCAAGGAACAGATCATCGCCATCTATCAGAAGGCTTACGACGGCGATTAATACTGATTCTTGATTAAATCAAGAATCCCGTGTGCTGCGCACACTCGCATCGTGCTCACGCACGCTGCGCCGTCTCATGCAGTTCTTGATAAAAAGCTGCTGAAGCTTTTTATCAAGAACTAGTATAACCCGATCTTTCAGTCACTCTCTATTTCTTTCACTTCCTTACACAGCCAGCGCCCGTTCCGGATTTTCCGGAACGGGCGCTGGCACTTTTTCGGGTTATTCTTTTTTCACATCCAACAGGAACTGATCCCAGGCCTCCGGGTGCTCCACAAAGTAGAGGGGGCAGAGCTTTCCCGTCACGTCGTAGTGGCGGATCACGTGGTCCCGGCCGATGTCGCAGTAGTCGCACAGCCAGGCGGTGAGCTTCACCAGGGAGTCGTAGGTCTTCTGGTTGAACTGCCCGGTGGCGTCCGGGTGGCAGACCTCGATGGAGATGGTGTCGCCGTTTCGCTCGTTGCTGGCGGAGGAGACCTCGTCCAGGGGGATGCACTGGATGATCTCCCCGTCCAGCCCCACCAGGAAGTGGGCGCTGACGGTGGTGTCTGGCTGGGCGAAGAAGTCATGGTTTTGCTGGGCGGTGGTGCCGGGGTTTCCCACATAGTGGATGACAATGTCGTTGACCCCGGAAAGGCGCTCTCCCCGGCGGGCGCTGCCGTTGACGTCGATGATCTGCACGTCCACCCAGCGGGGGACGTTGTCCCGGCTCAGCTTCATCATCTGGCCCAGGGTAGTGAGATTCAGGATGACCCCGACCACCACCAGCAGAACCAGAACGAAGATCACCGGGCGCAGGGGAAACTGCCGTCTCCGGCGGCGCTTCCGTTTGGCCGGCTGCCGTTTCGGGTTGGCCGATGACCGTTTCGGCTGGGTTCGTTGGGTTTGTGTAGGCATGGCGGGGACTCCTTTCGGGGGTGAGTGTAGGCGGGCTCAGGCCAGGGGACGGGTGGCTTCCTCCAGCCAGGCGGCCTCCTCCGGGGGCAGATGGGGGGCAATGGCCTCCCGCACCCGGGCGTGGTAGGCGTTCAGCAGGGCCTTCTCCCGGGCGGACAGCTGGTCCGGGTCCACGGCGTCCAGGTCGAAGGGGGTGAGGGTGAGGGTCTCAAAGCCCAGGAAAGCGCCGTAGGGGGTGGTTTTCTTCTCCACGCACAGCTCCAGGTTCTCCAGACGGATGCCGTAGCTGCCGTCCAGGTAGAATCCGGGCTCGTTGGAGGTAATCATCCCCGGGGCCATGGGCACGTCCGCCCCGTTGGAGATGCGCCAGCGGATGTTCTGGGGCCCCTCGTGGACGCTGAGGAGATAGCCTACCCCGTGGCCGGTGCCGTGGTTGTAGTCCAGCCCCAGGTCCCACAGAGGCTGGCGGGCGGCATAGTCCAGGTTGGCCCCGGCGCAGCCGGCGGGGAAGGTGATGGCGGCCAGGTTCAGGTTGCCCCGGAGCACGGCGGTGTACTGCTGTTTCTGCTCCTGGGTGAGGGGCCCCACCGCGTAGGTCCGGGTGCAATCGGTAGTGCCGGTGAGGTAGTGCCCGCCGGTGTCCGCCAGCAGGAAGCCCTCCTGGGTGACGGGCACATCGGTCTCCTCCGTGGGGGAGTAGTGGTTCATGGCCGCGTGGGGGCCGAAGGCCAGGATGGGGTCAAAGCTGGGCTGGAGGTAGCCGGGCTGGACCTTGCGCAGCTCCTCTAAGTACCGGGCGGCGGAAAGCTCGGAGATGGGCATCTTGCCCACGTTCTTTTTCAGCCAGTACATAAACCGGGTCAGGGCGATGCCGTCGTAGAGGTGAGCCTTCGCCATGTTGGCGGACTCTGTCGCGTTCTTCACGCCCTTCATGTCCTCCGTGGGGTTGGGCCGGTCCACCACGTGGACCCCGGTGGGGATGCTGGTGAGGACCTTGGTGTTCACGCTCCGGGTGCTCAGCAGCACCCGCTGGCCGGCGGAGAGCCGGTTGGCGTAGTCGTAAAAGCCGTCATAGGGCCGCAGGAACACCCCGTCGTCCTCCAGGTGCTCCAGCACCTGCTGGGGGAAGGCGGCGTCGTTGGCGAAGAGGTAGCAGCTGTCCTTGGTGAGGGCCAGATAGGCCAGCACCACCGGGGTGCAGGCAATGTCGCCCCCCCGGATGTTCAGCAGCCAGGCGATGTCCTCCAGGCTGGTGAGCAGGAAGACGTCCGCGCCCTCGGCAGCCATGACGGTCCGGACCCGGGCCAGCTTGTCCGCCCGGCTCTCCCCGGCGTACTCCAGAGCCAGCTCCCACACGGGCTGGGCGGGGAGGGGAGGCCGGTCGGTCCAGATTTCGGCCACCAGGTCCACCTGGTCGTTGATCCGGGCCCCCAGGCTCTTGGTCAGCTGGTAATAGGTCCGGCCGGCCTGGGCGGAGACGCAGCGGCCGTCAAAGCCCAGCACCTGCTCCGGCTGAAGGCTGCTGCGGAGGAAGGCCTCCAGGGTGGGTACCCCGGGCTGGCCCATTTTCATGAGGCGAATGCCCGAGTCCTTCAGCTGCTCCTCCGCCTGGAGGAAATACCGGCCGTCAGTCCACAGGCCCGCCCAGTTGGGGAAGACCAGCAGGGTGCCGGCGGAGCCGGTGAAGCCGGAGACGTATTTCCGGCAGGTGAAGTACTCCCCCACGTACTCGCTGCCGTGGAAGTCGTCAGTGGGGATCAGGTAGGCGTCGAGCTTGTGCTCGGCCATGGCGCTGCGAAGGGCTTGCAATTGCTTTCTCATAAGTGAGAGATCTCCTTTGTTCAAAATTATGATAGGCGCAGTTTCTTAAAAAACTGTGACGGGATTCTTAAAATTTCAGAAAACCGGCCCCTAGAGGATCAGCCCCAGGGAACGGCCCAGGAAGATCCAGAGGGTGAGGGTAAAGGCGCTGCACACGGTAGTAAGCACAATGACGCTGGCGGTGAGGGTCCCCTCGTGGCCCAGGTTCCGGGCCATGATGTAGCAGGTGGGGGTGGAGGTGGAGCCCAGCATCACGATAAGGGCCACCAGCTTGGAGTCGGTAAAGCCGAACCGCACCGCCAGGGGCAGGAAGAGGGCGGGGAGGATCAGCAGCTTGATGCTGGCGGCCACAGCGGACAGGCGGAGCTTGCCCAGGGCCTTCTTCCCCTGGAAGGTGGCCCCCAGGGACAGAAGGGCCAGAGGGGTGGCCGTCCGGGCCAGCAGGTCTAAGGTGCTGTCCAGAATGGGCGGGAAGGAATCCAGGCCGCCCAGGGAGGGGAGAATCCCCAGCAGGATGCCCAGAATAATGGGATTGGTCAGGATGGACCGGAGGGCGTGCTTCAGCCGGTGGGACAGGCTGCCGTCGGACCGGGGCCCCTCCAGGGTGAGAACCAGCACCGCGTAGATGTTGAAGAGAGGCACGCTGCCGATGATCATCAGGGGGGCCATGCCCGTGCCCCCGTAGATCCCCTGGATGATGGCGCAGCCCAGAATGGCGGCGCTGGACCGGTAGGACACCTGGACAAACTCGCCGATGAGGGATTTGTCCGGCAGAAACCGCCGGGCCAACCCCCAAAGGGAGAAAAAGACCACGGTGGTGACCACCGCGCAGAAGAGGACGTAGGGCAGGTCAAAGGTCTCCCGCAGGTGGGTGGTGGCCATGTCCCGGAAGAGCATCACCGGCAGGGCGACGGTAAAGCAGAACTTGTCGCAGACCTTGCAGAAGTGCTCGTCCAGCAGCTTCAGCCGCCGGAAACCATACCCCAGAACCATCAGCAGAAACACCGGGGCGGTGGCCCGGATGCTGAAGAGAAAGCTGTCCATGCCCTCCCCCTTTTCGTTACAATAATACCTTAGTATACCATGGTTTCACAGGAAAAGAAAGTCCCGGCGTTTCGCAGAAGGGGGAAAACACCGGGACAGGGGCTTGCAGAGGGGAAAATTTGTGATACAATAGAAAGGTTCGAAGAGACGACAGATCGAAACAGGAGGCAATGGAATGATCGATCGTGTGACCATTGTCGGCCGAGGCGCCCTGGGCATCATGCTGGCCGACGCGTTTGAACGGGAACTGGGACCCGAAGGGGTCTGTTTTTTGGCCGACGGAGAACGGCTGGAGCGCTACCGCCGGGAGGGAACCTATTATAATGGAGAAAAACGGGACTTTCGTTTCTCTGACGGCAGCGGAGAGACTGCCCAGATGCTGATCTTTGCGGTGAAGGCCACTGCCCTGGAGCAGGCCATGGACCTGGCCGCCCCGGTGGTGGGAGAGGACACCATCATCCTGTCCGCCCTCAACGGGGTGGAGAGCGAGGAGATTCTCGCCCTGCGGTTCGGCTGGGAGAAGGTTCTTTACATGGTCACCCAGGGCCTGGACCCCCTGCGGGAGGGCAACCAGGTGCGCTGCGCCCACCGGGGAACCATCCACATCGGCATCCCCGAGGAGGATTACTTCGACCGGAGCGAAAAGACAGATCTGGCTGTTGAGGTGTTCCAGCGGGCGGGACTGGCCGTTCAGCGGGAGGAGGACATCCTCCACCGGATCTGGTGCAAGTTTATGATGAACGTAGGGGTCAACCAGGTGTGCACCGCCATGGACGTGCCCTTCGGCGGGGTCCAGCAGCCCGGCCCGGCCCGGGACACCATGATCGCCGCCATGAACGAGGTCCGTAAGGTGGGGGCCTGCCAGGGTGTGCTGGTGACCCAGAAGGACCTGAAGGAATATGTGGCCCTGGTGGATTCTGTGGCCCCCGAGGGGATGCCCTCCATGCGGCAGGACGCCCTGGCCCACCGGAAAACCGAGGTGGAAACCTTTGCCGGCCAGGTGCTGGACATGGCGGAACGCTATGGAATGCAGGCCCCGGTGAACAAAAAGCTCTATGATACCATCCGCGCCATGGAGGACAGCTGGGAAAATTCTTGATAAAGGTTGACAAAAATTTCGGGCGAAAAAAGTGTCAAGTCAACAAAAATGGAAAAATCGAAAAAAATGGATGACAGACCATTGACAGACCCTCGGGGAAGTGCTATCTTGTGTGCAAAGAAGAAAGACCGCCCAGTAGGGACAGTGGCAGTGAGGCTTACATATGAACGTGTTTTTTGCTGAACTGAACATTATGGCTGTCAGCGTTATTGGGGTACTACTCGTAGTAGTAGTACCGAAGATAATGCTAAATGTTATGTCCAGAACAGGCAAGCAACACGCGAATCCCTAAGCCGCGCAGGGCTGACACCCGCCGCGGGGGACTTTTTGAAATGGAGATTTGCGGAGAACTTACAAGCTCTTGTGGTTTTAACGTTTAGCACGTCAAAAGCCACAGGGCTTTTTTGTTGCCCCGAATGAAAGGATCTACCAAAAAGGAGGAGGAAACAGCATGGAAATGACTGGTGCCAAGATCTTGATGGAATGCTTGCTGGAGCAGGGAGTCGACACTGTGTTCGGCTATCCCGGCGGCACCATCCTGAACGTTTACGATGAGCTGTATCGCTACAGAGATCGTATCACCCACATCCTGACCGCCCACGAGCAGGGCGCTTCCCACGCAGCGGACGGCTACGCCCGCTCCACCGGCAAGGTGGGCGTCTGCATGGCCACTTCCGGCCCCGGCGCCACCAACCTGACCACCGGTATCGCCACCGCCTATATGGATTCGTCCCCGGTGGTGTTCATCACCTGCAACGTGGGCCAGAACCTCATCGGTAAGGACGCCTTCCAGGAGGTTGACATTACCGGCATCGTGATGCCCATTACCAAGTGTACTTATCTGGTCCGCGACGTCAACGAGCTGGCCGATATTGTCCGCGAGGCCTTCGCTCTGGCCCGCAGCGGCCGCCCCGGCCCCGTTCTCATCGACATCGTGAAGAACGTCACCGCCGAGAAGGCCGAGTATGAGTACCTGCCCCGGGAGAAGCACGCCACCTCCGGCCGCCTGGCCGCTCTGATGCGCCGTGCCCGCACCTCCACCCTGAAGATGCCCGAGCCCGACCAGGACGACGTGAACAAGCTGGTGGACATGATCGCCCAGTCCAAGAAGCCCATGCTCATCTGCGGCGGCGGCGTGGTCCGCGGCCGCGCACACCAGGAGTTCCGGGAGTTTGCCCGCCGGATCGACGCTCCCGTGGCCATCACCCTGATGGGCGCCGGCGGCATTGCCGGCCGTGACCCCCTGGCCACCGGCATGATCGGCATGCACGGCTCCAAGGCCTCCAACATGGCCTGCGACGGCTGCGATCTGCTCATCGCTGTGGGCTGCCGCTTCTCCGACCGTGTGGCCCTGAAGCCCGCCACCTTCGCCCGCCAGGCCAAGATTGTCCACATTGACATCGACCGGGCAGAGATCAACAAGAACGTGGAGACCGACCACCACATCATCGGCAGCGCCAAGCAGGTGCTGGAGCTGCTGAACCGGAAGGTTCCCCAGTACGACCACAGCGAGTGGAAGAAGTACGTCTTCTCCTTCCCCACCGAGACCAAGTACGACGAGAACAGCCCCGTCATGACCCCCAAGCAGATTCTGGACACCATCGCCAAGGTCTGCCCCGAAGACTCCATCGTGGCCACCGACGTGGGCCAGCACCAGATGTGGGCCATCCAGCACTTCCACTTTGACTATCCCGGTCAGCTGCTCACCTCCGGCGGCTTCGGCGCCATGGGCTTCGGCATGGGCGCTGCCATCGGCGCCAAGATGGGCAACCCCGACAAGACCGTCATCCACATCACCGGCGACGGCTCCTTCCGCATGAACTGCAACGAGCTGTCCACCGAGGAGTTCTATAAGACCCCCGTCATCACCTTCATCATGAACAACCGCCGCCTGGGCATGGTCCGTCAGTGGCAGGAGCTGGTGTATGACGAGCGGTATTTCCAGACCACCACCGACCGCGGCCCCGACTTTGCGAAGCTGGCTGAGGCCAACGGCCTGCAGGGCTTCCACGTGAACACGGTGGAGGAGCTGGAGACCGCCATCCAGGCCGCCCTGGAGGCCCAGGAGAAGGGCATCGGCACCGTCATCGACTGCAACATCTTCGAAGGCGAGCTGGTCCGTCCCATGGTCAACGGCGGCACCCACATCACCGAATTTTTGGTCAACTAAGGAAGGAGGACAAGAACCATGGAAGAAGTGAAGCTGCGCACCTTATCCGTCCTGGTGGACAACGAGTCTGGCGTTCTGTCCCAGATCTCCCGCCTGTTCTCCCGGAAGGGCTTTAACATCGAATCCCTGGCGGTGGGCACCACCGACGACCCCGCCGTCTCCCGTATGACCATCGAGGTCCTCACCAACGACAACCAGACGGCCCTGATCTGCAACCAGCTGGCCAAGATGGTTCCCGTGCACTCCGTGAAGCTGCTGGTTCCCAGCCACTCCATCCGCCGGGAGCTGGTGCTCTACAAGGTTCACGCCAGAACCAGCGAGGACAAGAACCAAATCATCCAAATCGCCAACATTTTCCGGGGCTCCATCATCGACGTGTCCAAGGAAACCCTGACTCTCTCCCTCATCGGAGACGAGAAGAAGACCGACGCCGTCCAGGAACTGCTGGAGAGCTTCGGCATCATCGAACTGGTTCGCACCGGTATGATCGCTCTGGAACGTGGAAAATATACCATTGACGAAGACACCAAGGAAAAAGGAGAATTCAACTATGGCAAAAATGTATTATGAGAAGGACTGTGACCTGAATCAGTTAAACGGCAAGAAGATTGCCATCATCGGTTACGGCTCCCAGGGTCACGCCCATGCGCTGAACCTGCGTGACTCCGGCTGCGACGTGATCATCGGCCTGCGCAAGGGCGGCAAGTCCTGGCCCGTGGCAGAGAAGGACGGCTTCCAGGTCTACACCGTGCCCGAGGCTACCAAGCAGGCTGACATCATCATGATCCTCATCAACGATGAGAAGCAGGCCGACATGTATGCCCAGGACATCGCTCCTTA
>JAEDJB010000167.1 GCA_016296565.1 Oscillospiraceae bacterium
CCCGCGCCGAAGCTCAGGCCCTCCAGGGTGGAGGCGGTAATGCCCTCCGGGTCATCGGTGGTGTGGTTGGGCTGCAGGCGGCAGCTCAGCGTACCGGGAAGCCCGATGGTGGTATTGCAGTGGGCCGTTACGGTGATTTTGGAAGCGGCATAAATAAGGTCCAGATTGCCCATCAGCTTGCACACCGCCGCCACCATTTCGGAGGTCAGCCCCCGGCTGAGCCGGTGAATATCCCCGCCTGTGGTGTTTTCATCCAGGATATATTCCCGCAGGTCGGACACCGTCCAGCCCTTGATTTTTTCATACTGGGGAAGATTCAGGTCGTCCTGGATGATGCGGGTAACCTCGTCCGTTTCATAGGGAACCGCCGGATTCTCCCGCAGCTCCTGCAGGGTCACCCCGGCAAGCACCACCTTGGCGGCAATGCGCTCCTGGGCGCTTTCCGCTGCCAGGCCCGCCAATTGGTCTCCGGTCTTCACCTCGTTTGCCTTGGCAAGCACCTGTTTCAGGTCCCGAAACTGGTATGTTTTCCCCAAAAGGGTGGTTTTCAATTTCATAGAAGTCCTTCCTCCCGGCCCCCTAGGTGGCCCCTTGTTGCTGCACGCATTTCAGCATGAGAATATACACCGCGCTGCTGAGCCGGTTGAGCCCCCGGATGATGTCCTCCCGTCCCTCCGGAAAGGCCTGGGCCGCCTCCAGCTCCGTCTGGCGCACCTGTGTGCGCAGACCGTTGAGCCGGGCCACCCGCAGGCCATGCCGGGGCCCGGGCATAAAATGGGGAATTCCCAGATACTGCTGGGGCAGCTGGCTGTAGGTGCGTACCTGGTCCAGGGTCATGCCCAGGAGCCTGTCCACCCGGAAAGGCTCCTCCAGCACCTCGCACTTCAGAATCTGCCGGACAAAATCCAGCAGCTCGCCGCATTGGGCCTGCAGCTCCGGTTCCTCCAGCGCCAGCAGGAGAATCCGGCTTTCCAGACTGTCCAGGCTGCCCCGAAAACGGATTCTTGGATGGGTTTTGGGCACCAGCACTTCCCCGGTGAGCTGGGTCATATGCTCCGGCTTTTCCTCGTAATAGCAGCCGTCCAGGCCCCGGTATTGGGTGATCTTTGCCTGCGCCGCGGGAACAATGGGGATCCGCTCCTCCGTCAGGTAATCCCGTGCGGAGCTGGTCAGGGTGTCCCCCTCTGCCAGGAAGAACACCCGCCGGCCCTGCCGGGTTCGGATATTATCCCGGACATTTTCCAGGCACCAGAGCATGGGTTACTTCCCCTGGGCATTGCTGCCGCCGGTGCGGGCCTTGGGCAGGATATTGTCCACCTCCACATGGGGGCGGGCAATGACATGGACGGAAATCAGCTCCCCCACCTTTTCCGCCGCCGCGGCACCGGCATCCGTGGCGGCCTTCACGGCGCCCACGTCCCCCCGGACCATAACGGTCACCAGGCCGCCGCCTACCTGCTCCTTGCCGACCAGCTGCACATTGGCCGATTTGACCATGGCATCCGCCGCTTCAATGGCCCCCACAAGGCCCTTGGTTTCGATCATTCCCAGAGAATTGGTATCCATAGACTTATTGTTCCTTTCCTGTTGTGTTCCAAGATTTTGTTGCAAAAGGGGACTTTAGCTGATTAAGGATTGCGCCGCAGTGCGCCTTGCCTCTCCCTATGGGAGAGGTGCCCCCGCAGGGGGCGGAGAGGGCCCTCTCAGTCACGGCAGATGCCGTGCCAGCTCCCCCAAGGGGGGAGCCAAGTGCACTCCCTTAGTCAGGTAAATCCTTCTTTACCGGGGTCTGTCCGCCACTTCCATAACCGCCTCCCGGAAGGCCTGACAGGCCGCGGTGCAGGCCGACTGGGTGCCGGTCAGCAGACCGCCTCCAAAGTTGGTCTGACTGGGCGGATCATAGAATTTGCAGAGCCGTACATCCGCCGCCTTCAGAGCGGCATCCAGCCCCACAACGCTCTCCAGGGGCGGGGCGATCAGATAGGCCAGGGCGCTTCCCAGGGGCACCCCCGCCTCCTCCGCCAGAAAAGAGCCTGCGCTGCTGACGGTGTGGGCAAGGAAGCTGACGCCCCGGTATTCTTCAAAGCCCACTTTTTCCAGCGCGCTTAACGCCGCGTCCATGGCGCTGGCCGCGTCCGGGGGCGTATCCGCCCCGAGAATGCCGATGACCTCTCCGGCATAGGGCTGGGTGGCGTTGGCGGCCCCGGCGTAGAAGCTCCTGGCAAACACCACCTTTGCCCGGGCCGACTTGGTGGCCTCGTCCAGGGCAATGTAGGTCGCGTCATCGCAGTCCGTTGTCAGAAGCGCCAGGCTGTGACAGTCGGTCCCCAGCTTCTCCAGAAGGCTCCGGCTGGCATTGGGCAGAAACCGCACCGCCAGGACCTTTACAGGGATCATGCCCCTTCCTCCCCGTAAAGGGCCACACCGGAAACCTTTTTCTTCAGAATCGTTTCCAGCAGGCCTGCGATATGGGCACCGGCCTCCACAGCCGGGGTGCCCTGGGCGTGGATGTTGCTGACCACCGTCCGGCAGGATTCCAGCACCCCGGTGCGGGCGCCGTAGGTGATATAGCAGGACATACTCTTATCCGTTACCAGGCCCGGCCGTTCGCCCACCAGCATACACACCACTTCCGCGTTGGTCACATCGCCGATGGCGTCCCCCGCCCCTACCCGGCAGTACCGGACAAACACCGTCTTCCCCGGGTCAATGCCCCGGAGCTTCAGTCCGTCCCGGATGGCCGCCAGGCAGTCCACCGCATTGGCCAGAATGGCCGCGGAGGACAGGCCGTCCCCCACCACCAGCTGCACCTTTGGATTCTGAGGCAGTTCGGTACGAAGTATCTGCCGGTTCTGGTCGTCAAAGCACCGGCCCAGGTCCGGCCTGGTCAGATACTGGTCCTTGCTTTCGCACCGGGTCTGTACCGATACCCAGCCCTGGGACCGGGCAAAGTCCTCCGGAACCTGGCTGAATACCGTATCCTGGGCGGCGGCATGGTCCGCCCGGAACCGCAGCATGGTCAGGGTTTTGTACCGTGCCCCTGCCTTTCCGCAGCCCAGGCGGGCGGGGGTTTTGCCCTTCATTGCCGCGAAACGCTCCCGGTTCCGGGGAGATTCCGTCAGGTAGAGCTTCCGCAGATCCAGTTCCGTCACATCCGGCACAAAGTCCCCGGGGGCGAAATCCGTCTGTTTTCTCTCCGGTCCCGGACAGGTGGGGCGGTAGTCCCCGGCTTTTACCTGGGGCTCCGACCCCATACCCGCCAGAATCTCCGCTACCAGGTTGGATAGCTCCTGTTTGTTCATTGCTGTTTCCTGCCTTTCACGTTCCAAATACCAGGGTTTTCACCACCACCGGGAAGGCGGGGCCCACGGGAGCCCCCACATCCAGATAGCTGCCTTTGGGCAGGCGCACCCGGTCGATGCAAAGAATCTCCGCGTCCTTTCCCGCCCGCAGTGCCAGGGCCTGGCCCAGGGCCTTGGCCATATCCGCCTCCAGACACAGAAGCATTGGCTTTCCTGCCAGAAAGCGGAGCAGCTCCTCCGCCAGCGCCGAAACCCTGCCGTAATCCGGTGCCGTGTATCCCGGCAGCGCCAGCACCCAGGGGCCTTCCTGGGTCCTTGCCGCCTGGGTAAGCACCGGACCCAGAGCAGTCTGGTCTTCCTTGTCCAGATGCACCACACGCAGGTTTTTCAGCGGCAGCGCCACATTCTGGCAGAACACCGTGCTGCCGGAAAGCATGGCGCTGTGGCAGCCCGCCCCGATGACCGTGGCCCGGATGGTCTGGCTCCCCAGGTAGTATTCCCCATGGCAGAGTCTGCTCTCCCGGATACATTTTCCAAGGGTTGGACCAATGTCCCCAAA